>CP108401.1:0-437788 GCA_045039925.1 Streptomycetaceae bacterium NBC_01309
TGCGCAACACTGTCGAACGCTGCATCAACCAGCTCACGCAGTGGCGCGGCATCGCCATGCGCACCGACAAACTCGCCACCAACTACCAGGCGGCGCTCCACGCTTCCGCGATCTTCCTCTGACTCAAACCATGATTCATAAGACAGGCCCTAGTCCCGGACTGCCCGCACGCCGCAGCGGACCCGGGGCGCCCCGGAGGAGCAGTCCGCCGAAGCCCCGGGGCGACCGTCGGCATCCCCGAAGTGCGGCCCCGGATCCCTCGTCGTTCCCCCGGGCCGACAGTGACCACAGCAACCCACCGGCAGCCGCAGCGCGGTCGGCGCCCGCGAGGCCTCGATCCGCGCGCCACCGGCGGACGAGACCGCGGGGTCGGCCGAGGCGGCTGAACGCCCAGCGCAGTGCGTCGCGGTCCGGCGTGGCGCGGCCGAGGCATGCCAGGGTGGTCAGGTGTGGGCGGTGGGGGTGTGGGCGGTCGGGCGGGCCCAGGCGCGGACGTTCCCGTGCGCGGCGTGACGGTCGGCGAACGCGACGTCGTCGGGGTCGGGGTCGGGGTCGGCGCAGACGGGGGGTGGAACGCCGGGATGACGTCGGTGGCTTCGTCGGGGGTCGGGCGGGTGATGTGCTGCCGGGTGAAGGTGCGGGAGGCGAGCATCGGCTTCTTGCGTACCGTGGCGCGGCAGCCGTCGCCGCCGACCGGGACCAGGGCGGAGTCGGTGGCGGGGGTGTCGTGGGGGCGGCGGAGCCGTTCGGGTCCCGGGGGCGGCCGAGGTGGTCAGGAGGTCATGCGGTGCTCCGGTTCTTGTGCTGGTGGATCGGGTGGGCCGGCCCGGGAGTGGTGCGAGCCGTGGCGTGCCGGTGCGGCAGCACGCGGTTCGCGCCGGTGAGTGCGGGACGTGTCGCCGCCGGGTCCGGTCGCAGGCCGGGCATGGTGGGAGTACGCCGGTTCCGGTGGCCGCTGACCGTGCGGGGTGGGTGGGTGGTCCGCCGGCTGGGTGGGCCTAGGTGGGGGCGTAGGTGAGCAGGACGACGCCCGAGTTGAGGCGTGTGGTGCCGCGCAGCGTGAGGTGCGCGGTGTCTGCTCCGTCGAGGAGGCGGCTTCCGTGTCCGGCGATGACGGGGAAGATCCAGAGGAAGTACTCGTCGACGAGTTTGTGGGCCAGGAGCACACGGTCGATTTCGCCGGTGCCGAGCTTGAGGATGTCCTGCCCCGGCTGTTCCTTGAGGCCGGCGACCTCGGCGGCGATGTCGCCGGCGATGAGGGTGCCGTTCCAGGTGGCGTGCTTGAGGGTGCGCGAGACGACGTGCTTGGGGAGGCTGTCGAGGTGCGAGGCATGCCCCTCGTCGAGGCCGTTCACGTCCGGTGCGGAGGCGGCGAGTTCCTCGTACGTCTGCCGTCCCAGCAGCAAGGCGTCGGTGTCGCTGAGGAGGTCGGCGGCGTACTGGTGGTACTGCGTGTCCTGGTACGGCCTGCTCCACTGGGCGGGCGAGCTGATGACGCCGTCCAGTGTCACGTACGTCGATTCGATGAGCCTGCGCATGAGGTGGTGGGCTCCTTCAGGGCCGGGCTGTAGCGGTACGGGGCGGTCGGCGGGGCGGCGCGAGGGTCTGCGTGGCTTCGGGGTGGGGCGGGCGGGCGGTGGGGGCGGCCGGGCTCGTGTCCGCTGCAGGGTCGTTGCGTCCGTGTGCCGGTTCCCGGACGCCCTGCCCTCGGCGGCTTCTTCCGGCTGCGCCTGGACTCGTTTGCGGCTGGCCGCATGTTTCACGGGCCCGCCTCGTCCGCGGGCGATGGCTCGGCGACACCGTCGTGCTCGCCTGCCTGGTCCACGACGTCGCCGTGGCGGACTCCTGGGCGCCTGCCACGGCTGCTGGGGCGCGCGGGTGCTCGAGCCGTGCGTCGACCCCGGGATCGCGTGGGCCGTCCGCCGCCACGAAGTCCTGTGCTGGGCCTTGGTGCCGGGGCGTGTCAGGTCCGCCCCCTGGCTGTGGCGGCGCTACCGCGTTCCTGTTATTCCGGAGGTCGCGTCGTACGGGTCGTCGAAGGATCGGTCGGACCGCGGGGCCGTCGTTTGCGCCCGGTTCCGCACGGCGGAGGGCTCGCGCGGGAGTCGGGGGGTGAGCGCAGGCGGCTGCGGTTGGTCGCGGACGGTGCCCGGTGGATGCACGGTCAGTCCGCCCGGGCCGGTCCTGGCGACGGCTTGGGCCCGCCCGTCTTGTGCATGGTGTCGGCGCCGCACAGTCGCGCCGCCGGCGGCGTCGCCGCGTCGACGGACCG
The DNA here is from genome assembly GCA_045039925.1 of Streptomycetaceae bacterium NBC_01309. Classification (GTDB taxonomy): domain Bacteria; phylum Actinomycetota; class Actinomycetes; order Streptomycetales; family Streptomycetaceae; genus Yinghuangia. Next base: position 2,273 of record CP108401.1, read on the forward strand.
GTCAGGCCCCGGCGGTGTGCGCGCCGCGACGCGCGGGACGCCGGCCGGGACGGCGGGCACTGCGGGCATCGTCGTCGCTGGCGGGAACGGCTCCTTGCTGCGCGGTACGTACAGGCCCACAGGGGTGGTCGGCGGCACGCGTTCGCCGGAGGTCACGTCCGGGGTGTGCTCGTGTATCCGGCTCTTGGGGGGCGGGTACGCGGAATGGTGGGCGCGGTTGTTCTCCACCGCGTGCCCGATGGCCTCGCGGAGCGTGGACGGCGCCAGGTCCTCGGGTGTCTCGAGCTCGGGGTCGGAGACGTGCGGGTCCGTGGTGTTCACGTGTGTGCCGTCGACCGTGGGCGTGTGGTCGGCGAGCGCGGCGTCATCTCGCGGGTGCACGTGCTCGGCGATTGTCTGGGCTGGTTGTCTCAGGGCTTCGGAAGGTTGGCCCGGGGCATGCCTGTTGATGGCAGCGGTCATGCTTGTTTCAGCCCCTTAAGGCGGTTCCGGCTGGAGGGCGTTCGAAGCCGTTGCGGGCGATTTGGCGGGTGCGGGCTCCGGTTTGCGCGGGTGCTGTGGACGGTGGTGGTCTGTGGCTCCCGGGGGGCGGCCGGAGGCGGAGGGGAGGGAGGTGCGGTCTGGGGCCCTGTCGGGCGGTACCGGTACCGGAGGTGTGCTGCGCCCGTGTCGGGCTCGTGGCGCGTGGGGCCGCCGTGTTACGCGACGGCCGTCGGGCGGCCGTCCGCGCGGTGTCGTGTCATCCAGTCGGCGGCGAACGCGACGGCGGGGATCAGCGGAACGAGTTTGGCGCGGGTGGCGCCGACGGGTCCTTCCCGGATGGTCAGGTTGTCGGTCAGGGCCGCTCCGATCAGGTCGAAGTCGGCCAGGTCCAGGAGCACGTCTTCGTACGAGAACCAGCTTGGGCGGCCCAGCCAGTCGGGGACGACGCAGCGGTACATCCGTGTGGCGACTTTGGGTTGGAAGTACTCCGCCAGGTGGAAGGCGGTGAACGCCGAGAAGCCTGTCCCCAGCATCAGCACCTTGGCGTCCGGTAGCGAGAACAGCCGTGACAGCGGTGACTGTTCGCCGAAGTGCGAGACGGGGTTGTGGTGGCGCACGATGCCGTTCGCCAGTAGTCCCCTTGCGACGAACGACGATTGGGGGTGCGAGCTGCGGACCGCGCCCGGTGCCTGCCGGAGCACCTCCGGCAAGGCCCCCATTGTGGGCGACGCGGGTGTCCAGGCCGGGTCGAAGGGCGGCATCTCCTGCTTGTAGGCGTCGATTTCCGCGTCGCTGAGACCGTAGGTCGCGCGTTGGAAGGGCAGTGACGTGTCGGAGTTCAGTTCGGTGAAGGTGGGCATCACCAGTGTGCCGCCCGGGCCGACGGCCTCGGTCAGTGCGGCCAGGACGCCGCGGGGTCCGCGTTCCACCGGTCCGATGCCGCGCAGGCGGCAGTGCACCAGCAGCACGTCGTGGGTCCGGACGCCGAGGTCGCGGAGTTCGCCGACCAGTTCGCGTACCGTCCGCGGCGGGTCGGTCTTCGCTGCGAGGGGCGGCTCGTCCGGTCCGGGGCGGGGTGGAAGGGGTGTCACCGGTGTCAGTCGCGGGTCGACGGGCGGTTGGGCGGGGGTGCTCATGCGTGGTTTCCCAAGGACTTGGCGGCCGCGACGCTGGCCGCTACGCGCCCTGTGACGTGTTCGATGAATCTGATCAGGTCCGGGCAGTAGACCGATGGTTCGCCGAATCCGACACCTGATCGGTACCGGTGTGCGAAGTAGCCGCCGCCGCAGACCTCTCGGACTCGGCAGGAGCGGCATGTCACGCCCAGGCCGGCGACGCCCAGCTGCCGTACGGCCAGGGACGGATGGCGTAGTGCGTCGTCGAAGCTGTGGGACGTGATGGACATTCCGGTGGCGGCGGCGCCGTCGTAGACGGATTTGAGGGTGTCGACCTGCTCGATCATGCCGTCGGTGTCGACGACGACGACCGTCGCCGGCTCGGGTCCGAGTTGCTCGGAGGTGCCCGAGCCGCCCAGGACCAGCGCGACGGTGTCCCGGAACAGGCGCACGCTGGTCTCGGTCTCCTCGACGTCGTACCAGCGGTCGAAGGCCGCCGCGAGCCAGTCCCCGTACGGCGTCATCGTGGCGTCCGTGCCGCGCGATGGTGGTGGTTCGTCCCAGCTGCCGTGCGGGAGAAGGAAGTCCATGGTCGGTGGGGCGTGTGCGAGGAGTGCTTCGTAGACCTCGACCGGGTCGTTCGCGAGGTCGATCGTGCACAGCAGTCCGCCGTACAGTCCCGGTCGGGAGGGGTCGCGGAGCCTGGCGATCGCGGCGGTGACGTCGGCGTGGCTGCCGCGTCCGTCGGCGCGGCGGCGGTGGCGGTCGTTGGCGGTCTCGTCGCCGTCGAGGCTCACGCCGACGGAGATGCCGAGTGCGTGGAGTGCGTCCAGGGTCGCGTCGTCCAGCAGCAGGCCGTTGGTCTGTATGGCCAGTGACACCGCGGTGTAGGAGGGGACTGCTCGGCGTACCCCTTCGGCGAGGCGGCGGATGAGTTGCACGCCGGCGAGCATCGGTTCGCCGCCGTGCACGATCACGGTCACCTTCTCGAGGTGGCGGGCCCGTGCGTGTTCGCCGATGCGGAGCGCGGTCCGGTCGGCGACCTCGGGTGACATGGCCTTGCTGGCCGCGCGCCAGGACTGGTCGCCCATTTCGTACAGGTAGCAGTAGTCACAGGCCAGGTTGCAGCGGCTGTGGACCTTGACGACGAAGTGTTGCAAGGGAACCGGTCGCCACAGGGAGCCCAGCGAGCGGTGTGAGGGGATGTTCAGTGGCCACTCGGGGTTCACCGGCATGCGTGCCGGAGCAGACAACAGCTCCACTCCGTGTTCCTTTCCCACAGAGGGGGATCCGCTCCCACGGAGGGTGATCCGCCCTGGCCCGCCGGCGGCGAGTGTCGCCGAACCGGCTGGAGCCCGCCGTTCCAGGGTGTTTTGACGGCGCCCGTGCGCGGCGGGCCGTGTGCTCCTCGGCGCTGTCCGGCTCAGTCAGCGCTTCGCGTCGATGTCCACGTGGCTGGAGAAGCCGCTTGCCGGGTCGTCCGATACGTAGCTGGAGAAGCCGCTCGGGGCGACGTCGGACACGTAGCTGGAGAAGCCGCTCGCGGAGTAGTCCGCCACGTAGCTGGAGAAGCCGCTTGCCGGGTCGTCCGATGCGTAGCTGGAGAAGCCGCTTGCCGGGTCGTCCGATACGTGGCTGGAGAAGCCGGTCGGGTTGTCTGCGGCGACCTGGGTCCGCAGCACGGTGCCGAGCGGCGAACGTGCGGGGACGGCCGGGGAGTCCATCAGGTCGGTGATCTTCAGCCCGTCGAGGACCGATGCGGCGTGTGCCATCTGCGACTCCTATGGTCGGCGAGAACCAGCGCTCGCACGCTAGTCGTTGCCGTGTGAACAGCCCAGCGGCGAACACCGCACCGCGTGTGCGGGACACCTGCCTGCGCGGCGCGGACAATCGGTCCGTTGAAAAGCCAATTCACGCGGCGGCCCGGCCCCCGGCCCCCCGATCCCTTCACGGCCGGATCGGCCGGATCGGCCTTTGGGGGCCGGTGGTTCGGGCCGAGACCACCGAAAAGCAGGGCGCAGTCGCCGGTCTGTCCGGTGCGGTACGCGGCGCGTGCGACGGACGTGAGCGACGGACGTGAGCGGCGGACGTGAGCGGCGGACGTGAGCGGCGATGGGGTTGGTCGTGAGGATCCTTCAGCGGACGGACCGGGGCCTTCGCCCGCCGCCGGCTCTGCGCCGCCGTCGTCGGCCGGCTCACGTTCAACGGCGCGATCATCCAGACCGGCACCGAGTCCTACCGCTCGCCCACGCCAAAGCCACACCGAAGCCCGAGCCGGACACACCGCGACCGGATGGGGTGGGTGGATCACGGCAGGCGTGGGTAGTTCGTGCCGTCGCGGGCCGCAGGGCCGTTGGCGCGGTGGGGTGCCCGGCGTCGGCCGTTCCATGTCGGCTGTTCCGTCGCCGCGGCGGGTCACGCGACCGCGGCGGCGATCACATTGCGCAGGATGCGGGACGAGGCCGCGTCGTTGGCGAGGGTGCCGTTGAAGGTCACCGAGCCGGTCGAGAAGACCCAGCCGCCGTTGCCGCGGCCGAAGTGCACCATGTGCGCGCCCAGGGGCTGGGTGCCGTGCGCGATCCGTGTGACGCCCGGGAGCGGCGGCCCGCCGACGTCGCTGCTGTCCTGTTCCCAGCCGCTGCCTCCGAAGTTGTAGCCGGTCTGGGCGAATTGGTCGCCGGGGCCCAGGCCGGTGCCGGCCAGGAACGGGTGGTTGATGTCGACCTGGTAGGGGGCGAAGTCCAGGTAGGAGCCGTTGTAGGCGACGCCCAGCACGTTGCGTTCCGGCAGTCCCTGGTCGCGCCACAGCCAGCGGTTGCCCAGGGAGTCGCGGTGCAGCACGGCGGTCCCGTCGGCGGTGATGTCGACCCGCTCGTACATGCAGTTGCCGCCGGTGTTGATCAGCCGCCCTCCGCCGGTGAGGTACGCCTCCAGGCCGTTGCGTATGGCCGGGGTCCAGTACTCCGGGTGGGAGCCCAGCATCACCGCCTTGTAGTTGCCCGGCCAGCTGCCGTCGTGGTGGAGGTCGAGGTCCTGGTAGCAGTCGTAGGCGATGTTGTTGTCGGCCAGCCAGCGCAGCAGGAGGAGGTCGCCGTAGAACCGGATGTCGATCCGGCCGGGCGGTTCGGGAGAGCACTCCGAAAAGGGCCGCAGCATGGTGTGGGTGCGGCGGGTCGGGTAGGTGTCGCAGCTGTACTGGAAGTGCCCGCCCCAGTGGTTGTAGGCGCTGTGCGTCAGGAAGGGCAGCAGCACCGCGATCGGGGCCGTGGGGGCTGCCGGCCGTACGACGAACGGGATGTAGCGGCGCATGTTGTTGGCGCCGGTGAGCCGGATCGCGTAGGAGCCGGACTTCCAGGTCGGCTGGACGGTGACGGTGAAGTCGGCGGGCCAGCCGCAGCCGCTGCCGCGGTAGCCGGCGGGCAGCGGGCGCATGCGTCCGGAGTACGTCGTCGGGCCGAGCACCACCTGGGCGTTGGGGTCGGAGGCGGCTCCCGGTGTCAGGGGGCCGTCCAGGCGGAGCACGGTGGCCTGGTAGCGCTCGAAGGCCGTCGAGACGGAGACCGCGAGCGACTCGCCCGGCGCGGCCGACCATGTGTCGGTGTAGCCCTGGAGGGCCGCGGTGCGGCTGGTGGTGAATCCGGTGCCGACCAGGGCGCCGTTGCCGTTGGTCCACACCGGTTGGCCGTCCTGGTGGACGGTGCGCCAGTTCATCAGGCGGTACCAGCGCAGTTGGTGGTCGGAGGCGTTCGGGTTCGCGCGGTCGACCCATACGGCGTACAGGGCCCCGGTGTCCGCGAAGCGTTCCACCGAGCAGGCCCAGTCCCAGTCGCCGCCGATGGTGATGGGTGCTCCGCCGTTGGCCCAGGCGCCGGGGCCGTTGCTGCCGTCCCCGGCGAGGTACCGGTACCAGTGGAGGTCCCCGCCGTGCTGGACGGCGTAGATCACGCCGTCGGAATCGGCGAAGTGGAGGCCGTACAGGCGGCGTCCGGTGGCGATGCGGGATCCCACGCCGCCGTTGGCCCAGGCGCCGGTGGTGGTGCTGCCGTCCCCGGCGAGGTAGCGGAACCAGTACATGTCGCCGTTGGCGTCGATCGCGTAGATGACGCCTTGCTTGCCGCCGAAGATGTAGCTGTAGCTCCCGAATCCGCGGTGGATGATGGTGTTGGTGTTCGGGTGCCAGGTGCCTTCGCCGGTGTTCGGGTTGGTCAGGGTGTACTTGCACCACGCGAGGGTGCCGTCACCGCACAGCCCGAAGAACTGGCCGTCGTCCGCGGCCAGCACCTGGGTGTGTGCCTGCCAGCCCACGCCGAGGTCGCGGCCGATACCGGAGTTCGCCCAGCTCGGCGTCCCGGTGTCGCGGCCCAGGTGGCGGTACCACTTCAGGCGGCCGTCGGACTGCATGCTGTAGATGACGCCGTTGCCGCCCGGCACCATGAGCGCTTGGCTCTGTTCGGGGTCGACGGGTCCGATCTGGCGTGTCGACGGGCCCGGTTGCGGCCCGGGCCGCGGAGCGGCGATCGCACGGGACAGGCCCGGCGGGAGTACCGAGGCTCCCGCAAGGACGGCCGCTCCGCGGAAGACACGGCGCCGCGAGAGCAGCGTTTCCACAGAAACCTCGGAAACCGCGGAAACCTCGGAAACCGCGGAAACCGCAGAGACCACAGAGACCGCAGAAACCGCAGAAACCTCGGAAACCTCGGAAACCGCAGAAACCTCGGAAACCTCGGAAACCTCGGAGACCTGGGAGACCTGGGAGACCTGGGAGACCTGGGAGACCTGGGAGAGGTCCTCGGCGAGGACAGGGGACGTGGGGTGCGGCAGTGAAGTTCCGCGTTCAACATGCGACATTAGCTGCAAAACGTACACAGCATCGGGTGTCGTATCCCGCCGTACGGCTACGCCTGTCGGGGGACGCGGTCGCCTCAACCCCCCCAACGTGCGGCAACCCGAAGGAATTTACGACGAGCCCCCGAAACCCAACAACACCCCGCAGCGGGTGACGCCCGGTGGCGTTCCCTTGCCCGTTCGGCGGCGCCGGCACCGCGACGTTCACCGTGGTGCCGGCGAACGCCCGCCCGTAGGGCCGCGTGGCGTGCCCCGACCTGCGGTGCGCCCACGACCGCCTCGCCTACCGGCGGCGGCCGCTCCTGCCCTGATCAGCGGACGCCACCGCCGGACGGCAGCACACACCAACACACCAGCGCAGACCCACCGCCGCGCCACCGCCGCGCCACCGCCGCAATGCCGCTTACCGGTGGACACGGGGCCGGGCTGTCGCACCTCCTGGTCCTCCTCTAGGTCGAGGCCGGCCTGCGCACCCAGACCACCTAGTGGGACTCGGCGGTCTCGAGGAGCCGGTCGACGCCGCCGGGCGACCACACGTCGTCGGTTGGGGGGATCGATCAGCCCCAACTTCCGTTGCCCAGTCGCTGCGTGGCGGGTCGCGAAGGACAACGGCGCGGAATCCCGACGAAGATTTCCGCCGTTTCGAGGGAACCCGGGAGCGAGTCGCACGTCTGGATACCCGTACCGCGCTTCCGCGGTACGGAACCTGTGAGGAGTCCGGACTTGTCCTTTCCCATCCGCCGTGGTGCCGCGCTGGGCCGCCGCGCCCGTGTCGGTGCTGCCACGGTCCTCGTGTCGGCCTGCGTTGTGCTGACCACGGGCGTCGGTGCCGCGTACGCGACCACCCCCAGCTCCAGCGTGTCACCGAGCGCCCCGCCCACCGGGACACCGTCGGTCCCACCGACCGCGCAGCCACCCGTGGAGACGCCCAGGCCGACGGCTCCACAGACAGGCGTTCCCCGTCCGCCCGTGTCGACCGTTGCACCGGCCGTTGAGGTGCCTGCACCTCCGTCCACCGGGACACCGACCGTCACTCCGCCGGCGCCCCCGGAGTTGGCTCGTACCGGAGGCGGCAACTCGGCGGTGGTGTACGGAGGGGCCGGTGCCGCGTTCCTCGTCGTCGGCGTGGGCGGGGTACTCATGGCTCGCCGCCGCCGAAGGACGACCGCCTGATCCCGGCTCGCCCCGGCCCGGTTCGAGCCGATTGATGTGGGCCCCGCGCCGGAGCCGGCGCGGGGCCTGTGGTGCGACCGTGGCTGTGACGCCGTACGCGCAAGCCACAGCCGAGTCACCCCGAAACAGGCTCGGCAAGCGCCTTCCCCGCCCCACCTTTGTGCCATCGAGGAGCCCATGGCCACGGCAAGCACCCTGCCGCGACAGACCGGCCCGGCCGGACCACGGCGCAGCTGGTTCCGCCGCGCACCGGGTCACGACCTGTCCGGCGTGTCGTTCCGTGTACGCCGCGGCCTCGGCAACCACCCCGACACGCCCGTCCCCGAGACGGCCTCCACGCCGGTCCACGCCGCGTCCCCAGTTCACGCTGTGTCCGCGGTCGACCGGCCGTCGTCCGCCGAAGCGCCGCCGCCGAGCGAGCTGACGATCACCGATCTGTACCACGCGCACCGCGTCGAACTCGTACGCCTCGCCGCGCTCCTGGTCGACGAAGTGGAAGCGGCGCAGGACATCGTGCAGGACACCTTCGCGGCGACCTACCGCCGCTACGGCCTACACCTGAAGGGCATCGACGACCCGCTGCGCTACCTCCGCCGCGGCGTCGTCAACGGAAGCCGCTCGCTGCTCCGCCGCCGCCGTACCGCAGGCGCGTGGGTACCGCACGCACAGCCGGTGATGCCGTCCCCCGAAGAGGACGCGATACGCGCCGAATCGGACCGCGAACTCCGCACCGCCCTCAGCCAATTGCGGCCACGCCAGCGCGAAGTACTGGTCCTGCGCTACTTCGGCGGGCTCAGCGAGGCCGACATCGCGCGTACCCTCCGCGTACCGCAGGGCACCGTCAAATCCACCGCGAACCGCGCACTCAAGGTGCTGCACCGGATGCTGGAGCCAGGACGATGACGCCAGAATCCGAACTGAGGGTGCTGGAAAACCGCGTACGCCTGCACCTGGAGCACCGCGCCGCGCACATCACCGCGGCTACCCTGCGCCCCCCGCAGCCGCCCGTGCCGCCTCCGGGGGCCGCAAGGCGTCTTGCCGGGCTGCGAACGCCCGTGCTGCGCATAGCGGTTCCGGCGACCGTGGCCGCAGCGGCGGGCATCGCCGTGCTCGGCTGGACGTTTCTTGCCCCCGGCTCGGGCGGAAGCGCCCCGGCGCCGCCCGTACCCCCCGCACACAGCGGCGCTCCCACGCCCGGCACGACGACACCCTCGCCATTGGCGTCTCCGTCGGCCCCGCCCGTCGACTCGTCTCCGCCGCCCATGCCGACCGCTGTCGAGATGCCCGCGTCCGGGCTGCCCGAGACGCCGCCCACGCCGACCGGGCGGCCGCCCGTTGCGCCGCCCACGACGCCTGTCGCGTCCACCCCCGAGTCGAGCCTGCCGCCAGAGCGTCTCGGCACCGCCGCTCCGGACACGCGTTCACCGCCCCAAGCGGCCGTTCTCCTCGGAACACGATTCGGGTAAGTCGTGCGGCTCGGCCCGCCCTCCCTGGCCGGAACGTGCGATTTGGCGGTCCGACGTCCTCGAACGCGCCGCCCGGGTACGCAAGAACGTCCGCTGGACGGAACTGTGCGGTCAAGCCAAAGGCATCGCCGAACTGTCCGCCGACCAGCAGTGCCGGCTCCTCGCCGACCTTGCGCCCGCAAGCCCGCCCGCCCCGGACACGCCACGTACACCCGCCGCTACCGTGCCGCGATTCGCCAAAGGCCCAGATCTGCGGCAACTCCCGCCGGGCCACCGGTATCAAAACAGGGTGAAAGGGTTGCACCTACAGGCTCACTCCTGGACGGCTTCGAGTTGCTTGTCCAGTTCCTCCGCGCCGACGGTCCTGGTGGGGGCCGGGGCGCTCACATCGCAGGCGTCGCTCCTATCGACGATGGTCTCAACCTTGAACGGGGTGCCGGGCTTGGAGGTCAACGAGCCAAGGACTATCGGGGTGCCGCGTGCCGCGACGTAGTTGGTCACCACCTCGCCGTCCGCCTTGGTCCGGAGCAGGGGGACGGCCTGCTTGCCGTTGAATGTTGTCGGCTCGCCCTTGGTGACGGCATCGGCCACGCCGGCGAGGGGGAGGGACCAGACGTCGTCGCTACTGAGCTTGCTTTTGACCCACCTGTTTCCGGCAAGTGTCTTATCGAACACAGCCTTGGCCTCGGCGGAGTGGAGACCGGTTAGGGCGAGCCACGCCCGCGTATCACCCTGCATGTATTGATAGCCATCGAAGTGGATAACTTCGAACACGCCGCCGCTTTGCTCTGAGACAACGCGTAGGGCCTTGTCAGTTGTGCGGACGCACCCCTCGGTCCTGATTGCCTGTCCGTCCTCGCCTGTACCGGCCGCAGCCACCTTCAGAGCGGGGGCATCGGCCATGACGGCTACGGCCTCGGTCGCCAGGGTCTTGGAGTCTTTGGTGGTGTTGTCCTGAACGCCGTCCGGAGTAGGCCCTTCGGCGGGCTTCTCCAAGGCGGCCAAGCCTTTCCGCGCGGGTGACGGCGAGTCACTGTCCTTGTCACCCCAGTTCGAGTCGCCCGAGCATCCGGAGAGCATCAGGCCACTCAGAATGGCGACGGACACGGCCACGGTACGGGAACGCACGGCTTCTCCCAGGTCGGGGACGAAGGCGCCAGAAGGCGCGACACACGAAACCATGGCTGCAGCGTGCGCCGAGATCTTGTAGATCTCGGCCATTCCCACCGGCAACGGACCACCACGACACAGCGTGTCGACGGCCTCGCGCATCGTCAGGTCTGCGTAGTCATGCCGGTCCAACGACGCAGATGCGGAGCGGGTGTTGTACGGCTGGCCGCCGGCTCGGTGACGGCTCCCGCCGGGTTCTGCCGACGGGAAACCACCCGAGGAGTCGGTACCTTCGTCGCCGCAGGGCCGCCTCCGCCTCCGGGAGGCGGGCCCGCCCCTGCAGACTCGACCCGACGTCACAAAGACCATCAACAGCATCCGCAATGTCGACCACGGCCAAACTCAAGAAGCGCCATCACCGATCGACCTAGGCAGCGCTTTGGGGACCTTGTGACTGTGTGATGGGTGGCTCGTTGTTCCTGTCGTGGGTCGTGGTGATCTGACGCAGGCCGAATGGGACGTGCCGGCAGCGTTGTTGCCGCCGACGACGGTGAACGGGGTGCTCTATCGGTTGCGGACCGGGGTGCCGTGGCGGGATCTGCCGGAGATCCGGGTTTTTGGGGCCTTCCGTACGTCCGCTGCGGTGGGGCGCGGTGGGCACCGCGTCGACTGCCGCGCGGTCTCGGACGGGTTCGGTGCCTGGTCCCGGCGCGCCGCCGGGGGCGCTGCAGCTGTCGTGTAATTGCAAGCCGCGGGAAAGTCGCATCCAGTAGGTTTATTGGGTTTCCGTCAGTGCTAATCGGGAGAAGGAAAGCGTGCCCGCAGCGAGCGTCGTCTACCTCAACGGAAAAGAGGTAGCCGAGTACCCCGATTTCAGTCCGGACGCGCAGAAGGGCAATAGTCGACGCATCGCTGTCGTGGGCGACACTATCCTGCGCAAGCGGTGCAAAACCGTTGCAGTCGTAGGGACCGATGAGATGAAGCAGCTCATCGCTGACATGTTTCGTACGATGTACGCCGCGGGAGGTATCGGACTGGCTGCGAACCAGGTGGGTGTGGGGCTGAGGATTTTTGTCTATGATTGCGCGGATGAGGACGGGGCGCGCCATGTCGGGCATATAATCAACCCGTCCCTCCGACGCATCTCCCCTTCTCATGGCACCCGGTCGAGGGAAGTCGAAGGGTGCCTTTCCGTTCCCGGACCGGCCGCACCTATTGATCGTGCTGCGCTCGCCCGCGTGCGCGGCGTTGACAATCGCGGAAACACCGTTGAGCTTGAGGGCAGTGGCGCCTTTGCTCGGTGCCTGCAGCACGAAATGGATCATCTGGAAGGCCGCGTTTACCTGAGCCGCCTTCCTCTCAAGGACCGGATGAGGGTACTGGCGCAAATGCAGTCCATGCAGGCCGATGTCCTCGCCCGTCGCGAGACCAGGGACGCCGAGTTCGCACGTATCCGCGGCTGGCCGATGCACGACTGAATCTGCTGCTTCACCAAATCTCGACGGCTCGAAGAGTGAAACGCCCCGCCTTCGAAGGAGCTGGATTTTCGTGCCGCCAGGGCGCCCGACATCCCCTGTGCCGAGCGGACTTCTTTCGCCCTACGTTGAGCGGCTGCTCGGGGCCACGTTGGTTCGCCTCTGGCGCCTCAACGCCGTATCGGCGGACGGCGCCATCCCCTTGCTGTGCACCGTGGTCATGGAGATCGACACCGGGTATGTGTCCCTGACGTACGATCAGGAGGGCCTGCACTGCCTGGGCCCGACGCAACTCGACGGGATTCGCTGGCAGGTTGAACCGCTGCGAATGGGCCGCAGCCGGTTTTCGGATGAATGGCTTGAATTGGCGCCGTTCGAAGACACTGACAGCCCAATCGAACTGCCGCTGCGAGTCGCGGAGATCACTGGCTGGTTTGGCCTGGGTTCCTACGATCAGGCTTTCGCTCTCGCGTTTCGAGACAGGTCCCGTGAGATAGTCGTCTGCACCACGGATGATTTTGATCTGGTCTTGTCAGCCCGGGAACCGGCTGTCCTTCGGGCCGAGTTCCTGGCGAGAGCCATGCAGCAGCGACTGGTGCGCGAGGCGATTTCCCTTTGACTTGAGTCGCGCAGAGCCCGGACGGCGTCGGAGATGCGTCGCTGCGCGGTCCTGTCTTGCGCAGGCTGTGTCTCGCCATCCAGGCGTGGTCAAGCGACCGGGCGGGTCCTTCCCTTGTGCCGCGGACGTGTCAAAGCCATCTGGGCAACTCGGTAAAAGTTTCCGGTCACAGTACTTGCGTCGCGTTCTTGGCTGACGATGACCTGGTGCCTTGCCTCCTCGGTTGGCCGCAGTGCACCCTCGGCGCTCACCGTCGCGTGTCTGGTTCGGCGCGACACCCGGTGCCTGATTCACTCACTCGCTTGAGCCCCGTGCTCTCCATGCGCAGGTAGCGGCGTGTCAGCTTGGATGTCAGGAGCCGAACCAAGGGGGCCAGGAAGCCGCTCTGGCGGATTGTCAGCGTGACATTGGTTGCGCTGCCGTCGTCACTTGGGCTGACGTAGTGACCCGCGACAACGGTGACCCCGGCGCTTCGGGCAGTCCAGGTGAAGGCACGGCCCTCTTCGAACGCCGCGACCCGCCAGATCAGTGGGAGTAGTCGGGGCTGTTCGATACGGACCGTGCTGCCCGTCCCGAAGCCGCCTTCGTCGAGGCGCTGCACCCGGCTCATCGATGCCGTCATCTCGGGCCAACGTTCCACGTCGACGAGCACGGCCCATACCCGTTCGGTCGGAGCGTCGATGCGGATCTTCTCCTGATACGACATGGGGACCTCCAACGTAGGCGAACGGTCAAGGACTTGGGTGTGCAGGTTCGACTGGCGATGAGGGGGCTAAGGAACCGGCCTGGTAGGGAACGTACTTAGACGTCATCTCATTTGGTGAGTCTGCGGTAGCAGATGAGGGTGCAGGCGATGGCGGTGAAGGCGAGGAAGTGTTCGGCCTTGCGTTCGTAGCGGCGGTGCAGGCGCCGGCATCCGGCCAGCCACGACATGGTGCGTTCGATGGTCCAGCGGTGGCGTCCGAGCCGGGCGGAGGATTCGACGCCCTTGCGGGCGATGCGGTGCCGGATGCCGCGCTTGCTCAGCCAGCGGCGCAGGTGGCGGTAGTCGTAGCCCTTGTCCGCATGGAGTTTCGCGGGGCGCCTGCGGCGCGGGCCGCGGCGGGAGCGGATCGGCGGGATGCCCAGGACGAGCGGTTCGAGGGCCTGACTGTCGTGGAGGTTCGCCCCGGAGATGCCGATCGACAGGGGCAGACCGGTCCGTTCGGTGATCAGGTGGATCTTCGAACCCTTCTTGCCCCGATCCACAGGATTCGGACCTGTCAGGTCCCCCCTTTCATCGCCCGCACGTTCACCGAGTCGATCGCGCACCGCGACCAGTCCAACTCCCCGCGCGCACCGAGCTCGTCGAGGACGAGGCGGTAGAGCTTCGCCCACACCCGCGCCTTGGTCCACTCGGTGAACCGGCGGTGCGCGGTCGGCCCGGACGGGCCGAACACGGGCGGCAACTGCTGCCAGGTGCAGCCCGTGGTCGCCACGAACACGATCGCGGCCAGCACCTCTCGGTCGCCGTGCCGCCGCCGGCCACCGCCCTGCGGACGGACCGGAGCCGCAGGAACCACCCGCCGGAAGAGCTCGTACAACTCATCCGGCACCAAACGCTCAACCATCGACACCAGCCCAGGCTACCGAGCCAAATGAGATGACGTCTTAGCGTCGCGCCGGACGATTCTGCGGGGGCGCAGAGGCGACGGGAGTCGGGGCCGACGGCGATATCGAGGGGCTCGGCGACGTCGTCGGAGTAAGAGTCGGGCTCGGGGCCAGAGTCGGGGTCGGAGTCCTGGTCGGAGTCCTGGTCGGAGTCGGCGCGGGGCCCGGCGGGATCGAGGGCCAAGGCGCCGAGGGATTCGGCGAGGTCGCCGGCCTGCTGCTTGGCGCACCGTTTCCCGGCTGCGTCGTCGGCGTGTGTGACGGGACGGGCGCGGTTGCCCGAGGCGTCTTACGAGGCGTTGGCGGAGCGGGGGTTGGCGGCGTTCTGGGATCGCGGGGTGCCGTCTTGGGGGAGGGCGGCCTGCGAGTCGTCGGCGTCGCCTGCGCGGCGGAGGAACGGTTGACGGAATCGGCAGTACGCGTTGGGGGCCCGGCGGGTACCGACTGCGATGCGACCACTGTGGGGCGCCCGGTGCCCATGAGCAACGGGGCGGGCGCGGCGGGGGCAGCAGCAGTTGCGGAGGAGCTCTCGGTCAGGACGGGTGTCCGCGGCGTGGCGCAAGTGCCGGCGCACTGCTCGCTCGTCACAGCGGCGACGGCCACGACCGCTCCGCCGCCGCACAGAACCGCGATGGCAAGGAGACAGGGCATCGTCCAGCGCCTCGGGGCCCGGTGCCTCCTCTGACCAGCGTCTCGATGCGATCTTTGCACACCCAACTCCCCTATCCAAGGCGCCTGTTCGACGTCTCCATTGGCATGGAGGGGTCCGTGTGCGGTGCCGACCGCACGGCACACGCGGCGCCGGCGGGCATCCCCACGGCTGTCACTGCATGGCCATCCTGATCCGTACTTCCCTCTACGATCAAGGAGAAATCGGCCGATATGCCGTATGCGCCGCACCCGGACCGTCCTTGTCTTGGCGCGCATCGGATGTACGGTCGATCGTCCCCCGGAGCCGGACCCTGATTGGTGTACGGCCTCCTCAAGGTGACGATGGTTCGTGGTTCCTACAATCGGGTCGGGTCACTTGTTGGTACGACCACGTCGCTGCGCCCAGCGCCAGTCCCCAGGTCAGGAATCCGCCGTAGAGCGGCAGCGCGACCCAGTCTTGGATCGTGTCGTCCGCGTCCGGATCGGGGGGCTCGCCGAGGGCACTGAAGTACGCGATCATCCCCGGCACTCCGGTGTTCAGCAGAAGTCCGGTGCCGAACCAGCCGCCGGTCAGCGGCAGCCACCGTGGGACCCGCTGCCCGGCGCGGTGCGGTACCCACTGCGGGAACACTCGGCCCCACCGGTGCACCAGCGCCAGGGCGAGCACGACGCCGATCAGGGCCGGGATCACCGGCAGCCAGCTGACACCGAATTCGAGCAGGTCGCTATGCCTGTTCAGCCCGATCGTGGCGCCGAGCGCCCACGCGGTCTTGAGCAGCGGGTAGGGCAAGGCGAACGCTGCAGCCAGGTACCCGACCCATACCTTCGGTTCCGGCTGCGGCCCATCCACCGGGCGGCCGCAGGTGTCGCATCCGGGCCCGGAGACCCGGGCGTACCGAAACACCGCCACCGCCAGGGTGACCACGGCGAGCAGCCCGGTCGCACGGGCGACCAGGCCAGGCCAGTCCACTCCGCCGCCGAACCCCTCGACGTCGAACACCGAGCCGAGCAGCCGGATCACGTCGACAGCCAACCCGCCTGAGACCACAGCGAGGAGCACCGCGACGAGGACCCCCGCCGTGATCACCCGACGGCGCGAGACCAGGGCCAAGCGGCGCGGGGATGCCAACAGCACAGCGGCCGCCAGACCGAGCAACGTCACGGCGGGCGGGAGCCACCAGACCAACTCGACGTAGCGCACAGGGGCGGGCAGCACAAGCTGCGCCGCTGACGCCACCACGGCGGCGAGGGCGGCGCCCACCGCGGTGCGGGCGAAGGGACTCGGTTGCGTGGTCGGTGAGCTCATCGGGTCCTGTTCACGTCCGCTCCGGTTCTTGGCGAGCTGCTTGCTCTTGTCTGCGAGGCGGGAGTTCATGTCTCACCGCGAGCAGATTGCACACGTACCGTGCCGCGTGACTGCCGAGATGCCAGGACAGCCCGGGAGCTTTTCACGACAGCCGAGCCCTGATCACGCTCGTGGACGGCATCGTCGGGCCACAGCGCCCTCTCCCCGGAATAGATGGCGAGGAGGTTTCTTCTATCGAGTCCGAGGGAATCGCGGAGATATCCGAGGGGGTGTCAAGGAAATCTTTCCAGTTGACGGAATGCAGGGGATGAATACCCCCGCGACGGCCGTATTCGCCAGCGATATCGAAGACCTGGAGGTCACTGGAGGATAGGCGGAACGAACCTCGGTACGTGCCTCTCGCCCAAGCTTTGAACAGCGCCTGCGCCATCTGTGGAGGAATCCGCTCGCGCCCATGGTTACACCCAATACGAACGCTTCGTCATGGGAAAGCGTCCCTCGTCCCAGAATGATGTGGGTGCAGTCGTGGCTGAAGAGGTCCACAGCACGTGGGAGTGCGATGGGGCCGGCCGGGTTCTCGGCAATGCGCACGTACCAGGGTATCGATGCCGCAGGGTCGCCGGGGGTTTCTGAATAGGCTTCGCCTGGAGTCTTCGCATCATCGAGACCGGGAATCCAATCTGCGCGTGGGCCCGTGGCTGCGCCCTTTTCTGGCGAGTTCCGTAATCGTTCATCGGCCCTGTGGCGGGCGTCGGCTGTCAAAGCTTGGTTGATCGCGAGAAGGCTACGCCGGAGCATTCGCCGGCGAATGTATAAATTGGACAGATCTGATATGGCAGAACCGCGCGTCGCCGGGCCCTTTCAGCCTGTGGCCGGGCACGGCCAACGTGGGGGCGTGGGTCCACCGGGGCCCAATTGCCGGCTGGTCGGCGCAGCCTCACCATCACCTCACCATCTGGAGCTACCCAGTGGATCGCTACACCCGGCGGCTGGGCGCAGCGGTTGGTGCGTGGCGGTGCGACGAACGTCGATGCCGTGCTCCGCAGTTCGGTCTGGCGGTAGTTTCACGACGAGACACGCCCCACGTGTAGCTTCCGCACAGGGCCCACGAGGACCAGCTCGGGGTCCCCCAGGAGTTGGGCATGGGCTGCACGGCTACGGCGCCGCGTCGCCCGGAGCCGGCAGAGCCGTTCGGCTGGCAAGGGCAAGGGCCGTGTCGACGACTGCTGAGTTCAGCACTGGAAGTTGCTCCGGGGATTCGGCCAGCAGGAACAGCCAGGCGAAGACGGGGCCGACCAGCAGGGCGTTGAGGACGGCCGGGTCGGGTCGGGCGGCGAGTTCGCCGCGCGCGACGGCGCGGTCCAGGATTTCGGTGAGCGTCCGGCGCTGCGCGCCGAGGTACTTCGCGTCGAAGCGCTCGTTCAGGGCGGGGTCGGCGTGCACGTCGGCCAGCAGGCCGGGAATCGTCCCCGGAGGCGGTGCGGACATGCTGTCCGCGATCTCGGCGACCACGGCGGCCAGGTCCGCGCGGAGGGATCCGCAGTCGGGTGGCTCCGCCAGGAACTCACCCTGTACCAGGACGTCGAAGATCATTTCCTGCTTGCTGTCGTGGCGCCGGTAGATCGCCGCCTTCCCGACGCCGGCCCGCGCGGCCACCTCGTCCGTCGTGAGCCGCGCGTACCCCACCTCGGCCAGCAACTCGAGGACGGCGGAGGCGATGGCGTCGTCGACGCGTGATTCCCGGGGACGGCCTCCCTGGTTCCTGGCTTGCTTTCGAGCAGACATGTAGGCAGTATACGGAACTGTAGGTTTCGAAACTAATAGTTCCTTAAGTTGCCCCGGCGCCCTGGGCTCGGTCCTCAAGTCGGCCGATGTTGCTGCCGGGCGGCACCCCCCAGTCGGACCCGGAGGGACGACATGGACCACTCGACGACGATGAGACGGAGCTCGCCCGCGGCGGTGGAACTCCCGCGAACGTGGGCTCTGTGGGGTGCCGCGGCGCTGGCCACGGTGAGCGCTGTGCTGCACACATTCGTGCAGGCCGGTCCGACCCTGGACGCGCTGATCGACGGCGACGCCAAGGAAGAGACCCAGCACGGGCTGCGGATGATGTGGCACGGCGTGTCCGCGATCGCATGGACCTATCCCGTCGTCCTCCTGCTGCTGCGGCCCCGGCCGACGGCCGTGACCCGTCCGGTACTTGGCTGCGTCGCGATGCTCAACGGCTCCCAGGCAGTGCTGTACCTGCTGGCCGGCCTCCGCGTTCATGGCGCGTCCGGACTGTTCTCGGTGCCGGAATGGGCGCTGCTCGCCGCAGTGGCAGTTCTGGCGTGGCTGGCCCGCCCGCCCGCCTCATCGGACAAGCCGTCACCAGGCGCTGCGCGTTCGCCGCGACGCAGCAGGTGGCTGTGGCCGACTTTGATCTACGCGGCCCTCGCCGCGATCCTCCACACTGTCTTCGCCACATGGAAGGGGTGGCCCGCTGACCTTCTGGCCAGCGACACTCCGTCTGACCCCACACTGACCCTGTACGCAATGTGGCTGTTCAGCTGCGTGCTGTTCTGCACACTGGCGGCGGCCCTCGTGTGGTCGCTCCGGGCCCCCGCTCTGGCGAGCTGCTTCCTTCTCAGGTATCTCGCTGTGCTGGTGGGGGTCCTGGCCGTGTCGTGGACCAGCGCCGTCGCGTCCGGGCAGGACCTCGCGCCCAGCGGAGCCGTGTCCCTCGCTATTCAGACCGTTCTCGTCGCTCTGAGCGTCCCGCCCCCGCCCGATCGGCACCGCACCCCGAATCGGAAGGAGTAGCCGATGCGCATCCCCCAGGAAGCACACACCGAACAGCACTGGCGGATCCATGAGTTCACACCCGACTTCCGGATCGAGGACGTCTGGTCGTTCCGGGCCCCGGGCGCTGGTCCCGACGACTTCCCTGTGATGGTCGACGCCATCAAAGCGGCCTACGACTCGCGCAAGGACCCCTTCCCGGTCCGGTTCCTGTTCGCGGTGCGCTGGAAGCTCGGCGCCCTGTTCGGGTGGGACACACCCCAGGCCGGTGTCGGCGAGCGGGTCACCTCGCTTCGCAACCGGCTCCCCCAGGACCTCGCCCAGACCGCGGACGACGCCACCCCCTGCACCGACCCGTTCACCGAGCTCTACCAGACCGACAACGAGGCAGCCCGAGAACTGGCCAACGAGACTGTCCACGACATCATGCACCTGGGCTGGGTACAGGTCGACGACGGATACGAACTGCGCATGGCCGCGCTGGTGAAACCCAATGGCGCGTTCGGTCGGCTCTACATGGGCTTCATCGCACCGTTCCGCTACCTGATCATCTACCCGGCCCTGACCGAGCAATGGGAACGCGCCTGGCTGGACCGCGGCCGCTTGCTCGCCAAGGCGAACCCGGAGAGTCCTGACCAAAGCCAGGCATGATTCACCGGCGTGGCGTGACGGCTGTGCCCCCACGGCCACTCCGCCACGTGCAGCAAGCAACCGCGGGCAACGTCTCGTCCCTGCCTCCGCTGCCCCCAGCCCCGGACCAACGCTCGGCTGCCTCCGCCTCGTCGCGGCAACCAGGAGGCGTCGACAAGTCATCAGGAGGGTCCCTTGGACAGGCCCCACGCCAGTGGCAGCCACCATGTCGTCGTCCTCGGCGCGGGGTATGCCGGCCTTGCCGCCGCCAAGCGCGTCGCACATCGCATGCTCGCAGCCCGGCGCGACGACGTGCGCGTCACCCTCGTCAACGACAACGACCGATTCGTCGAGCGCGTACGCCTCCACCAACTGGCCGCCGGACAACATCTGCGGGACCTGCCCCTGGCCCATCTCCTGGCCGGGACGGGCATTGAACTGGTCGTGGCACGGCTGACCGCCGTGGATCCAACAGCGCAAACTGTCACCTTCGACAAAGCCCCCCACACCATCAACTACGACACCCTCGTATACGCGTTGGGAAGCACCGCATCGGTCCCCGACTACGTCGCCCCGAACGCATTCAGCGTCGCGACCCGAGCCGAAGCCCTGCGCCTGCGCGCTCATGTGGGCTCTACCCAGCCGGGGGACCCATTGACGGTCGTCGGTGGCGGCCTGACCGGAATCGAGACCGCCGCCGAGCTTGCCGAAGCCCACCCAGGGCGCCAGATCACCCTCGTGACTGGAGCACAGACAGGATCGGCGTTGTCCGAGCGCGGGCAGAGATACGTGCGAAAGGGCCTGACGCGTCTGGGAGTACGCGTCCACGAGCACGCAAGAGTCGTTGACGTCTCGGACAGCAGCCGCCTGGTACTCGCAAACGGGTACGAGATCCCCGCCGGGACCGTCGTGTGGGCGGTCGGGTTCGCAGCCTCACCAATCGCACGAAATGCCGGCCTTGCAGTGGACGAGCGCGGGCGCATCGTGGTGGACGACAGCCTGCGATCGGTTTCGCACCCGGACGTCTTCGCCGCCGGAGATGCCGCGGTGCTTCCCGAACGGAACGGCCGCGAGCCACGGATGTGCTGCCAGACCGCGCTGCCGTCAGGGTGGCGGGTTGCCGACTCGATCCAAGCCGTGCTGGCCGGTCGCGATCCGAAGCCCATCGCGCCTCGCTACGTCTGGCAGAACATCAGTCTGGGGCGCAGCGACGGCCTGACGCAGTTCGTTCGCTCAGACGACACCCCCGTCGAGGTGGTCTGCGGCGGCCGCCTGTCGGCGTACTTCAAAGAAGTGATCACGCAGGGCACCATCACCATGCTGCGTCGGGCAGCTCGCGTCTAGCAGCGTTTGACATCGCTCGGAAGTGCACGCCTGCGCACGACGAGCAGCGCACACCAGGTCGAAAGGAACAGCCGATGCGAATCCCCAACGCGGCCCATGACGAACAACCTTGGCGCATCCACGAGTTCGCGCGCGACTTCCGGATCGAGGACGTCTGGTCCCTCCGCGCCCCCGGCGCCGGCCCCGACGACTTCCCCGTGATGCTCCAGGCGCTCAAAACAGCCTACGACACCCGCAAGGAGCCCCCAGCCGTCCGGTTCCTGCTCGCGGTGCGCTGGAAGCTCGGCGCCCTGCTCGGCTGGGACACGCCGCAAGCGGGTTTCGGCGAGCGGGTCGCCTCGCTGCGCGACCGCCTCCCACGCGACCTCGCCCAAACCGGGGACGACGCCACTCCCTGCACCGACCCGTTCACCGAGGTCTACCAGATCGACAACGAGGCAGCCCGAGAACTGGCCAACAAGACCGTCCACAACATCATGCACCTGGGCTGGGTGCGCGCCGACGACGGCGAGTACGAACTGCGCATGGTCGCCCTGGTCAAGCCCAACGGACTGTTCGGACGGCTCTACATGGCCTTCATCGCGCCGTTCCGCTACATGATCATCTACCCGGCACTGACCCGCCAATGGGAACGCGCCTGGCGAGACCGCGCCGACCTGCTCGCAAATTCAGAACAGGCAATTCAAGGCAAAAGGTAGAGACTTGCGGGTATTGGGAGCCGCGCCGTGGACGTGCCACGCCAACCGTGCACGAGGGCGTCAGGTCCGGACGGCTGTGCCGTCCTCGTGGCAGTTAGTCGGCCGGTGTGGCGTCGGCAGCGTCCGAGTCGCGAATGGTCAGCGCGGCCAGGCTCCCTGCCAGCGCCACCGCTGCGCAGGTCAGAAACGCCGCTTGGTAGGCACTCTGGTCCATCGGGGTGTCGCTGACGCGTATGCGGGACTCGGAGGGAAGCGCGATCACCAAGGCCGCCAGCGCAACGCCCAAAGCCGCGCCCAGCTGTCGCACCATGCTGAACAGCGACGACGCTGCCGGGACCCGCAGAGCCTCCACGCGTACGAAAGCTGCCGCCTGCATGGCCACCGTCACGTGACCCATGCAGAAACCGGTGGCAAACATAGCCAGAGCGGCCAAAGGCCGTGGCACCTGTCGGTCTACGACGCTGAGCGCGGCCGCGCATATTGCCATTCCCAGCAGGCCGCCGGCCATCAGCCGCCTGGGTCCTGTCACCGGATAGATGCGGCTGACCGACTGGGAGGCGACGAGCACCCCGACGGCCTCGGTGCACGTAAGACATCCAGCCTCCAGCGCGGACGCTCCGAGAACGCTCTGTTGCATGAGCGGAAAAGCGAAGAGCGTCCCGTGGAAGGCGGCGGACATTGCGAGCGCGACAAGGCAGCTACTCGCAAAGAGACGGTCCGCGAACAATCGGAGTTCGAGCAGCGGCTGTGGAATCCGCAACTGCAGTACCACCAGGGAAGTCAGCAGAAGGAGTCCTGCGGTCAACCCCAAGTACCACCAGTGCCCTCCCCAGTCGCGCGCGGGTGCGCTGGTGAGGGAGTACATCGTCAATCCGATTCCAGGGACGGCGAGAGCCAGACCAGGGACGTCGAGGCGACGAGACCTCGAAGGCGGGTCATCGGTCGGCAGGGTGGTGGAGCAGAGGACCACGGCTGCCCCCAAGGGGATGTTTATCAGGAAGATCCAACGCCAGGACAGGTGGTCGACGAACAGGCCTCCCAGCATCGGACCAGCCGCCCCGGCCACGGTTGTGGGGACCATCAGGAGGCGGGCCGCTGCCACGCGTTCGGTGGCGGTGAAGGTTCGCAGCATCAACGTCGTCCCGGCTGCGGGAATCATGCCCGCGCCCATTCCTTGCAGAATTCGACTGGTGACGAGGGACTCAAGGTTTTGTGCGCAACCGCAAAGCAGAGACGCTCCGGTGAACCAGACCAGGGCTGCCAGGAAGACGCGCTTGGCACCAAACCGATCAATTGTCCAACCGGATACAGGAATACAGACAGAAAAGCTCACCAAATAGGCCACCGTGGCGGAACATACCTGCTGTTCGGTGACACCGAGGTCTGCGCCGATCGAAGGATTGGCGGTGTTTCCGACGGTGGTGTCGAAGATAATCAGGGAGATAGCCGCCGCGTAGGCTCTCCCGACCGCCCTCTTTCGGCTGCCCTCACCGGCTGACCGCAATTTGCCCACCCTTGCTTGCCCATGCGATTCCAGCAATTCCCGAGAGCCACCGCGGAGGACCGAATGCCTGTGCGACCACCCTCGTGGTGATTGACCTCGCGTGGACCCGCTCAGCGGGTCGACGGCGCCGCGCGTTCCTGCAGCACGACCACGCCGCGGGGATCCGCCTGGACGGCGTCCAGGCCGCGACCGTGCGGCGCTGCACCCGAACTCCCAACGCCGACATGCCCCGCCCAGCGCCATGGCCGACGACCGTGCCGCGAACTCGACGTCGGACAAGGCCCGTTGAGGAAGGAACTGCCTCCCTGCGCCGGTCGTCGCGAGGCGACGTCTCCGCTGACTTGCCGCCCGACGCCGACGCGATCGCGGCTTTCACGTCGGCTGCGGGCCCCGCTTGGCGAGCAGGGCGATGAGACGTTTCGCTGAGTCACAGGGTGGTGTGGCACGGGTTGCATCTGTGACCACGACCGCAAGGGTGCCGCCGCCCCACGCGGTGGCCGCGGTGCAGTTGTCAGGCCGGTCCTGCGTGGGAGGCGACAGCTCAAACCGGTGACCTGACTCCGTGTAGGAACTGGGAAGCGGGCGAGGCGGTCCGCTCCTGACTGCGACGGTCACGTTTATCCAGGTTGAGTTGTCGGTGATGTCCCGGACGCGTCGCGCCCCTTCGGTGATCGCTGCGGAGATCTTCGCGGGGTCGCCCCCGAGGTCGCTGTCGTCGGGTGGCGGCGGCGGGGTGTAGCCGGCCATGAACTGCCAGCTCATCCAGCTGCAGGCACTGTCCCAACCCTCGAGGTCCTTGGGTTTGGAGTGTGCGGGGCCGAGCTTTTGAAGGTCGGCGTCGGTGAGCATTGCGCACACATCTGTCGGAGCGAGAGTGGTCGGTGTCGGAGTGGAGGCCGCCGACGATCTGGGGGTTGGCGTGCTCGACTCCTGGCCCGAAGCACCGGCGGCGTCCCCGGCAGGCGGTTGCCCGCCGCTTGTTGTCTCCTCCACCGCCCCGGTGCCCGCGGGCAACGCTGCGGAGCTTTCGCTGTCCGTACACGCCGACAGAAGCAGAAGCGCCGAACAAGTGGCCCCGAGGAGGCGACGCTCCAGAGAGCTGCGACTGCGTTGCCCGGTCATTGCAGCATGTTCGGCTGGTCGGCTGCGGATTGGCTCGGAGGAACGCGCCTACTCCGCTCGCGCTGAACCCCACCGGCGGCGCTGCGTCTTGGAGTCTCGTCGAGGCGGAGCGGTACGGGCCGGCGACCTCCTCGGAAGGGCGGTCTCAAACACCGACAGCGCCTGGCCGAACTTCATGGCGCCGCCCTTGAGTTCACCGGGCGCCCTGGGACCTTCGCGGATCCCGGGCCTCTTGCCGGCTCTCAGCGTGAGGCGCGGCGGCGTTTGTAGTAAGCGACGGTGACGATGGCAAGCAGCGGACCCCAGGCGAGGAGCGGCAGGTAGGCGAGGGTCAGCGCCACCTCCGCCGGACCGCTCTGCGGGAACACGCAGGATTTGTCCTGTGACGGGTTCTCGATATCGAGGACGGTGATCGCGACCTGCCAGAGCGACGTCGAACCGAGGAACAACACCCCGAAGGCTGCCGGTATCACGGCGCCGAGCACCGGGACCTGCCGCCCACCGACGCCGGGTATCCACCTGGGGAAGACCTCTCCCCAGCGCTGCACGAGGCCGAAGGTGAGGAACGCGGCTCCCATCGACAGCAGCGACAGCGCGATGATGTAGAGGTTTTCGCCGAAGCCTGCCGTGTAGGTGCCGGTGCTCAGCTCCGGGTCGCACACCGGCCCGGTGAAGGCGACCTTGAAGCGGAACAACGACGACGGCAGAACGAGAAAGGGAACGACATACGCGGCGATCTTGACCCGTCGGGATACCTGCGGTCCGACTTCGCGGTTTGTCTCCCGTACGTCGGCCGATGTCATCGGCTCACCGCCGCGTCCGGCCGCTGGACGATCGAGCGGTCGTGCCACCCGGGCCCCGCAGCAGCCGATCGCCAACTGGGTTGATATTGCGGATCCTTGGGAACCGTGCCCAGCACATGGTCACGGCCGTCCTGTCTTTTACGCGATTGGGACATGTTCGTCCATCCGGCCTTGTCAGTGCGATCAACGACAGATTGATTGGGGTCGACCGCTCCGGGGCCGGGTTCCCCGCCACCGCCCAGGCTCCGCAGTCCAGGACCCGACCTCGCGCCGATCGGTCGGCGATTCCCGCGGCAGCCGAATGCATTTCAGGCATGTCGCCCAGCGCCCGGCGGCTCACGCCGACGCGAGTGGGCCGGACGAGGGGCCCCCACAGCTGGTGCCCTTTCCGACTCGCGCAAGCGGTGCACGGCTGCGGCCCCCGTGCTCGCAGCATACCATGCTTCATGGTATGTAGGCGCCCCGTCGGCGTACCCGGCTGAGGCCGGGGCCGGCCCGACAAGCGCAAGGCGCTGTGGAGGCAGACCGGGTACCGGGCGACGGGCTCCAACCTGAGGTCAACGAGGAGATGTGGCTCTGCAGGACCGTAGAGCTGCGTGTCGGCGGTGGCGTCGTGGCGGATGGCGGCTTCTTACCTGGCGGGATGCCCTGCCGTTCCGTTGACTGGGCCGACATGGACGCACAGGAACGCCCTCGCCGATGCGGGGAAGCAGACGATGCCGCTGCTGCCTTGGACGCCGGGAGCGGGCGGGCTCGGATGCCAAGGGCGTCCTATGCGGCTGCGGCGCACGTCGGGGGTGACGCCGCCCCCGGACGCGGATACCGGGGTCGGGGATCCGTTCGGCCAAGTTCTTCGCGAGTCTTTCGTATCGCCCTTGCGGCCGCAGTCGTTGTGGCAGTCCTCTGCGCCACGTACGCCGTGGCGGGGTACGAAAACGACGACCGTGGCGCGCGCAAGACTGCGGACGCCCTGTCGTTCGCGGGAATTGTGCTGCCTGAGGGAGCACGCGTCCTCGCCGTACACAGCGACCGGGGCATCGACACGCGTTACACGCTGGCCATCGCGGTGGACCCCGCCAAGGTGACCGAATTGCTTCTCCGTTCACGGTTCCAGAACCCGCTGGCGCACGACCCGTCGTTCGCGTTGAAGGTGGCAGATGGATACCGCTTGGCGGAGGGCGCTCTATCGACATACGACGAACTTCCCCCTGACCACGACCGCCCCTATACGGTGTTTCGTCGTGTCGCGGTGGACGGGTCGGTACCCGAACACACCCTGGTTCATATATCTGCATTCAATACGTGACAAGACCGGCCGGGCGGATTCACCGCCGCACCACATGACCGACGGCGTGGCCGAACGCCGCGGGCATTACCCGTAGCAGGCACCGCAACACTCAGGAGTGTCCACGATGCTGACCGTGCTCCCGATCAGGTACGTCGCCGATGTCGAGGCATCGCGCAAGTTCTACGCAGGCCTTGGCCTGGTGTTCCAGGCCGAACTCAGCGTCGACGTATGGGCGCAACTCACCGCGGACGCCGGTGCCGTGGGGATCCACGACGCGGCCGTTTCCAAGGGCAAGGCGCCCGGCACGGTCGAGCTGGGACTCGCCACCGACGAAAAACTTGAGGACGTCGCACAGCGGCTCGATCAGGCCGGCTACGCCTACGAACTGGTACCCGAGGACTTCGGGCGAAGCATCCGGGTCACCGACCCCGACGGCGTCGTCGTGCAGATCCAGGAGATCGACCCGGAGACCGTCCGCGCCTCGGCAGCCGCGCTGCACGACCACGACGGAAGCGAACACGGCTGAGCAACAGGCGTGATCTCGCCAACGCTCGGTGAACCCCTCCTCGGTCAACCGCCGGGCGCGCTCCGGGGACAGGTAGTCATCGGCCCAGCCCGGCCGCGATGTGGTGTACCGCCTCCGGTAGTCCGGACGCGGGTTCGACAACACCAGCCTGGCCACGACGACGATTGCAGCACCCGTGCGCGCCCGCCGACACGCCGGCGCCGCTCCGGCCTTCGCGTGGCCGGCCTCCACGTTCATCCACGGATGTTCAGTGCGGCCGTCAAAGGGCCGCAGACTTTACGAGGAAAAGGCGAACAACGGTGACTCAACAGGAAACGCACGCGGAGAGGAAGCTGTACGCCTGGAATCCCATATTGGAGCTTTCGGAATTCGCGACGACCGCGCGCGGCTGACCGGTGCAATTGTTTCCGGAATAAAAGTACCCCTCTTGACTGCGATGCGCGAACGACCGCACCCCGTTTCCGCCAATTGCGTAGCAGCCGTTGGCAAGGTGGGGGTTGAATGAATAGGGTCCGCTGAAATTTGCTCCGGACCACCAGCAAGAGGCTTGCGCACACCGGCTCGCCTCCACCTGCGTGCTCGTCGCCGCTGCCGTACCGCCGCCGGCGGTCCCCACAAGCAATGCGGCCGACAAGGCCGCTGTCGCCGACAAGCGAGAAAAGATGGCCATGAGTTATCACCATTCTCGATCGGAGCACCAAGCAAAAGAAGTACACGAGTCAGCAAATCACCCCCCTTATGGAAATGATTGCAAAAAGATGCCAGATTGTTGAATTTGAAACAGGGATTTGCCTCTTATATTCCGGATGCGGATTTTGCGAGCTCGCCAGGACGACACGCCGTGTTCGATTGTCGAAGCGTGGACCGGCCGCCCGCGATCCTCGTCAGGGTCGTCGCCACGCCCAATCCAATGCCCGCCGCCGCGACCGTTACCCCAGTCCAAGAAGTGGTGCGAGGCGCGGAACGCCTCGCTGCTCAGGTAGGTCTCCAGTCGCCTTCTTGCCTGTGAGCTGCGCCGCCGAACGTGTTGGTCAGGTCGCGGTGCCGGACGCTGGAGGGCCATGCGGTGTGCACCTGTGGAACCGCTTCGTGCCGTGCGCCAGGGCGGGCGTTGGTGGGCCGGCCCGGGCTGCCGTCCACGGCAGTGCCTTGTGCAGGGACGACGTGGAACGGCCGACCGACCCAGGCCAGGCTGGTCGACCCCGCCGGGCGCGTGGGCGGCGTGACCCCTTCGGGTGATGGCTGACCAAGATCGTCCGCACCTACGGTGGTTGACTATGTCGATCCCTTGGGGAATGGGCGGTCGCGGGCGCCTGTTCCGGTTGGCCGTGGTTTGCCTGACGCTGCTCGGTGTCCTGGGCACTGTGGCCTACGACCTGGGCCGCCGAACCGCAGGCGCGTCAGCGGCCACCGCCGGATCGCCCGGGGACGGGGAGGACCTGGTGTGGACGACTGCCGGCGATGAGCGCGGGTTCCACCTGTTGGTGGCACGTGGGCGCGACGGACATGTCTGGCGCACCCTGGCCTCGCTGTCCGAACCGGGTTTGGAGGCCGATCTGTGGATCGGCAACGCCTGTCTGACCGCGTCGGGACGGCGCCTGGTCGTGGTCTACGCGCCGCGTTCGTTCACGAATCGGGCCGAGTTGTTCCTGCGGGGCGGGTTCACGGCCGTTGTGGACACCGAGACGGGCGCGGTGCTCAAGCTGCCGGTGCAGTCGGCGCTGGCGTACTACAACCCCGGTTGCGGGGCCGGGGAGGACGCGGTCCTCACCCAGGCCGGCGACGAGGACCTGGGGCGGACCCGGCTGATTCCGGTCCGGACCGCGGCCGGAACGCTGGGCACCCCGGTGGTCACTCCAGGCCAGGTCACGTCCGCGGTGCCTACGCCTGACGGGATCGTCGCGGCAAGCGGCGAACGGGTCGTGCGCCTGGACCGCGACGGAACGCAGCGCACCCTCGCACGGTCCACCGGCACCCCGGTCGACCTGCACCCCGACGCCCAGGGTGGGGTGTGGTTCATGGACCACACCGACGACCGGGCCCGGGTGCGGCGCCACCACGCGGGCGCCACCCAGTCGTACGCGCTCGGCCGCACCGGTGAGGTGGGCATCTCCGCGGGCGGGAACGGCACGGTGTTCTTGACCGGCTCGGCACCCGAACGGCCCCGGCAGGCCGCGGAGCCCGGCAGACGCCCGGCCGCCCTGCCGCCCACGGCAAAAGCCCTGGCGGCACCGGCCGGAGCCACGGTGTCGACCACGGGGACGGTCGCGGTGACCGGCACCGCGCCGACCGCTCAGACCGATCCGACCAGGGGCACCCGGATCACGCTGCTGACCACCGCCACGGGGCGGCAGGACGGGACGGTCGTGTCCCCCGCACCGCCGCTCCGCCCTGCCGAGGGCCGCACACTGAGCCCGAACCTGGTCCACCGCGGGCCGGACGCGCAGAGCCGCACGACCGGCAGCCCCCACGACCCGATCGACCCGGACCACTCCTGCTCGGTGCCCCGCGGCGATGTGCGCACGCAGGTCTACCAGCCGACCGTGCACCAGATCGAGTGGGCGGTGGACATGCTCGCCCAGGGCGCGCTCGACCTCCGGCGCCCGGCGAACTGGAAGGGTTCGGGGCTGCCTGCGTACCGGCCCGTCGACATGTTCCCGCCGATCCCGCTCACCGGCGGAGGGGACATCCCCGCGCAGATCCTGCTCGGCATCACCGCGCAGGAGTCGAACATGTGGCAGGCGTCCCGGCACACCGTCGAAGGTCTGGCCGGCAACCCGCTGATCGGCAACTACTACGGCATCCCCTCCAAACTCGCCAACCAGGAGAGTGAATGGGATGTCGACTGGGGACACGCCGACTGCGGCTACGGCGTCACCCAGGTCACCGACGGGATGCGCCGACCCGGGATGACCAAGCCGGGAGAGACCGCGCTGCCACCCGAGCAGCAGCGCGCGATCGCCGTCGACTACGCCGCGAACATCACCGCGGGCGCGCAGATCCTCGCCGCCAAATGGAACCAGCTCGCCGCGGCCGGGATGAGGGTCAACGACGGCGATCCCGCACGGATCGAGAACTGGTTCATGGCGGTGTGGGCGTACAACAGCGGCTTCCACCCCAAGCAGGCCGAGGGGCAGCCGTGGGGGCTGGGGTGGACGAACAACCCGGCGAACGCCCACTATCCGTGGACCCGGAAGGCGTTCCTCGACGGCAGCCCCGGCGACGCCGCCCGGCCGCAGGAGTGGCCGTACCCGGAGAAGGTGATGGGCTGGGCGGCGCACTCCATCGGCAAGCCCGGCGGCCGCGGCGGCGTCGGGTTCCAGCCTGCGTACTGGAACGGCTCCGACGGCGGCGTCGCCAACCGGTGGCTGGTCAAGCCGCCGACCAACCTGTTTTGCACGGTCCGGGACAACGACTGCGACCCCACGCGGGAGTTCGTGCCGGACGACCCCTCGGTGCTGCCCACGCGGCCGGGCGAGAAGCCGGAGCCGCCCAGCCACTGCGGGCACGTGAACCCGGCCACCGGGAAGTACGACCTGAAGTGCTGGTGGCACTCCCCCGCCGAGTGGAAGCTCAACTGCCAGTACGAGTGCGGCAACGAGAAGATCCGCTTCGATGCGGGGGTGCACGCCAACCCGCCCGACGTCTCCGTGCACCAGGTCAACTGCCAGACCGAGGACCTGCCGCGGGACGTGCTGGTGGTCGACGATGTCCCCGCCGACGTCCCCGCAGTCACCCCGACGCCGTGCCCACGGCGCAGCGACGGCACCTTCACGCTGGACTTCGCCAAGGACGGAAAGACCGGCGACTACCTGTCGAAGGTGGACCTGCACCAGGTCGGCGGCGGCTTCGGAGGGCACTTCTGGTTCACCCACACCCGCGAGGGCGGGCCGCCCGAGAGCACCGGTGAACGCCTGAAGGTCACCGGGCGCTGGGAACCGAACCGCCCGCTGCACGGCTGGGTGCGGGTGATGGTGCACATGCCGAACCATGGGGCGCACACCCAGCAGGCCGCATACACCGTGCACACCGCCGACGGGCCCGAACGGCGCACCTTGCTCCAGCGCATCGAGGAGAACCGGTGGGTCCCCCTCGGTGCCTTCCGCTTCGACGGCGTCCCCCGCGTCGAACTCACCTCGATCGCCGGGGCATCGCCTGACGGCACCGAGGACATCGCCTTCGACGCCGTCGCGTTCCAGCCGCTGCCGGGCAAGCCCAAGCACCAGGTCGTCGTCCTCGGCGACTCCTTCGCCTCGGGCGAAGGCGCCTCACCGGTCAGCGGGGCCAAGTACTACCCCGAGTCCGACCGCATGGGCCGCACCGGCTACCAGAATGCGTGCCACCGCTCCACCGCGGCGTGGTCACGCAAGACCCGTCTGCCGGACACCACCGTTCCGCTCGGCACCCGTGCCGACACCTGGGATCCCGCCGTCGACTTCCACATCGCATCGTGCAGTGGTGCCCGTACCCAGATGCTGCTGCCCGTCGCGCGCCCCGGTGAGGAACCGGTGCGGAACGCTTTCGGGTACCCGGCGGAGGGCCAGTACCTGGAACCCCCGCAATTGGAGAAGGGGTTCGTCGACACCGACACCACGCTCGTGCTGCTGTCCATCGGCGGCAACGACGCCGGGTTCTCCGACGTGCTGGCACGGTGCGCGCAGACGTCGGACTGCCACAAGATCCCGGACTTCGACCGGACGCTGCGCGAGCGCATCAGCCTCAAGGTCGTCCCCTCCGTGCGGACCGTCCTGACGCAGATCTCCCAAGCCGCGCCGCACGCCAAGATCGTGCTGATGGGCTACCCGAAACTGTTCAGCGGAGTGTGCAGAACCACCACCCAGCCCGAGCAAAGCGGCGCCGCCAACCCTCACACCCAGGGCGACGTCGACTGGCTCGGAGACCTGGCCAAGTACCTGCGGGAGAACGCGCTGCGGATGATCGACGACCTGCGTACCGGTGTGAACGGGATCGACGTCCACTACACCGACCCGATCCCGGCGTTCGAAGGGCGCGGGGTCTGCGGCAACCCCGAGTCGGTCAACGCGTTCATCGAACAGCTGACCCCCGGCGAAGGCGACATCGAAGGACCCGGCCCCGCGCACAGCCAACAGTCGTACCACCCCAACGAACTGGGGACCACACTCCTCGGCGACGTACTCACCGGAGACCTGCCCCGCTTCGGCTACACCGGAGGGCAGTAACGGAGGGCGGTAGCGGCCCGGCAGTCAGGCCGCGCTCGGGAGCCCGACCGGGGGCTCCCGAGCGCAGTCCGGGTGGCCTCAGAAGTCCCACTCCATGTGGTTCGGCACGATGTATGGCACCTGCCACTGCTGGGCGCGCGCCCCGTTGGCCCGCGAACCGTCCGCGATCTCCAAGGGCTTGTCGCTGTGGTTGTTCCACACCATCGCGCGGCGGTGGCTCGCGTACGCCGTGTTCCAGATCTGCGACGCGACGTTCGCGCACTGCCACTGCTGGGCGCGGGCACCGTCCGCCTTGGACAGGTCCGCAATCTCCAGGCACTTGCCCGTCGCCGCGTTCACCAATCGGTAGCTGTGCCGCTCCTGCTGCCACTGGTCCCACCACACACCCACCAGCACCCACCGCCACGACTGGTGCGGCACCCCGACGCAATCCCACTGCTGGGCCCGGGCCCCGTCCGCGTGGGAACCGTCCGCAATCTCCAGGCACTTGCCGGTGCCCACGTTCACGAGACGGCCCACCAGGCCGTCAGGCGGGAAGACGGCGGGGGCGGCGGGGGCGGCGGGGGCAGCGGGGACCGGGACAGCTCCCGCTCCGCCTGAGGCAGCCGCCGGCGCCATGGCCAGGCCGATCGCCAACGCGGCCGCGGACAAAAGGCACAGGCTGCGTGCGGACCGAAAACGGGAAGGCATGACGTCCCCCTATGAGGAGTTCCGGACAACACAAACAACCTAATGTTTGGGAATGGTGTTCGGCATCGCCCTACCGTGTGACGAGTGGAGAGCGACAAGACCGGCCTCTCACCGGCGAGCCGCTGCGCGCGGTCATCACCACGCGCTCGCACGATGATGCGTACCACCGACTGAGGGACCGCCGCCTCGCAGCCCGGCCGCAGGATCGTCGACATCTTCGACGCCGGGATCACCGGCTTCTCCAAGTGCAAGCCGGCCAAGGCATTCCTGCGACGGCTCGCCCACCCACGGATGGGGAGACCTCGTCGCCGACGAACAGCCGGCGTGGCAGGCCCTGTTCGCTGATGCTCAGAGCGGAGGCGTGACCTGCATGATGTACACGCGTTCGTGGCGTTGGATGACCAGGTAGTCGAACATGCCGCCGCCGACGAACACCGTGCCCGGCTCGGAGAACCCCTCGTAGAGGGTGCCGTCGAGGTACTTCGCCGCCGCGGCGCGCACCAGCTCGGCGGCCTTGTCCTCGACGAGCGCGACGAACACCGGCGGCATGCCGCCGACGCGGGTCTCCTCGTCGGGGTGGTACTCCCAGGCCCAACTCAACGAAACCAGCCCCGGATTCGCGTGCGGGACGGGACGACGTCAGTCACGGACGGCCTGCATCGCCTCGGCGAGGATGCGGGAGACCTCGTCCATCGCCGGCTTCCAGTCGGGATCGTTCCTGTCGAGGACCTGGGCGGCGTGCACGGCGTTGCGGTACCGCGTGGCCGTCGCGGGGTGGCGTTCGATCTCGATGTCCCGCGACCAGGCCAGCAGGAACATCTGCACCGGCGAGACGCTGCTCTGCTCGGCCGCCTGGTCCAAGGCCTGGTCCTTCTGGGCCTCGAACTCGGCGATGCGGTACGGCGCGACCTGCGCAAGGGCGACACGCAGCGCCCCGACGGTACGCTCCGGCCGGGGAATGATCGGCTCCGAACCGTGCGGCTGCGCGGTCATCGTCGCGACTCCCTCCGCCCCCGGGCCTCCCCGAAGGTGCGGGACCAGACTACGGGGCCGCGCCGACGGACGGCTCTGCCGGTCGCCCCGCCGGCGCCGGCCGGGGTGGTGCCCGGCACGATCGCGCCGCCGAAGCCCGGCATCGAGACGAACCCGGCGATCACCGGAAGGGACAGCAGGCCGTCGAACACCCCGTCCAGCACACCGTCGAGAAGCCCTTCGAGCCGGAGTCCGGCTTGCGCCGCGCCTGACGCAGTGTCTTCAGGTGCCGATGAGGGCGAGTGATGCCCACAGGGCTGTGACGGACAAAATCAGGGCGGTGGGGACGGTGAGGAGGCCGAGTTTCGTGAATTCGCCCAGGTTCACTTCGGTGCCTTGTTCGTGCATGATGCGGCGCCACAGCAGGGTGGCCAGGGACCCGGCGTAGGTGAGGTTGGGGCCGATGTTGACGCCGAGGAGTACGGCCAGTACCGCGCCGGCGCCCAGCGGGCCGGCGAGCGGGAGCATCACCAGGACCGCGGGCAGGTTGTTGACGAGGTTCGCCAGCACCGCGGCGAGTGCGGCGATCGCGAGTAGTTCGGGCAGTCCGGTGCCGTGCGGCACGACATGGCCCAGGGCGTCGGCCAGGCCGTTGTCCACGACCGCCCGGACCACCAGGCCCAGCCCCAGCACGAACGCCAGGAACGGCAGCGCCGCCGCCCGCACGAGCGCGGCCGGTGTGGTCCGCCGCCGCAGCAGCGCCCGGACGGCCAGCACCGCCGCGCCGGCGGCCGCCGCCCACGCCGGGTCCACGTGCACCGCCGAGGCCGCCAGGAACCCCGCCAGCGTGCCCAGCACCGTCATCAGCGCGAACACCGGCACCGCCGGCGCGTCCACGCGGGGAGGCGCCTGCGGCCCGGCCGCGAGGTCGGCCCGGAAGAACCGCCGGAACACCGCGTACTCCACGGCGACCGCGACCAGCCACGGCAGCAGCATCAGCGCGGCGAAGCGGACGAAGCTGAGCCCGCTGACCGCGAACGCCAGCAGGTTCGTGAGGTTGGACACCGGCAGGAGCAGCGACGCGGTGTTCGACAGGTGCGCGCAGGCGTACACGTGCGGCCGGGCGCGCACCCCGACCCGCGCGGCCGTCGCGAACACCACCGGCGTCAGCAGCACGACCGTCGCGTCCAGGCTGAGCACCGCCGTGACCAGCGAGGCCAGGGCGAACACCTGCACCAGCAGGCCGCGGGGGCGGCCCGCCGCCGCAC
Organism: Streptomycetaceae bacterium NBC_01309; assembly: GCA_045039925.1. GTDB lineage: Bacteria > Actinomycetota > Actinomycetes > Streptomycetales > Streptomycetaceae > Yinghuangia. The sequence goes on from CP108401.1 coordinate 36,993, forward strand.
GCGCCATCCACACGCCGCACGCCTCGAACAGCCCCTCCTCGTCGCACAGCCGCGCGAGCACCAGCACCGCGGCCAGGAAACCGATCACCGGCCCGAGGCGCTCCGCCTCCTCCCGCGCGGCGTCCAGGGACAGCGCCCCGGTCGCCACGACGACACCCGCCGCGGGAACCGCCGCCACCGCCTCCGGCACCCCCCGCGGGCGGACCACGGCACACCCCAGGACCGCCAGGAGCAGGACGACGGAGAGCGTTTCCGCGGACGCGGCATTCAGAGGAACGGCCTCTCAGAACTCGGCAGCAGGTCGGACTGTGCGATCGGCACACGATGGCACGCAACCACGGCACGCCCACCCCGACCGGCCCGGCGGTGGTGGTGGTTCGACCCGACCATTCCGCGGCGACCGTAGAGGTCGAGCGGATTCGGCAGACGAGGCAGCAGCGCGGCGGCCTCCCGGGGGACGACGCCCCGTGCCGGAGCGTACGAGCGCGCGGCGAGCACGGACCGGAACCGAGCTGTAATCGGACGACCCCCTGCGCGCATCGGACAACGACCTCGCTCCCGCAGCCGGCGCGACGCAACAGCACCATGGGGTTTCCGGCGTCAGCAGCTCAGCGTGGCGGCGGCGACCTCACTCGCCGTCCTGTCATCTCCATGGGCATTCCCGTCCCGCCGACACGCGTCCGCCTTGCATCGACGACCGCTGGCACGGCAACGCCGCCGAAGGCCGCCTTCGCCTGCAACGCGGAACCCGCTGGACAGCCGGGCACGGCATACGGCTACTTGAGGTCATGAGTTCAGGCTTCGTTCGTATCCCTGACCCTCTGCGCGACCGCGTACCGTTGCAGCGACGGACCGGGGTGTGTCCCCACGCGGCATGCGCAGTAGGGGTTGGCTTGTCCCTGCGGAACGTTCGGACAGTAGGCCCCCATCTCGCGATGAACATGGCCAAGTTCCACGGGGTGGTGCAGGAGGAGGCGTGGACCTGCGACCTGTGCGGCCGAGCCGTGCTCGAACTTGTCGGCTACGCGGAGACGACCACCGATGACGACGAGCACCACGAGGAGACGCAGTACTACGCCGCCTGGCGCAGTGTCATCTGGCCCGAGCGCCCTGCCCGAACCCTGGGCAACGATGTGCCTGCGGCCGTCCGGAGCCTGTACGCGGAAGCGTCACGGGCGGAGTTCGCGGATGCGCTACGGCTGGCTGGTGCCGGCTACCGGGCTGCGGTCGAAGAAATCTGCAAGGACCAAGGCGCAACCAAGTACAAGCTGTACGACAAGATCACCGAACTCTCGGGCAGGCTCAGCCCCGAAGTGATCAACGCGCTGCACGAAGCGCGCATGGTCGGCAACGACAGCCTGCACGACGGCTTGGAATTCTCAGCCGAGGAGATCGACGACGTCGCCGAGCTGATCCGCGAGATCACCGTGACCCTCTACGACCACCCTGCCCAGCGCAAGCGCATGGCGGACGCACGCCAGACACGGCGAGATGCCCTGACTCCCCCCTAGCGTCGTCTGCGCCCGCTCCGAAAACCACTGCCAACGGAGCGCCGGCGCATGGCACCACGGAACCTCGACAGGCACAGCAGTCCGCCGAGCCTGGGGCGTCCGGCAACACGAACTCCCCGGCACCAGAGGGGCCGAGCCGCCCGGACGAAGCTGCGGACTCCGGGCTCCTCCAGCGGATCGTGTTCCGCCGGCATGAGGGCTGGGGCCTGTTGCGCCTGCGCGGATCGTCACCCGTCGCGACCTCGCTCCCCCGGGCAGAATCACTGCACAACGCCATCGAGTTCACGGCCCCCTACGTGCACTGCCCGTCGCAGGCCATAGGCAGCGGAGGAGCCTGTGCCGGGTCACCACAGAGGATTGCGACAGGGTCTCCCGGTATCGCGCGGCGGCGCTCGCCCGGTGGATGCCACCGCTGAAAGAGCGGAAGCGCAGGCACCACCCGACAGCTGATGCGCTGCGGGCGGAGAATACGACCTTCAGGCGGCTCGAGCTATTTTGACGGCTTTCTGCAAGCGCTGTCGCGCGGTCAATCTTATGCTCGCAAACTGGCCGTCCGCGCTGCGCGCTTTTTCGCCAGCCAGCCCGTTCGTACTTCCCCCTCGGATCGATCTGCCATTGGAGGCAATTTAGGATGATGACGAGGCTGCTGGAATCCGAGTTGATTCTGTCGGGCGAGCATCGTCCGATCCTGAGGTCGCCGCTGGCGAAGGAATGCGAAGTCCTGTTTGTCATCCCTGTCCATGACGAGAATCCGCAGCGCCTCCTCGATGTTCTTACTTCGCTCGCCGACCAATGGTGCGAACCTGGGACGGTCGAGACCATCGTCGTCGTCAACAACGGCCCGATCGACCGAGATGAGCGTCGCGGCCAGGAGATTTTCGAGCGCAATCAAGCAGCTCTCGCCCTTCCGGTCTTTCGAAACACTGACTCCTCTTCGACGCGCCAGACGCCGCAGTCCAAATACATAAGAAGCAGTCTGGCGGCCTACGTGATCGACCGCAGCAGTCCTGGTAACTGGACTGCGGGGAGCAATGTAGGAAAAGCCAGGCGCCTGGGCCTCCTTGAAGCGGCCAGTCGGTTCGCCCGCGCGGGGCACAACGGCCTGGTCGTTCACACGGATGCCGACTGCCGGTTCGACGACCAACAGTTTGTGTCGAAAATCATGCGCCTCTTCGCCGGTGACGCCAAGCTCGTCGGTCTTGCCGGAGCACACAAGCCGGAATTCGACCCCACGGACCCGGAGGCGAAGGAACTGGTCGGCCATCTGCTCACCTACCTGCGCTTCCGCCGGTACACGGCGCTTGCACGGAGCATCCGACGCGGCCATGCGGTGTTCAATCCCGAGAAGCCCCTGGGGTCCTGCCTCATACATCGTGCATTCGAAGGAGTTCTCGCCGGGGGAATCGACCCCGTACCCTTCGAGGAAGATGTGACCTTCGGTTACAAGCTCATGGACTACGCAACCGAAAACGGCATGCATTTCGCTCATGGCAGGCGCTTTGGCCTGGGACCGGTATCGGCAATTCGAGTATCTGACCGCACGCCGAACAATGTCGTTCGCAGATTTCTCCGTTCCCTCGAACCCGATGGCTCCTTGTTCGTGCCTGACGTGCTCTCAGCCCACGGGTCCATCCTCTTGGACGATCGCTACTTGGAGGAGCTGATCAACCGTGTGAGAAGCCTGCCCGGTGGCCTCGAACAGATCGAGTACATGTTCTTCACGTCCGCGCTCGCCACCACGAGGGGGCGACGCGGCTCACACGAGTTCAACGAAGACTCTCGCAGGGTTCCTGGATTCCCCTACAAGCAACCTGCGAACCAGGTTGGTGCACAAGGGCGTTGCTAGACCGCGATGTACCTCGGCCAAGTCACGTGGCCGGCCTTCGTGATCGACCGGTCGGGGTGGTCCAGGCGTTCGTCCTCGGGGTCGCCGTTTCGGACGCCGACGAACAGCGTGCCCGGCCGCGCCCGGGGCGTTCCCGACGAAGTACGTGCCGACCGGCCGTTCCCTGCCTCAGTCGCAAACGTACAAGCACAGTTCACAGGGGCTCTGCTGTAATCGGCTCGTCGCGCAGCGCAGTCAATTGACCTGCCCGGCACCGCACGTGCTCGGATGGCAGTCGGGAGACATGACGCGAAGGCGGGCAGTCGGCTGAGCATGACCACCACCGAGGTGCATGGACACCTGTGGCTCAGTGCGAGGCCGGAGCGACCTCGCGGCGGGTCACCGGTTGCCCCCCGTCCTGACCGAGCGCTGCCACGCGGATCTGGACGCCCTTCGGCCGTAAGGCGCGCTGCCGACCGCCGGAGCCTGTACGAGCGCCTGAGCGCTCTCCAAACCGCCACGCACAGATCGCAAATCCAGTTCCTGCTCGCCGAGGCGCTGCACCATTTCGTAGGCCATCCGGTCAAAGTGTCACTGGCCGAATCCAGCGCGACGGAAACCGTCCGTGAGGTGGCCCAGGGGTTGGTCCAAGCCGCGGCGGACTATCCCTGCCAGGCACTGAGGCAAATCAGCGTGGGAGCGCTGCCCGGCGCCAGCGAGCGCGCATTCGCGAAGTCGTGGCGAAGCCCGGGCGGCATACACACGATTTCCTTCAACTCCCGGTGGCACAGTCGTGAAGCCCGTGAGCACTTCCTCCGCGCTCTGCGCGAAGCCGAGGCACAGGGCCTCCTACCGGTCGGTACGCCGGCAGGCCTGGCACGAATCCGCATGCTGGCCCCTGGGATCGGCGGCGCGACACCCGACGAGTACCAGGCACGCGTCAGCAGTGCCGAAGATATCCCCGTGATCGAGACGGAACTGCGCGCCGCACTGTCGGCCGTGCTGGACCGCGACGTAGCCGTGGTTCTCCAGCCAGACGGCGGCCGCGCGATTTCGCTGGAGTCATCACGCGAGATAGCCCGCGGCCTGATCGAGACGGCGGTGGACTTCCCCGCGACGCGGCTGCGCGCAGTCCGCTTCGGTACTTTGAGCAGTTCCCACACCTTCGCCGAAACGGTCGTGACCCCTCCCGATTTCGAATCCGTCGTCACCTTCGGATCCTGGTGGCACAGCAGCGCCGGCCGACTCTCGTACCTGTCAGCGCTGCGCCGCAACCACAGGACCGGGCGGCTGGTGGAGCGCACGCCCGCCGACGTCGCGGCACACGAGTTCATGCACGCGGTGTCCTTCTCCGCTCCGAACTGGATGGACGCTGATCACGTCGCGGGCCACCCGCTCACACTCGCCGACGAACTCGCCTTGCACCTTGCTCCGGCCTCGGGGCAGAAGTTCCGTCGGGTCGTACGCGCGATCAGCTCGACCGCGACGCAGAACGATCACGAGCTGGTTGCGGAGGCAGCCATGGATGTACGCCTCAACGGCCCCTCCGCGCAACCAATCAGCCGTCTCGTCCATGACCGACTCCTTGCCGCCCACAGGCAACTCGTCCCAGAACGTGTTGGGCAGTCGTCAGTTCCGGGGCAATACCTCCATGACGTGCTGGCGACCGTGGATACGGCGCTCAGGGGGCTGGAGAGTGCCGGCGGAGCTCGGCGCGCGTGAACGGCCGGACCCACCAACGCGAGCTGCCCCGCCCCGAGGCCGCCGGAACCGCGACCTGGACAACACCCAACCCCTGTGCGGCACAAGCCTGTTGACTGTGCGGTCCACGAACGAGCCAACGGCCGGAATCCCGTCGACACACCGTGTCTGATCACGGGGCGGCCAGGTCGCGGCTGATGTCCCGGATGATGTCCGACTTTTCCGGGCCCCAGGGAGATCGGTGATCGTACGCTGCAGCCGTCAGCAGGGCTTCCACCGACAACACCAACTCAACCGGGTTTTCGGGGTGTGCCACACAACGAACGGCCCCCGTTGTCGAAACAGCCCACTGTTGCGCTGTGTTTCTCGACTGGCTATCCCGAACAAGGAGTGGGTCATGTCCGTCTACGGTGCACTTTCCCAATGGAACCCCGGGCTCGAGGACTCGACAATTCTCCGTGCCGCGTACACCGCGATGCCCGGCGACCCGCAGACATCAATTCCGTGGCCGGTGCGGCTGGCGGAGAACCCGGCAAGCCCCATCGCTCTGCCTGGTGCTGTGGACCTGTTCGGGCACGACTGCATCCACATTGTTCTCGGCCGCGGGGCACTTCCGCAGGACGAGGCGTTCATCGTCGGGACGACGATGGGGGCAAGCGGCCGCCTGCGTGGCTGGCAGCAAAGCCTCTTCACGGCCTGGGCACGAGCCACCTACCGCGGTCCCTTCCGGTGGACGGCCGCAGACCGGCAGATATTCGAATTGGCCGTGCGATTCGGCAGAACGAGCGGGATGCACCCGCTGCACTCGGTCAACTGGCACGCCATGCTGGACGTACCGCTCGGGGAAATTCGCCGAAGTCTCGGTATCCAGCGCCGAGAACTCCTGACAGCGTTTGCCCAGGAGCGCATGCTGCTTCCACACACCCCGGCGTCACAACGCTTGCCCGGCGGTGCCGCGGCGACGACTTCGGCGTCGAGGGCTCGGGTGCCGGCACCCGCGGTATAGGTGGACGGCCCGGTTCCGCGCGTGTAGCGCCGCCTGCGCTTCTCGCAGTCGCCATCGCTGCGGCGCCGTTGGAGCAACTGGTCAGCTCCGACGGGCCGGCCAGGGACAGCCATGCCGGGGCTGCATGGGAGCGCGTGCTCGCCCCCAACTGGTGACGGTTCTTTCCTAGTTCGGAAGTCTTCCGCGGGATCTACTGGGAATTTGGCCGCGCGAGATCCCGTCCGGAACCACCGAGCCAAACGCCGTCAGCAGTTGCGGCCGCTGCGCTCTGCTCAATGGCCTGGAATCCCTGTCATGTACACGCGCCACGAAGTAAACGCACTCCGCAGCCTTGATGGTCGGTATTGGGTGACCGTCACACTGCACCGAGCCCGATCCCGCGATTGCTACCGGGTCACCGAGATCGCTCACGAACTCGGCTATCGGCTGAGAAACGTGTTCACGACCCGGTCCTACGCCTACCTCGACTTCGTCACCGACGAGAGTCCCACTGCCCAGGCCAGAGCTGCCAAGACCGCTGCCTACGTCGCCGCCGGACGACCCGTGACCACCGCTTTGCCCGGGATGCCGGGCGGACCGAATTCCTACGATGCGGCCCGTGCCCGCTTCCACGTCGCAGGGGAGCGCCCCCAGGCAGCGAACGCCACGTGCGTGTGCTGGAGTGCATTGGCGTCGCTCGCCTTGCTTGTCGCGGGCATCCTGACCGCTGATGCCTACGCACCGTCCAACCTTGGGGTCGCGGCTGGTGTCGCGAGCCTGGTCATCATCATTTGGGTGGTCTTCCTACGCGCCCACTCAGTCCGCAGCCACGACCGGCTCCGGTCCCTGATCGAGACGTACGACTGCGGCACGCCGGCTGCCCCGTCGTCACCGGGCGGTTCCGCGGCTGGAAGACGTGGCTAGTCGCCGAGGTTTGCGGCGGGAGCCCCATGGGCGGGCCAGGATCCGGCACGGATGGTCGATTCCCCGTCGACAGCGTCGACGGGGAATCCAAGAGCCGGCGGAGCGGGCCTGTTTGAGGAGGACACGGAGCACGGAGGTCTACGGATCGCCCTCCTATGCGTCCCCGTCGTTGTCCTCGATCGCGGCGAAGCCCGGAAGCCAGGACTCCAGTTCCTCGCGGAAGGGAACCTCGGCCGCCAGCTGGCACAGGACGCCGATGGTGCCGGCCGAGGCCCGGTTGATCAGCAGGTATTCGGGGGGCAGATTGAGCTGTCGAGCCACCCGCGACGCCGAGCTGCGCGGGTCGCCGAGGGAAGCGCCCTGCTCACGCATCCATGCGCGCGAGAACCGGAAGCGGTCGGCCTGGGCCGGTTCGACCATGGGCCGGAGGTAGTCCAGGACCTCCTGGGCACTCAGCTTGGTCGAAGGCGCAACGAACCCCGCGGCGCGCAGCACCGCCAAGACGCCGTCGGCGTCGTCGGCCAGTGCCAGGCGCATCATCGCGCCGAGCGATGCGGGCAGTCCCTCGGGCAATCGGCTCACGGCACCGAAGTCGAGCACGCCGAGCCTGCCGTCGGGCAGCAGCCGGAAGTTGCCGGGATGCAAGTCGGCATGCAGCATCCCGGTGCGGGCCGGGCCGGAGAACAGGAAGCGCACCAGCAGGTGTCCTGCCCGGTCGCGCTCCTGGGGCGTTCCCGTGGCGATGACCTGTGCCAGGGGGGTGCCGGCCATCCATTCGGAGACCAGCACGCGCGGGGCTTGGAGCAGCACACCGGGGACGGCGATGTCCGGGTCGTCGGCGAACTCGTCGGCGTATGCGCTCTGGGCCTGCGCCTCCAGCTGGTAGTCCAGCTCCTCCACGGCCCGCGCCTTGAGTTCGGCGATCAACGGCTTGACGTCGACGGCGGGCGCCAACAGACCGGCGAACCGCGCGACTCGGCCGAGTTGGTTCAGGTCGGATATCAGCGCAGCGCCCGCGCCCGGGTACTGAACCTTCACGGCGACCTCGCGGGAGTCATGCCAAACCGCCCGGTGCACCTGTCCGATCGAGGCGGCGGCGGCCGGCTTGTCGTCGAACTCACGGAACAGAGACCGCCAGTCCCCGCCGAGGTTCTCCGCCAGCGCCTTGTGGAGCGTTGCTGACGGCATGGGCGGCGCGGCGTCCTGAAGTCTCGTGAGTGCGGATCGGTAGGGTCCGACGACCTCCTCGGGGAGGGCGGCTTCGAACACCGACAGCGCCTGGCCGAACTTCATGGCGCCGCCCTTGAGTTCACCCAGCACGGTGAACAGCTGCTGTGCCGTCCGCTGCTGGAGTTCCGCGGCGACGATCTCCGCCGGCCGGCCGCCGAGCCGGCGCCCCAGTCCCAGCGTTGCCCGTCCCGCCGCCCCGAGCGGCAGGGAGGCAAGCCTGGCGGTCCGGGCCACAGCATTGCGCGGCAGTTCGCTCACTCGGCACCGCTCCCTTCGCAAGCCTGATGCGCGACGTGATCGTCGTCGGCGGGACCGCAGCGCCAGGTAGGCCGGGGCAGGACGCTCTTCGCCTCGGCTCAGCCGTCGTCGGCTGCGCAAAGCAACGTCGACGACTGTGGGCCCAGTGGTGAGCACCCGGATCCGCCGGCGTTCATCGTGAGGCGGCGCCTTCTTCCCTCGACGGTACCATGCAAGATGGTATGGACTCTGTGCTGCCTATCGGCTGGACGGCAGCTGCGTCGGCCAGGGGCAAGGTCTTACGCCGCCACGGCTGTGCCGTCCTCGTGGGTGTTGCCCGCCCACTCGACCTGGCCGTCGAGGCGTGCGGGGCCGTACACGTAGTTGCGGGTGAACACGTTGTTGCGGATGACCCGGTTGCTGCCCTTCGGGTCGAGGTAGACCGTGTAGTTCCCGCCGTCGAGGAAGTTGTTCTCGACGAGGATGTTCGACGGGGAGCCGAACTCGCCGCCCACCAGGATCGCGGACGTCTGGTTGCGCGGGTTCTCGATCCTGTTGTGCCGGATGGTGATGTCCGAGCCGCCGGTGATCTGGACCCCGTCGTTGTGGTCGCCGGGGCCGCGGCTCAGGTCGTGGATCCACGAGTCGACCAGACTCGCGCCGCGTTCCATCTTCACCCCGTCGGAGCACCCGCTCACGTCGATGCGAACGGACTTGACGCTCTGGAAACCGACGCCGTACTCGCAGTCGGCCGTGCCCACGATCTCGACGTCCTGCACAAGCAGGTCGGTGTGCCTGTCGACCAGGTACACGCCCCATTGGCCGGTCGCGGTGACCTTGCTGCGCGTGATCCGCACGCCGTCGGCCGTCACCCGCACCGAACACGGGATGTCCTTGCCGTCGATCACAGTCCCCGGCTTGTCGATCAAGAACTCGCCGCGTGAGCAGGCAACCGGCTGAAGCGCGACGCCGGTGTGCCGCCAACCGGTGGATGCGGGGCCTGGCCAGCCTGCGGGACGCGGGGTGGGGCGCGCGGGGCTGGACGCGGTGGTCGGCGGTGGCTTTGCCGAGTCGCGGCGCGACGGTGTGGGTGGTCGAGGGCTGGATGATGCTGCCGTGCCGCTCGCCGTGGGGGTGGCGGTCGGCGCGAGGGCGGTGGGAGTGGACGTCGGGGTGGGATCGACGGTCAGCGCGGATGCAGGCGGGGAGGCGGGCGGCTGGGACACCACGTGCACCGGCACACTTTGCCTACTCTGCGGGGCTTTTCCCCCGGCCCCACAGCCGGCGACGCCGAGGGCCAGCACCGCAGGGACGACCACCGCGACGACGGCTAACCGCTTCCGTCGACTGGTCGGCATAGCACGAACGGTTCGCATCCACGCTTCCTTCACGCAGTAAGGGATCCGGGGTCCAGGTGCGTCTTGTGCAGCAAGTAGCCGGCGCACGGGGTGGCTTCCGTTCTCCGCCCTCAGCGCACCCATGGCGGGAAGGCTTCAGCGCAGACCAGATTGACGGGAACTCAGGTCAGACGCTTGGGACGACAGGGCAACGCGGGCCGTCCAAGTCCGCTGTCGCAGCCCGCATCGGGCCAAGGTTTCGTGCGGCGCAGGGCGACGCGCTGTGCTCGGGATCCGGCCCGCCGCACAGCAGGTCCGGCCATCCCGGCGTCGTCCGCGCGCCGCAGCCTATTGGGCGCAACAGGGGCGGTCTTGCATAAACGCGCCCTGGGGCCCGGTGGATGGGGCGTGGTTGGTGCAGGCATGGCGCCGCGGGGCGAGCCGGATGGGGGCGGGTCGGCGTCGGGCCGTGCGGGCAGGCGTTCAGGTCGTGTCGAGGTCCGTGTCCGTCGTCGAGGCGATCCAGGACGCCACTTGGGTGCGGGAGGTGAACCCCAGCTTGGTGAGGATGTGTTCGACGTGCGTCTCCGCCGTCCGGGGGGAGATGACCAACTGCTCGGCGATCTCCCTGTTGGTCTTCCCCTCGGCCACGAGAGCGGCGATCTGCCTTTCCCGTGGAGTCAGGGGCGCATACCCGCGCTGATCAGCCTGCTCCTGCTCGGGACGGCGCGCCCCCTCGTGCAGGGCGTAGGAGACTGCCTCGCTCGCGGACAAGCGCGTCCCTGCGGTGTAGGCGTCCGTGAACTTGGCTTCCCCCAGGGCGTCGCGCAGTTCGGTCTCGCACGCTTGGTGGTATCCGAAGAGGTGCGTAAGACCGGCGAGGGAGGTACGCGTGAGACTCCACAGCGATCGGGCGCAGCCCAGCAGCCGGGCACCGCGTTCCGCGTTCCCCTGGACGGTCGCCAGCCAGGCCAGAACCTCGATCCCCAGGGCAAAGCCACGCCGGTCCTGAACAGTTCTGTGCAGCCGGAGGCTCTCCGCAAGGGTCTCGGCCGCGCGCGAGTGCAGTCCTCTTCGCCATTCCTCGTAGCCGACGACCCAGAGCACGTAGGCCTTCGACCACGTCATGCCCCTGCGGTCGCAGATGTCCAACGCCTGCTGGCCATAGTGCTGAGCCTGGTCGTCGCCACGCCAGGACGCCTCCAAGCCCAGGTAGAACAGGGCGAGGACAACGGGACCGTCGTCGCCGGCAGCCCGGTGCCCGCGCAGCGCTTCCTCCAGAAGAGGCCGGGCGCGCGCCGAATCGCCGTGGTAGAGCGCGGTGATGCCGGATACCCGAGCGATGTGGGCCTGGGCGGACGGATCCCGCAGCGATGCTGCGATGGCTCGGGCCTCGCTCAGCATGTCCGTCGCCGTCTCCGGGTCACCCTGGAGAGAAGCCACCCACGCTGCGGCCCAAAGCCCCTTGGCGCGGACGGCGTCAGCCGCGCTATGCGCCTCGAGTGCCCTGCCCAGCCAGTGGCCCGCCTCCCCCAGCGCCAGGCCGAGCCAGTAGTCCTTCATGGACGCGGCGAACGCCAGGGTTTCCGCGGAGCTCGCGGGAGAGCCGAGGCTGAACTCGATGGCGGACCTGATGTTGGGGAGTTCGGCCCTCAAGCGCTGGTGCCATTCGACTTGGCCGGGACCGGGGAACTCCTTCTCGGCCCTGGCGGCCAGATCCACGTAGTAGTCCCGGTGTCTGCCCCGCTGCTGCCGGTCGCTGCCGGATTCCTGCAGTCGCTCGAGGCCGTACTGCCGCAGCGTTTCCAGCATCCGATACCGGGTGTGCGGCGCGGGACCCGGCAGGCGCAGCAGGATTGACCGGTCGATGAGCGCGGCCACCAACTCGAACGCTTGTGAGTCTTCGACACCGTCGCCTGTGCAGACGGATTGGGCGGCGGTGAGATCGAAGTCGCCGCTGAACACCGACGCCCGGGCCCAGAAGAGCTTCTCCTGGGGGGAGCACAGGTCGTAGCTCCAGTCCACGGCGGCGCGCAGGGTTTGTTGTCGGCCTGTCGCTGTCCGGCTTCCGGTGGTCAAGAGCGCGAAGCGGTCGTCCAGTCCGGCGAGCAGGTCCTCGAGAGTCAGTGCCCGCAGGCGTACGGCAGCCAACTCGATCGCCAAAGGGATGCCGTCGAGTCGCCGGCAGACGCGCGCCACCACCTCCCGGTTGCCGGTCGTCACCCGGAATCCGGGGTGAACGGCGGCCGCACGCGCCTCGAAGAGGTCCATGGCTTCGCTGCGGGCCGCACCGCCCGCGCCATTCCCGTCATTCCCGTCTCCGCGCGCGCTGTCGCTCGGGGGGAGCGACAGGGGCGGCACCGGCATGACACGTTCGCCCGCGATGCCCAGCGGTTGGCGGCTGGTGGCCAGCAAGCGGATCCCCGGCAGGTCACGCAGCAGGCCGGTGGCCAGGACCGCGCACTCGTCCAGAAGGTGTTCGCAGTTGTCCAGGACGAGGAGCACCTGCTTGTCGGCCAGGTACTCGCGCAGCGCCGACGCGCTCGTGCGCGGGGTGGCCTCCTGCATTCCCAAGGCTGCCGCAACCGTGCGATCGAGGAGTGCGCCCTCGTGCAGCGAGGCCAGCTCGACGAGCCACACCCCGTCCGGGAACGCCCGCCCCAGCTCCGAGGCGATATGCAGTCCCAGCCTGGTCTTCCCCACCCCGCCGGGGCCGACCAGGGTCAGCATGCGCGTCTGGGTCAAGGCCTGGCGTGCGTCGGTGGACTCGCCGCGACGGCCGATGAACTCGGTGACGTCTGCGGGGAGATTTCCCCGTCGCCGCTCCCGCGCGCTAGTGGCCGCCACGGAAGCTCATCCTCTCGATGCGGGCGCAGGCAGCATCCGTCGCCGAAGCGACATCCCGTGGCTTCCACGATACGACCGCTCGGCGGCAAAGCCCCGGCGGCGCGCACATCCGTAGTCGTATACGTAGTGCACCGGATGTTCTTGTTTGAGCAGGAAGCCAGATTGGAGGCATCAGAGACGGAATTGTGGAGGTGGGTCTCGTGGACGTCGGGAACTGCAGGCACCGGGCGAACGCCGCGGAGTGCGAGCTGCGAATGGCAGTCGCCGCGCTCGACGACCAGGCGGCACACCGGCTGCGGCATTCGCTCGTGACGTGGCTGCGGGCGCATGTGGACGACGATGCGGCGCAGATCGCCGCGCTTCTCGCCGGGGAACTGCTGGCCAACGTCAGCATGCATGCGAAGCCGCCCCGAGGCGGGCCACCCGACGTGACCTTGTCCGCCTACCTGCTTCCCGGGCGACTCGTGGTCGAGGTCGGTGACACCGACCCTCGGCTTCCGATGCGGCGCGCGCATGGCAGCGACGACGAGGGCGGCAGAGGCTTGGCGCTCCTCGACGGCTTCGCGACGCAGTGGGCGGCACGCGCGCATCGGCGCGGGAAGGATGTCTGGTTCACCGTGCCTGCTACCTCGGGCGGTAGCGGCCACGCCGAAGCTGCGAGCGACGAGACCGCAGACCGGTGCCGGGTGTGACTGCACCGGGAGTGCCGTCCGGGGGAGTCAGCTCTCGATGGCGTCGAGCTGCCGCTCGAATTCTTCCCCGTCGATGACCAGTTCTGGAGGCGGCGGGCTCACCGCGCAGACCAGGGTCTCCTCCAGCGTGGTCTCCATGCTCAGCGGGGTGCCCGGCTTCGAGGTCGATCCGCCAAAAACCAGCGGACTGCCCTGGGCAGCAACGTACAACGTCACGATCTTGCCATCGCCACGAGTTTTGATCAGCGGCACAACGTGCCTGCCGTGGAACATCGTCGGCGCACCCTTGGTGACGCTTTCGGCGTCCGGGTCGACGAGGAGATCCGATGCTTGGCCGTCGCGCGAGTTCCTGACCCACTTGCCCCCGGCAAGCACCCCTCGCACCGCAGCGACCTGCGAGGAGTTTGCACGGCTTGTTGCAAGCCACGCCTGAGCGTCACCTCGCATGTACAGGAAACCGGAGGTGCTGATCAAGTCGAACTCGACACCGTTCATCTGCAGGGTGCCTTGCATGGCTTCGTCGGTGGCGCGCATGCACCCCTCGGTCCGGCTGTACTGTCCTTTCGTGGTCGTACCGACGATGTTCACCTTGTAGGCCACCACATGTGCTCTGGCGGCCGACACTTCGGCTGCCAGGGTCTTGGCGTCTTTGGCGGTGTTGTCCTGGCTGCCGTTGGGTTCGGGGTTGTCGGCGGGCCCGTCACCGATGCCTGGAGCGCCGCTGGCCACCGCCTGGCCGCCTTCCCGTTCGGGCCAGTTCGAGTCACCCGAGCATCCGGGGAGCGCTAGGCCGCTCAGAACGGCGATAGACGCAGCTGCGGACACGGCACGAACACGCAAGAGCTCTCCCAGGTCGGTGCGAAGGCGCCGATGGGGCGCACCACGCGAAATCCTGGCTGCTGCCGTCCGTTGAGGCCTTGTAGTTCCCGGCCCATTCCCCGTCAACCCGCGACGGTTTCGAGCTGCCGGTCCACTTCCTCCGCGTCGACGACCATGTCCGGGGGCGGGGCGCTGACGGCGCACGCGCCGGCCTTCTCGTACACCGTCTCTGTTCTCAGCGCGGTGCCCGGCTTCGACGTCGACCGGCCGACAACTAGGGGGACGCCTTGGGCAAGGACGTAGTAAGTCTGCTCTACGCCTTCCGCATTGGTCTTGACCAGCGGCACGGTCTGGCTGCCCTTGAACGTCGTCGGGGCACCCTTCGTGACGGCACCAGGCGCGCTGTCGACCAACGAGGAGAATGTGTTGTCGTCGTCGGCGAACTTGCCTTTGACCCACTTGCCTCCGGCGAGCATCCGCTGAAATACCGCTGCGGCGTCGGCGGAGTCGCGGCCGGTCGCTTCTAGCCACGCCTGAACTCCGGCCCGCAGGTACTCGAAGCCGTCGATGGAGACCACGTCCGTTGTATGGCCACCGAGCCGTCCGCTGACCCGCGTAGCGTCGTCGGACATGCGGAAGCACCCTTCTGACCTTATGTTCTTGCCGTCCTCGTCCACACCGGCGCCGGTGAACCTGAACGCCGGGACATCGGCTCTGGCGGCGGACGCCTCGGCCAGCAGGGTCCGGACGTCCTTGGTGGTGTTGTCCTGGCTGTCGCCCGAGTCGGGACTCTCGCCACGTTGTCGAGGTAGGCCAGGAGCGTCGCTGCTCGCCGCCGGTTGCGGGCTGTTCTCCAGTTGGGCCCAGTTCGAGTCGCCCGCGCACCCGGAGAGCACCAGCCCTCCCAGAACGGCGGCGAACATAACTCTTGGCAGGGCACGGACACGCGCGTTCTCTCCCGAGTCAGGGGCGAATGCGCCGATTGGCGCGACACGCAACCATGGCGGCCCCGCCTGCCGAGGTCTTGTAGTTCCCGACCATTGCCTCAGCGGCGGGCCATCGCGGGGCGACGGCCGTACGCATGGGGGCACGCAGGTCGCGGTCAGTCCTTCTCCCCGAGGAGGCTTGCCCGTCAGACCGCGTCGTCGCCGGTCGCTCCGGTGGCCTGCCGCGCGGCTTCCTCGTCGATGCGGCGTTCCGCTTCCTTCCAGGTCACGGGTAGTTCATCGGCGGTCGTATGCCAGAAGACGAATGTGGACCGCTTCATGGTCGGGCGCATCGCGGTGACAATGCCGCGGTGCGGGTCGGTGCTGTTGTAGGCCATCAGCGAGTCGCGGCTGTCCCACGCGGACAGGGTCAGGAACGTCCGCTTGAAGGGGCGTGCGATCAGTGAGGCTCCGAAGGCCCCCGGCGCCTTGCGTACTTGCTTCCAAGCAGCGAGCGACTTGAGGAAGAACCTGGGTACGTCCTTCAGGCTGCGCACCTCGAACCGTGATGCCATCACGAGCGTGGGCGCGTGGGGCTCGGGCGCGTTGGGGATGGTCCAGGGCAGCGTTGGCATGACGTCTCTCCTTGTCGGGGCCACGCACGCGTTGCCGCGCCGGGGTCCGGCAGAACATGCGGCCCGCTCGTGCGACGCACCCAGATTGAACCGCACCGGGGCACCTGCCGTCGGCAGCGTCGTGGTCGTGGCGACCACGACCACGACCGACGCACGGCGATCAGGCGTCGGACAGAGCAGGGGTGCCCCGTGCGATCGCGCGAGGCACGGCCGGCCTGCAGGAACTCCTGACGCGCCCACGCACCCGCGAGCGTTTCCATACATCACTGCATGGACACTCCATACACTACTGTCTGTTTGTGGCGAGGACCCAGGTAACCCGTGAGGAATGGACCGATGCGGCCGTCGCCGCGCTGATCGAGGGAGGCGTGGCTGCGGTACGCGTCGACGTCCTGGCCAAACGCATCGGCATCACGCGCGGCAGCTTCTACTGGTATTTCAAGGACCGCGACGCCCTCGTCGCCGCCGCGCTGGAGGCCTGGGAGCAGCGCGCCACCACCGACGTCATCGCCGCGCTGCGCGACATCCCCGACCCCGTCGATCGGCTGCGCATGCTCTTCACCCAGGCACTCACCCCGGACAGCTACTCCCGGCTCGAACCGGCGCTCGCCGCCGACGCCGGCCACCCCCTCGTCGGCCCCGTGCTGCGCCGCGTCACCGAGCGCCGCGTCGCCTTCATCTCCGACGTCTACCAGGCCCGCGGCTTCGAGCGCGTCACCGCCCGGCGCCAGGCGATCGTGGCGTACGCGGCCTACACCGGCTGGCTCGACCTGCGCCGCACCGCTCCCGACGTCCTCCCCGAACTGGCCGACGACGGACCGGAGTCCGCGGCGACGCTCGCCCACCTCGCGGCCGTCCTCGGCGTCGGCGGCGACCCGGAGACCGACGGGCAGCCGTGACTCCACCGCCGTACCGCCGCATAGTCCGCCACTCTCCCAGGGGACCCGCGAGCGATCAGGCGCATGACCGCAGGCGGGTGCAGTCGTTCCCCGGCTGTGCGGACGGCGGACGGCGGACGGGAGAATGCCCGGCTCCACGGCGCGATGCGGCTGGAGGAACTTCTAGACTCGGCTTATGGCCGACTCGAATCACCAGGAGATGTTCGACCGCATCCTGCGGCACCTCGACGCGCACCCCGAACTCGCCGGCGACGTGAAGTTCGAGACCACCGCGACCGGGATCGTCGCCATGAGCCCGGCCGACCTCGCCCACGCGGCCGTCGTCCAGTCCCTGCGCGATCAACTGCACGCAGGACTCACGGCATCGGGCAACCCGGTAATGGTCGCCAACGACGCCGGCTTCGTCACCGCGGGCCTGAAGAAGATCCCCGACCTGTTCGTCATCGACTACGCCCGGCACTCCCCCGAGTCCGGCGGCTACGTCCAGGGCGTCGACGGGGTCTGGCTCTTCGCCGAGGTCACGTCCCCCTCCACCCGCGACGCCGACCTCGGCCTCGCCCACACCGCGGCCGACCCCGGCAAACCCTGGGTCTACGCGGAAGCGGGAGTTCCGCTCTACCTGGTCGTCGACCGCAAGGAAGCGCGCGTCCTCCTCTACGCCGACCCCGGCCCCGGCGGCTACCCCCCGCCGCTGATCCGCCCCATCGGCGAATCCCTCTGGCTCCCCCAACCCTTCGGCTTCGCACTCGACACCGAACCCCTGAAGACCTTCGTCTAGTCCGGCAACTCGACGAACGGCTTCGCGGTACTCGCGCGCATGGGGCCGGACGTCCACGGGCCCGCTAGGAGCCCTTCACGCGGTATCCGCCGGCTTGCAGATTGAAGAACGGCGCTGGCGCCATGACCGGTGCGTTCGGGTCGCCGGCCATGCATTTCGCCAGGGCATCCACTGGTCCGGTGGAGCCCAGCTGATCGTGACTGCCGCTGTCGAGGACCGTGAACCCCAAGTGCTTGCCCGCCCATCCGCCGAGCTCAGGCGAGGTCTTCGTGACGAACGCGGTCAGCGTCGCGACCCGGCCGCTGGTCATCACGCAGTTCACCTCTCCCTCGGCCCAGAGCGTGAGGTTCAGGGCAGAGACTCGGTGGTAGACCCGGACGGTGCCCCGGGCATCTGCCGGCTGAGGGCCTTGTCCTGCTGTCGGCGCGAGGGCGTGGGCGTCGAAGGTGAAGCGGACATCGTCGGCGGGCGCCGGAGCGTAGAACACGCGCGCCGATCCGGTCACACTCACCTTCGGTGGTCGGCTGTTCGTTGTCGCGACGGACGCGGCAGGGACGGCGGATGCGGCAAGAGCCGCAGCTCCGAGGGCCAGCAGCGTGCGGGACAGAGCAGAAGTCACGGGATCTCCCGGTGCGGCGGATTCAGCGTTCACGTGCCCAAATGCGTGACCCAGTACCGCTCCCTCGCCCCCTGGCGAGGGAGCGGGAGGAGCGAGGGAGCGAACTGGGGATGAGCCCCGGGTATTTCGTGCGGCTACCGGACTCTTACCGAATGAATCTGCTTGGCCACCCAATCCCAGATGTTGCTCTTGTCGCCCGGTTCTGAGTTCGACGTAAGCGGCGCGTAGTTGTACCCGCTGTAGACGTTGAAGTAGCGGTTCGCGCGGTTCCAAACCGAATATGCATGGCCGTCTACACCATACGGCCTCAGATCAGGCGCACCCCATTGGAAGTACGCGATTGTCCCCTGTCCGTTAAGTTGGGAGAAGAGACAAAATCGGCCTTCCGGGCATCGGTCGAATCCGGTCGCCGCCTGGGCGGGAGAAGCCACCCCAAGGGTGGCGATCCCCGCTACGGTGGCTGCGATTGCCACGCTCTTGATCTTCATTTTCATGCGATTCATGCCTCTTGATTGCTGTGGGAATTCCATTGATTCCGCGACCGAGTCACGACTCCACGAGGTCCACGCTGCTGACGAGTCCATGCCGGTCGAAGTGGACCGTGAGGAGGAGGGGGTCGATAAGCCCCCATCCTGCGGAATATTCGAGGCCTTCGGAGTAAGGCAGTAGGCCCTCGCGGCCGAGAAGTCCGACGACCTCGTCGCGCCCCGTCCCAAGGAGCGTGCGGCAGGCCACCAGGTCCTCGGCCATCCGCTGCTTGCGGCGGGGCTTGTCCGCAGGTACGGCTTGCCAGGCGGCGCTGTCGAACGAACACCGAGCACGATCCTGGCCGACTTCATCGCCGGTACAGGCTCCGACAAGCAAGGTGAGTACCACCGCGCAGACGACCGAGACGATCGAGGTGGATCGGGTACGGCGGTTCGGCAGTGCGCCCATTGCTCCCCCTAGACGTGCCAGAGCCCCAGAACAGTCATGTCTTCCGGGAACTTCTTGATACGCAGCCCGGCATACCAGTCGCGGACGAAGCCGTCGGTCCGGCAATAGCAGCGGCCTGGCGCCTAACTGCAATATTCGTTTCGGCCGGACCTGGCAGGGGATATTCGAAGGCGCCGAAATCCGAGCAAGGCCCCCGGCCGCCGGAATCCGGTGGATCGTATGCGAACTGGGGGTACCGGTTCGGCGCCACGCTGATCGCCACGTTGATCGCAATCGCGATCGGCCTGCCTTTTCTTGCGGCCGGAATCGCCAAGGACACGGTCGCGCTTGTGGCCATGTGCTACGTCGCCATTTTCGCCTGGCAGATCTACCAGCTCCACCGGCAGGGGAGCACCGGGTCGACGATCGGCAAGAAGCAGTTGGGTATACGTGTGGTCCGCGAAAGCGACGGCCGGCCTCTCGGTTTCGGTATGGCCTTCGTGCGCCTCCTCGCGCACGCCCTCGACGGGCTGCCGTTCTGCATCGGGTTCCTGTGGCCGCTGTGGGACAAAAAGAAGCAGACTTTCGCCGACAAGGTCTGCGGGAGCGTGGTGCTCCTGAACAAGTAGTGGTGCAGCGTGCGCAAAAGGGGCCGACGCCGGGACATCGACGCTCGGCCCCTTTCGCGCATCGTGTTTCCGCCCCCTCGCGGTGTGGGACAGGGCAACTCCTTGGGAGTCTTCTTTGCTCATGGCTCGACCCTGCCCGCCAGAGGGGTGGCGCGCAGGGTCGGCGTGCCGTGGGCCTCCTGACGCGTTTCGGCCGTCGCCTGGTGTGTGCGGACGGGCGGCCGAGAGTGGGACGCGTCAGGGTCAACTCACGGACGGTGGCGGGTCATGGCTTCCACAGTTGGGGCCAGATCTTCTGGGCGAGTTTTTCTCCGGAGGCACAGAGGTCTTCGGGTTTGGCCTGCTTCGACATGACGACGATCTGTACTTGCTCGGCGTGCGAGCCTTGGAAATCCGGCCCTTCGGTGGAGAGGCGGCAGTGGGGAGTCGGCAGAACATCGGATTTCTCATCGCCCGGCGCGATGCCCGTGTTGCGCCCGGCGATGTCGTCCCGGCGCTCGCCTTTGTCCATGATCACCGGCTTCGCCGTCAGCCGGAGTACGACCAGAACGGCAGTGGTGCGAGGGTCCCCGTACGAGCAGGCGTATCCGGGCGCGTCCGCGTACTGGTTCGTGTTGATCCCGGGAACCGCAGACTCGAGCAATGGGACGTCCACCAGGTCGCAGGCACGCAGGTGCGCCAAAGAATTCGCGGGGTGCCGCGCGGTCTTGAGCTGCCCTTCGGATGCTCGTTTCGCGGCGGTCTCGGCCACGACATCGGCGAGGGGGCACCCGTCCACGCTCGGTTGGGTGGCGACGTCCACGATCGTCATGAGCCCGTCCCTGTCCACTATGGACCGGATGCAGCTTCCAGCCGCCTGCGAGGTGGCTTCGATCGCATAGCCGGCGACGTTCCGGGGCTCCCCTGTCGGGCGGCCGGTGGTGCTGTCGGCCTTCTTGTCTCCCAGGCTGACCCTGACGTCTGCGGCACTGCCCTGCCGCAGCTGCACCTGGATTCGACACATCTGGATGGTGGTGCCTGGCGAGAACATGACCGCCGGACGCGGTGGCGGCATTTTCCCGTTGGGCAGCGGCGGCGGCTGCGACGGCTGGGCCGCGAAGGGAGCCAGCGCTTCCCTGGTGACCACCGAGCACGGGTCCGTGGTTCGCCCGTCGAACGCTTTGCCCGCCGCGTCGGACGGCGATGGCGTCGGCGGGGCTTCGGAGCCCTTGGGCGAGGCGGCGTCCGACGCCGTGGTCTGCTGCCCGGGGCTGTCACCCCCGTACGCGTCGCCTCCCGCGGAATCGTCCGAGCAGCCGGTCGCGAGCAGCACGGCCAAACCGATGGCGGCTGCTGCGAAGGCCCTGGAGGCCGGCCTTCTGGTGTTCGTGTCCCGCCGCCCTCGTACGAACATTCCGGAGGGATCCCTTCCTCGTTTTCGACGTTCAGCCACCGCGTTGAAGACACCGTCGGAGGTGAGAAGAGCGGGCCACCGTGCTTTCGCCCGAAGGCTCCTCTGAAGACTTGTCGCAACCTCGGCATCGGCAGCTGCTTCTCGGCCGCGCCATACATCAGGGCTGCCCGGCAGCAAGTCTTCAGAGGAGACGTCGATGCAAATAGGAGAAAGCAGTCATCCTGCGGGTGCCGCCGGTGGCGCTGTCACGGACTCGTAAGCCGCATGGGGCCCCGATCGAGATCCCTGGCGACGGAAGCGCCCAGCAACGGTCGAAGGAAAGTATGGTCGCAGCGGCGGATTATCCCGGTCATGGCCGCGAGTTCCAGGAGCTGGACGGCTGCGGAATTGAAGATGATTTCCGCATGGTATTTCTCGTATGCCGCCAGATTCGGGAACGAGAACAGGGCGTACGCGACGTCGTCGGCACCTTCGTGCGGCAGGAAGTATCCGTGGTGTGTCCCTCCCAGTGCCTCGATGACCGGAATCCAGCCGCACGCGTACACCTCGAACACCTGGGCCTGGGTCGGATCGATCTCGTAGCGGAGGTGGCAGGTGATCATGGTCGCGAGTTCCCTTCCGCTGCCGGAGGCACAGGGCGCGGCGACGGCGGCACGTTGTCGGGGCGTCGGCCGCATTTGCGATGCGGGAGCCCCACGATCCGATGGAAGTACCATAACGTTTGGTATGGTAGCATTGTCGCGACCATCGCCGACGAGCGGACCTGCCGCTCGATCACACCGGCCCGCGCCTGCGATGCCGCTCGCGCGGACCTGTCCGATCTGGTGGGAACGACACCCTCGCGTCAGGAGAAAGCCTGGTGTCCACGTTTTCCGAAGAGCATCTCGAGCTGTTGAAGCGCCATCAGGCCGCAGAGAACGCGCACGATCTGGAAGCCACGCTGGCCACGCTCGCCGACGACTGCGTGTTCCACGACCTCCCCAGCGGCCGACGGTGGATCGGCCACGAAGGCGCTACGGAGTACTACCAGACCTGGTGGAAGGCCTTTGATCACCGGGTTACGAGTGAGCGGCTGCATTTCCCCGCGCCGCACCTCGCCATCGCGGAGACCCGCTGGGCGGGACAGCACGTCGGTGAGTACTGGGGAATCGCCCCCACCGGGCGACCGATCGACGTCCCCGTGGTCATTTTCGTGGAGATCCGGGACGGGCTCATGGCCGGGGAGCGGTTCATCTGGGATCGCGCGAGCCTCCTCACCCAGTTGGGAGCCGGGCCGGGGATTTGGGGCCAGGCCTGACGGGTGGCGCCGTACCGCGCGGCGGCGGCGCGGTACGGCAGTGCCGTCGGCGTCGAGGAGACGGTCAGCGCTCCCGAACAGGACCGCAGCCGTACGGGAGTCGGCAGCGGGTATTGCCGGCCGACACGAGAGGTCGAGCCCATGCCGCAGGTCGCCAAGACCACGCATGCTGCACAGCCGTGGCGCATCCACGAGATCACGAGTGACTTCAGAGTCGAGGACGTGTGGTCATTCCGCACTCCCGGCGCCGGACCGGGCGACTTCCCGGCCATGCTCGCGGCCATGCGCACACACGGAGGCCTTGCAAAGCAGCCGGGTCCCGCGAAGTTCCTGTTCATCGCGCGATGGAAGCTCGGCGCCCTGCTCGGCTGGGACAAACCCTCGGCGGGCGTCGGAGCACGGGTCGCCACGCTGCGCGACCGTCTGCCGACCGACCTGGAACACGCCCCCCGCGGCCCCGACTCCGCAACCATGCCCCTCAAGGCGGTCTACGAGCTCGACCGCGAGGCTGCGCGGGAGCTGGCGAACAGGACCGTGCACGCGGTGATGCACCTCGGGTGGACCCAGACCGCCGACGGCGACTACGGGCTGACCATGGCCGTCCTCGTGAAGCCCAACGGCCGCCTCGGCCGCCTCTACATGGCCCTCATCGCACCGTTCCGGCACCTGGTCGTCTACCCCGCGTTGACGCGGAACTGGGAACGCGCCTGGCGCGACCGTGACCTGGACCCCCGCGGACCTGTGCGCCGCCCGTCGGCGAAGCCCAGCGGCTAGGCCGTGTCTTCAAAGTGGCCGTAGCCAGAGCAGGGTTGCTGCCAGGGTGACGACGGCTTGGTAGGAGGTTGCGGTCTTGTCGTAGCGGGTGGCGATGGCGCGGTAGTGCTTGAGGCGGTTGAAGCAGCGTTCGACGACGTTGCGGCGGCGGTAGGCCTGCGGGTCGAAGCCGCAGAGGCGTTCGCCGCGCCGGATCCGTCCGTTGAGCTGGTCGATCCGTTCGGGGATGGTGTGCTTGATCCCGCGTTTGCGCAGATAGGCGCGGATCTTGCGGGAGCTGTAGCCCTTGTCGGCGACGACACGGTCCGGGCGGGTGCGGGGTCGGCCCGGTCCGCGGTGGCCGACGCGGATGCGGTTGATGACGTTCTCGAACTGGGTGCAGTCGTTGCGCTGGCCGCCGGTGAGGACGAACGCGAGGGGCCGGCCGCGGCCGTCGCAGGCGAGGTGGATCTTCGTGGTCAGTCCTCCTCGGGATCGGCCGAGGGCGTGATCCTCCGGTTCGTCCCCGCCCAGGTCCCCTTTTTCGCGCCGGCGGCGTGCTGGTGGACGCGCACCAGGGTGGAGTCGACCGCGACCAGCCAGTCCACGTCCGCGTGCCGATGGGCCTGGACCGCGGCGAGCATGCGGGTGAACGTGCCGTCCAGCGCCCACCTGCGGAAACGGGTGTAGACCGACTGCCACGACCCATACCTGGCGGGCACATCCCGCCATGCGGCACCGGCGCGGATCTTCCACACGATCCCGTTGAGGACGGTTCGGTCGTCCGCACGCGGACGACCGAACGAGGACGGCGGCAGGAACGGCCGCATCAACTCCCACTCCTCGTCCGTCAATTCATAGCGACGAATCACGGGAGCCATCATCCCGCGTCACCACTTTGAAGACACGACCTAGGTGTATTGATCACGAGCGTTGTTGACGGTCGGGTCTTGATCACGGCGAAGACCTCCGGTGTGGTGGAGGTGTCTAGGCTTCACCGCACAACGGAGGTCTTCGTGTCCCACCGTAATGCCCGGCTGACCGTGCACGGCAGGCGACTGTTGGTCGAACGCGTCGCCCAGGGCCGTCCGGTCGCGCATGTCGCCGCCGAGATGGGCGTCTCGCGGGCGACAGCGCACAAGTGGGTGCGCCGCTGGCGGACCGAGGGCGAGCCCGGCCTGCGCGACCGCTCGTCGCGGCCGCGCACGACCCCGCACCGCACCGACGCGGCGACAGAGGCCCGCGTGGTCGCGCTGCGGGCCGAGCGAAGCTCGGCCCGGCCCGCATCGGGCCGATCCTGGGCCTGCCGGCCTCCACCGTGCACAGGATCCTGGTCCGGCACCGTCTCAACCGCCTCGCCTGGATCGACCGGCCGACCGGCCGGGTCATCCGCCGCTACGAACACCCCGCGCCCGGCGACCTGGTCCACGTCGACATCAAGAAACTCGGCAACATCCCCGACGGTGGCGGCTGGCGCGCCGTCGGCCGCGAGGCCGGCGAACGCAACCGGCAGGCCACCACCCCCGCACGCCGCAGCTGCAAACCGGTCATCGGGCACAGCTACGTCCACTCCGCCGTCGACGACCACTCCCGCCTGGCCTACAGCGAGATCCTCGCCGACGAACGGCAGGAGACCGCCGCCGCGTTCTGGACCCGCGCGCACGCGTTCTTCGCCGCCCACGGCGTCACCGTCCGCCGCGTGCTCACCGACAACGGCTCCTGCTACAAGTCCAAGCTGTTCAGCCGTACGCTCACCGCCGCCGGCATCACCCACAAACGCATACGGCCCTACCGCCCGCAGACCAACGGCAAAGTCGAACGCTTCAACCGCACCCTGCTCGACGAATGGGCCTACCTGCGGCCCTACACCAGCAACCAGGAACGGGCCGACGCACTCGGCCCGTTCCTCCACACCTACAACCACCACCGCTGCCACACCGCACTCGGCGGACACCCGCCGATCACCCGGATAAACAACGCTGCGGGTCAATACACCTAGGCCGTGTCACGGCGAGTAGGGGCGATGGCGGTGTTGAACAAGAAACCCCGCCCGCCACGCGACGGCGTTCTCCGCGTCGGTGCCCCGTAATCGGGAGTACCCGTGCACGACGGCGACCTCCGGGTGCGCACCGCCGGGCAAGGCGACCACCCCACCGAAACGGAGGTCGCCCGCGAACCACACCGCGAGGCGGCCGCCGGGTCGCAGCGTGGCAAGTGCCTGCGTCGGCCACCGGACCTCGAGTTGAACGGTGCCATGAGGAGTGCCGTCAGGACGCAGGAGCCCGAACACGACGGTCGCGTTGCCCCGCGTGTCCGGCGCCCCGACGGCCACGACGGTGGCCGGCCACGTCTCCCAGCTACATGCCGAGAGCACCGAATACGCGGTCGGACGGCCCGGCAGCAGTATCGCGAGCGCGCCGGCGGTCATGACGCCGCACACGATCACCAGGAGGCGCCACGGGCTCGGCAGGAGAGCCGCACACGGGGTCGCCGCGGCCACCGTCAGGAAGAGCGCCAACCTGAACTGGCGCGCGGTCGGCATGCGCCACTTCGGCGTCCGTTTGACCTGCTCGGAGACGCCGGTCGTCCGAAGGGCCACGTCGCTCGACACCCAGTAGCCGAAATCGAGCGCGGTTTCCTGCATCAACAACCCCCAACGAGCTGATTTCCGTCGGCGACCGTAGCGGCACCGCTGTTCAGGGCGACGGCATGAAGGCAACAGGGACGGGACCGATTCGTCGGAAGGCGTCGGGTTCCACTCACGGCGTCAGGAGGCCGGAGAAGTCCCGAGATGCTCGCGGAGCGGTACGCGGCCGACAGCGCGACAGGACCGCGGAACCGGCTACGCGTCCGGGCGCTGCGGATCTTCGCACCGGGTCTTGAGGGCGGCCGCCTCGATCTCGATGTAGCGGCGGGTCCGTGCGCCGGTGAGGAGGCCGATCGCCGGTGCGAGGAAGCCGGTCTGGCTGATGCTCAGGCGTACTTCGGTGCCGCCGTCGCCGTGGGGACTCAGGTCGTGCCGGGCGATGGTGGTGACACCGAGCGCCGCGGTTTCCCACACGAAGGCGACTTGCGGGGTCCACTCGGTCACTCGCCACACCAGCGCGGGCATCTTCGGCTGCTTGACGCGGACCTCGCTGCCGAGCCCGAGCGGGCCCTCCCCGAGCGGCTGGACCGTACTCATCGTGGCGATGTAGTCGGGCCATGCCACGACATCCGCCAGGGCGGGCCAGACGTCGGCTGGCGCTGCGGCCACTGTGGTGCGGGTCTCGAAAATCATCCCTCGGACCTCCATTGCAACTCTCGCGCGGGAACGCCGCTGTGCCGTCCGCGCCGTCCAAATCGGCGCATCGGTGACAATCCGCCGTGCCAAATGTCCGTGCCCGCACCGCAAGCCCGCGCACAATCCTGCGGAATTGGGCCGCTCGCCATATGACAAGCCGACGGATGACGGCCCGGCATATGCGGTGCGGCTGCCAGGATGCTCGGTGGGACGGCGCCGGGATTGCAAAAGAGCGCCGCCAATAGCGCGGCAGCCGGTTCTCGGGCCCTTCCGGCAACACCGATTGCCCCATTCGGGCAAATCGGGCAGGCCTGCAGTCCTTCCTATACGATCGGCCCTTCGAGGAGGAAGGGGATTTCTGACTTATGGCGCAACGAGTGGTCACCCTCTATACAGATGACGTCACCGGCAAGGAAGGCGAGGACATCGCGACCCACACCTTCAGCCTGGACGGGGTCGACTACGAGATCGACCTCGGCGCGAACACCTACCAGCAACTGCTCGACGCGCTCGGGCCGTACTTCAAGGCCGGCCGGAAGGCCGGCGCCGCGCGCCGCGGCGGCAAGGCCCGCCCCGTGAGCCAGGGGCCGTCCCCTGCCTTGGTCCGCGAGTGGGCGCAGGCACAGGGCATCGAGGTCAGCAGCCGCGGCAGGATCCCGGCGGATGTCATCGACAAGTACCGGGCTGCGCACTGACCGGAGGTTCCCTTGGGTCGGGGTGGGCGCTGGCCGCAGTGGTGGCCAGCACCACCCGGCGTCGCGGACACCTCGACGAAGTACGGACCGGCGTCCGCCTGTTGGCCGGACCGGTGACGCCGCCCCGGCCGCCGCACGTCAGCGGCATGCCGTATCCGATTCACGGCGCTAGGGACGGCGGCCTTGATGCCTCGGGCCCGCGGCGGGGACGGAGTGCGTCCACACCCGGTTTTCGGCCGCGGCGCGTCCGGAGCGTCGGGCGACCAGCGCCGCCGCGGACCCCAGGGCGATGCAGAGGGGGCCGTAGAGAGTCAGGTCGAGTCTCGTGTAGAGGTCGTAGGCGCTCGTGAAGAAGTTGACCGGGGTCATGACGGCTCCGCGGGCGAGCAGTACGACCGCCACTCCCCAGGTCGCGAGTCGCAGCGAACGCGACCGCGTACCCTCCGTCGTCGCTCCGACGGCTCCGGCGGCGACGACCAGCGCGGCGGCGACGACCCACGTCAAGCCGGCGGACGGGAGCTCGGAACCGGTCCGGGCCAAAAGCTCCTCGCGCTCGGTGCTGCTCAGCACGCGCGCCGCGAGGGCCTGGTCGCTGCCGCCCGGCCAGCGCCAGCCGAGCGCCCAGGCCGCGTGAAGTCCGGCCAGCGCGGCTAGAGTTCCCGACGCGGCGCGGCCGGCCACACGGGCGAGACGCTCGCCGGCGGGGTTCGCAGCGAGTCGTTCCCCGGGCCCCCCCTGGAGCCGGGGCACGGGGAGGCCGAGGCCGCCGGCGATACGCAGTTCCAAGGCTTTGGCGGCCCGCACGCGGCGCGACACGCGCGGCTGGCCGCCGGTCGCCGCGAACTCGGCACGGTCCAGCAGGTCGTCGGCGAGCGCGTCGTGCAGCCGCCGCAGGAGCGGATAGGCCGGCAGCGCCTTCCCCTCCACCCGGCAGTCGAGTGTGTGGGTCATGCGGCATCTCCTGATGCCCCGCGCCTCCACCTCAAGACGTTGCGTGCCCTCCAGCCCCTGTCCGGCGGTGAAGCGCAGGACCAGCAACCTGCCGGGCACGTACTCCTCGACGCTCTGGCTGCCCCCGTACACGGAAGGCCGGTCGCGGCGGACGGGCGTCGCTCCGCCCATGGTCCAAGGCGCACCCGGCCGGCGGCCCACCGACGTGTTGAAGACCTCCGCGTCCCTGAGCCTGTCGACCAGTTCTCCGGCCTTGGCCGCCGGGGCGGAGATCAGGCGGGTACGAACGTTGCGCACTCTCATCGTTGCTCGTCTCCAACCTGGGGGCGGCATTCGGGTGTTCACCGTCACCCCAAACAAACCATACCTTATGGTATGTGATTCGGCGATCGGTCCGCCGGAGACGGCGCGGCACTCCCGCGACGCCACGGGTCCGAGCGGAAGGACGGACCCGGAGGCGACGGTTCCCAGGTCCTGGGCTACGTCGCCTCGCGCTCCTCCGCTCGCTCCAGCCACAGCCGCTCGATGGAGCGGATCACCAGCGGGTACACCAGCAGGTACCTGAACGGAGTGATGCCGGCCATGTAGAGCCGGCCGAACAGCCCGTTCGGCTTCACCAGCACCGCCAACTGCCCGTGGTAGCCGTCACCGGTCTCGTCCGGAACCCACCCGACGTGCATCACCCCGTGCATGGTCTTGTTGACCATTTCGGCAGCCCACTCGCGGTCCGTCAGGTACAACGGCGTGAAGCGCCCGTCGTCGGGCCCGCTCGGGCCCTCGCGCAGGTCCTCCGGCAGGCGCTTACGCAGCGACGACGTGGCGGCCCCGTCCGCGGCCTCGTCCCAACCGAACACCTCGCCCAGCTTCCAGCGGATCGCCAACAGCCCGCGGACGACCGGTGATGAGGCCGTCGCATCGTCGGAGGCGACCTGGACGAGATGAGGGAAGTCCTCGCGGCGGCCGGGTGTCGGCAGCGCCCACACGTCTTCCACCCGGTAGTCGTACGCCACTTCGTGGATTCGCCAGTCGCACGAAGTGTGCGCCTCGTTCGGCAACTTCATCAAAGGCCTCCGGTGTCTGGACCGTCACTATCCGCGCGTGACGGCCACGCGTTCATCGGGATGGGGCGCCAAGCCGGGCGGATTCTCGTCGCGGTCACGGCGCCGCCAGCGCGAATCGCCGGATCACCGACATGCGGGTCGCTGTCGTCTCGGTGAACTGCACCTCTCGCACGGTGACTTCGAGATGCAGGCTGCGTCCGCCGAGTTCGGCGAAGCACTCGGGCCCGCGCCCTGATGTGCGCGGGTGGACGACCGTGGCGTGCGCGGGTACAACCCGGAGCCGGGTCATCGGCGGGACGAGCAGGCGGCGACGGAGCTCGCCCCAGGTCCCGTCGACATCGGACACGGACACGAAAACGCCGTCGCGCCCGTCGCCTGCCGCGACGACTTCGCCCAGGCGCAGCCGGAACGGCGCGGTGCCGGCGAACTGTTCGTCGGCGCGCTCGAGCAGCAGGGCCTCGTCGGCGGTCTCCTCGGGATAGACGATCGTCACGTGCGCCGGGACCACCGCGGCCATGACGGGATCCCAGGACTGCCGCCACAGCACCAGTTCCGCGACGGCGGTGTCCGGCAGCACGGCCATCAGGTGACGGCGTACCTCACTCCGCTCACGCATGTGCAGCAGCGTCCCAGGCCCGTCGCGCCGAGGCTTGTAAATACCGGGCTGCCTCGGCGGCCTTCCCCGCGCCCGGAGTGGGAAAGGGGCAGCTGCCCCGGGATGCCGCCTACGCGGCATCCATGCCCAGGGAGTCTCGGTGATCGTCGGCGAGGTGGTCGACTCCCAGGAACAGGGCCTCCCGGTCGCCGGTCGGCGGGTAGATGAACTGCCGGTTGATCTGGGTCTTGAGGTCCTTCGCCTCCTGGCCCGTCATCGCGACGTCCCGCTCCCACCCTGCGGTGAACACCGCGCCCGCCGCCCCGAGGTCGAGGCAGGTCACGTACGGCAGCGGGGCGAAGTCCGTCGCGGCCTGCGGGATACCCAGGAGGACAGCGGCGGCGTTGTGGCCGGCGTGCTTCCCCATGGCATGGGCGTGCTGGCAGCTCTGCATCGCGTAGAAGCCCGGGTCGACCTCGACGGCCGCCGTGTCTCCCGCGGCGTAGACATCGGCGACGCCGGGGACGCGCAGCTGCTTGTCCACCTGGAGGCGCCCCAGGTGGTCACGCGGGGCCGGGACCTGCGAGGTCAGGTCGCTGGCCAGCATGCCCGCGGTCCAGACGACGGTGGACGCGGGCACGACCGTGCCCTCGGACAGTTCCACCGAGGTGGCGCCCACGCTGCGGATGGTGGTGTTGAGCCGCGTCTCGATCGACAGCTCGCCGAGAGCGCGTTCGATGACCGGCCGCGGCCCCTGGCCCAGCTCCGGTCCGACGACGGACGCCCGGTCCACCAGCACCACGCGGACCTCGTCCGCGGACGAGGCCGCCACGGCCCGGAGGCGGCCGACGAGTTCCGTCGCGACCTCGAGCCCGGTGAAGCCGGCGCCGACCACGACCGCCGTGAACCGACCCTCGGCGGGCGGTTGTTGGGCAAGCCCTTGGATGTGGTCGTGCAGGCGCGCCGCCGCGGGGAGGGTGTCGACGTCGAACAGGTGACCCGCGCCGGGTATGGCGGGTCGGACGAGCGCACTGCCGCAGGCGATGATCAGCTTGTCGTAGGACTCCGTCGTCTCCGTCCCGTCCCCGCGCCGGACGGTGATGCTCCGCTCCCCCGTGTCGATGGCCTCGACCGACGCCAACAGGTGGCGGACGTCGACGGGTCCCACCAGATCGGCGATCGGGACACGCATCTTGGCGGGGTCGTCCTCGTACAGCCTGGGCCGGATCACCATGTCCGGGTCCGGCGACACCAGGGTGATCCCGAGCGCGTCCGGTCCGGCACCCGCTTCCGCGCGAAGTCGCGCCGCCGAGATCGCGCTCCACACCCCCGCAAAGCCTCCGCCGATGACCACGAGCTGCGACATGTTGCTCCTTGGTGGGTTGGGTGTGCGGGATCCGCGCGCGTGGGCGAGCCCGGTATTCCCGGGGTCGCGGCGGCACCGCCGCAACGGCTGATTCGAAACCCTAGGTCGGGTACGGCGCCGCGAGGCGGCGTTTCTGCTATGCGGGATCGGCGTCCACGGACGCCACCAAAACGGATCGAACATGAACAGAACGGCCGAGTATCCGTTCCGAATGACAGAATCCTCGACCGGCCACCGGCGGCGTGTGCCCTGATGGTCGTGAGCCAATCAGGGGACGAGGGAACGCCGCATGATCGGAACCCATTCGGCCGAGACGCAGATCGTGGTGATCGGCGGAGGCATCGGCGGGCTGACCACAGCCCTCGCGCTGGCACGCAGCGGTTACTCGGTCAAGGTCCTGGAACGCGCGGAGGACTACAGCGAGATCGGGGCGGGGCTGCAACTGGCGCCCAATGCCACGCGCATCCTGGACCGGCTCGGCGTCCTCGAAGCCGTGGAGAAGGCCGGGGTACGACCGGACCGGCTCGTCCTCGGCGACGCCCGCACCGGCGTGGAACTGGCGTCGCTCGATCTGGGCGAGGCGTTTCTGCGACGCTACCGGGCACCGTACGTCCTCGTGCATCGCAGCGACCTGCTCGCCGTGCTGCTCGACGCATGCCGAAGCAGCGGCGTCGTGACCGAGACCCGGCGGCAGGTGACGCGCATCGAGTCGAACGGGCGCGGAGCCACTGCCTGGTGCGCGGACGGGTCGCACCATGCAGGTCGAGCGGTGGTGGCGGCCGACGGACTGTGGTCCACAGCGCGCCAATTGGTCAGCGACGACGAGCCGATCTGCTCGGGCTATGTGGCCTACCGCGGAACGGTGTCCACCGGCGAACTCCCGGACGGGCACGATCTCGACGCGGTGGTCGCCTGGATCGGCCCCGGCCTGCACCTGGTCGAGTACCCGTTGCGCGGCAAGCAGATCTACAACCAGGTCGCGGTGTTCAAGTCCGACCGCTACACAGCCGGGGAATCCGAATGGGGGACGCCGGACGAACTCGACGAGCGCTTCGCCGCCATGTGCGACCGGGTCCGCGCAGGCGCCGGCCGTCTGTGGCGCGACCGCCGGTGGGTGATGTACGACCGGGCGCCGGCCGGCAACTGGGTCTCCGGGAACGTCGCGCTGCTCGGGGACGCGGCGCATCCGGTACTGCAGTACCTCGCGCAAGGCGCGTGTCAGGCAATGGAGGACGCCGTGGTACTGACCGAGCACATCAACCGGGCAACGACTGCCCAGGCCCCGGATCTCGGCGCCACCCTGCGCGCCTACCAGGCGGAGCGCATGGACAGGACGACCCGTGTGCAGCGTTCCGCGCGGTTGTGGGGCGACACCTGGCACTTCGACGGTGCCGCCGCCATGGTCCGCAACGAACTCCTGCGGACGCACCGGTCCGACGACTACGGCCGCCTCGACTGGCTCTACGGAACGGACGTCCGGTAGCCACGCCGCACACCCGGGCGTGGCGCCGGCGCGGCCCCGGTCCTCAGCGCTCGAACTCCGCCTGGGCGCGCTCGGTCATGCGCCGCAGAGCGTCGGCAAGTTCAGGGATCCGGCTCTTCGGCATGCGGGTCGTCGGAGCCGCGATCGAGATCGCGCCGACCGTGTCGAGGGAACGCGCCACGACGCGGCGCCCGATGGCCCGGACACCGGTCTCGGTGACCTCCATGTTCAGCGCGTACCCGCACTGGCGCACGCCTTCGAGTTCGTGCAGGAGGCGTTCGAACCGGCTCGGCGGGAGGGACACCGAGCCCGGGTCCGAGGTGCCCCCGCCGGTGACGCGCTCGGGCGGGCGCAGCGTGTAGAGCCGGTGGAGTTCGGCGACGGGCAGGGCGGCCAGCAACGCCTTGCCCCCCGAGGTCTCGTGGGCCGGCAGGATCGTGCCCTGGCGGTCGCCCACGTGCAGCACCTGGGTGGATTCGACGGTCGCGAGGAAACGCGTCTGGGTGCCGATTCTGACCATCAGGTTCACGGTTTCCCCGACCTGGTCGCACAAGGCGTCCATGTGCGGCAGCAGGGTGCGCCGGAACAACTGCGTTGTTTGCGTGGCGATTCCACTGGGCGTGGTCAGGGCCGGCCCCGGAACATAGCCGCGGGATTCGTCCTGTGTCGCGAAATTACGGTAGGCGAGCATCGCCAACAGGCGGTGCGCCGTCGAACGACCGATTCCGAGTTCCTCGGCGGCTTCGCTCACCCGAATACGGCCGCGGTCGCGAAGGATCTCGACCAGCCGCAGGGCGTTGTCGACCGAGGCAAGCGGGTATGGGGGTCTGTTCCTCATAGCAGAAAGGCTAAACCCGTTTTGGGACAGAGCGGTAGCGTCAATTTCCGCGGCGGCCACGGCCGACCCGACCAACAAATCCCCCGCCGAATGGAGTCACGTCCATGGACCTGCACGGCAAGGTCGCCGTAGTCACCGGAGCGGGTCGCGGCCTCGGGCGGGAGTACGCCCGCCGCCTCGCGGACGCGGGCGCGGCGGTCGTGGTCAACGACCTCGACCGCGCCGACACCGAGGCCACCGTGGAGCTGCTGACCGCGGCAGGCGGCACCGCCGCCGGCTGCGCCGCGGCGGTGGGCGGCACCGCCGCCGCCGAACTGCTCGTCGAGACGGCGGTCGACCGCTTCGGCCGACTGGACATCATGGTCGCCAACGCCGGAATCCTCCGCGACCGGGTCCTGTGGAAGATGACCGACGACGACTTCGACCAGGTCGTCGAGGTACACCTGCGCGGCACGTTCACCTGCGCGCGCGCCGCCGCGATCCGCATGCGCGAGCAGGGCGACGGCGGACGCATCATCTGCGTGGGCTCGCCCACCGGCCAGCACGGCACCTTCGGACAGGGCAACTACGCCGCGGCCAAGGCCGGCATCGTCGGCATGGTCCGCACCTGGGCACTGGAACTGGCACGCGACCGCATCACCGTCAACGCCGTGGTGCCGGTGGCCGCCACCCAGATGACCGCCACGATG
The DNA here is from genome assembly GCA_045039925.1 of Streptomycetaceae bacterium NBC_01309. GTDB lineage: Bacteria > Actinomycetota > Actinomycetes > Streptomycetales > Streptomycetaceae > Yinghuangia. The sequence goes on from CP108401.1 coordinate 70,906, forward strand.
CCCGCGCTGCGACCGTACCTCGACGCGCTCGCCGACGGGATCGCCCTGCCTCCGTTCGCCCGTCAGGAACTCGGGTTCGGAACCGCCGCCGACGTCTCCGGCCTGGTGGTTTTCCTCGCCTCGCACCACGCCGCCGACGTGACCGGCCAAGCCGTCGGAATCGGCGGCGACCGCCTCGCGCTGTGGACCCATCCGAGCGAAATCGCCGTCCGACACCAAGAGGGCGGATGGGCTCCCAAGCGCATCGCGGAAATCTGGGACGAGTATTTCGCCGAGCACCTCCAAATGGTCGGTCCGAATCTGCCGGAGTCCATCTCATGACCCTTGATCTGAGCAAACTCCATGCCATCGACACACACGTCCACGTCGAAGCGGACTGCCACGGCAACCACGCTTTGGACGCGGAACTGCGCGCCGCGTCGGCGACGTACTTCAAAATCGGCACGCGCAACCGGGCGCCGCAGATCGACGAAATCGCCGAGCATTACCGCGCGCGCGGCATTGGCGCGGTCATCTTCACCGTCGACGCGCAGACAGCCACCGCCCATCCCCCGCTGTCCAGCGACGAGATCCTCGTGCACGCCCGGCGCCACGCCGACGTCCTCATTCCGTTCTGCTCGGTCGACCCGCGTGCCGGGCGGGCGGCTGTGGCCAAGTTGCGGCAGTTGGTCTCCGACGGCGCGCGGGGCCTGAAACTCCACCCCTCCCTGCAGGCGTTCGAGCCCAACGACACCGCTTTCTACCCGTTGTACGAGACTGCCGCCGAACTGGGCGTCCCCGTGGTGTTCCACACCGGCCAGACCGGGATCGGGGCCGGCCTCCCCGGGGGCCGCGGCATCAAGCTCCGCTACAGCGATCCGATGCTGATCGACGATGTCGCCGCCGACTTCCCGACGTTGACCATCGTCATGGCGCATCCCTCCGTTCCGTGGCAGGACGCCGCGATCTCCAGCGCCACGCACAAGGCGAACGTCTACATCGACCTCTCCGGCTGGTCACCCAAGTACTTCCCCGCGCAGTTGGTCAGGGCGATGAACGGACCGCTGCGACACAAGGTCCTGTTCGGCTCCGACTTCCCTCTCATCACCCCCGAGAGGTGGCTCGGCGACTTCGACGCCCTGGACGTCAAGCCGGAGGTCCGTCCGCTGGTCTTGAAGGCCAACGCGGCACGCGTGCTCGGCCTCGGCCTCCCGCCCGAGGACGGCAGCCGTGACTGACGTGGGCCTGGGCAGCTGGCCGCGGCGGCGCGCCCGCATCAGCCCGCACGGCGTCGCCTTCCGCCAAGGCGACCGGACGCGCGCCTACGCCGAATTGGCGGACCGCGTGGACCGCCTCGCCGCGGGCCTCGCCGCACGCGGGGTGCGCAAAGGCGACCGCGTCGCGTATCTCGGGCCCAACGACATCGCCACCTTCGAGACGTTCTTCGCGGTCCTGCACCTCGGCGCCATCTTCGTCCCCCTCAACACGCGCCTGTCCGCCCCGGAACTCGCGTACATGCTCGACGACAGCGGCAGCCACACGCTCGTCTACGCCGCTCAGACCGCCGACCTTGCCGCGGCGGCGGGGGAACTGGCCCATACACCGCCCGCGTTCATCGCCTGCGAGGGCGCTGCGCGGGTCCGGGAGGCCGCGGACTACGAGACATTGCAGGCCCACCCGGCGACCGGACCGCGCCTCGCGGACGTCGCGTTGGAGGACCCCGCGCTGATCCTCTACACCAGCGGCACGACGGGCCGACCCAAGGGCGCGGTGCTCAGCCACGGCAACCTGACGTTCAACACCATGAACCAGCTCGCGCACACCGACGTACTCGGTTCGGACGTCGTGTTGTGCATGGCGCCGCTGTTCCACGTCACCGGCCTGGGGCTGGTGAGCATGCCCACGTTCTTCAAGGGCGGCACGATTGTCTTGGTCCCCAAATTCGACCCGGCGTGGGTGTTCGACGCCATCGCCCGGGAACGCGTCGTCGGCTTCGCCGCGGTTCCCACCATGCTGCAGATGCTCGCGGACCACCCGTCCTGGGACTCCGCGGACATGAGCTCCATGCGCTACGTCGTCTTCGGCGGCTCCCCGGTGCAGGCCCGCGTCGCCGCGGCGTGGCACCAGCGGGGAATCACCATGCTGCACGGCTACGGCATGACCGAGGCCGCACCAGGAATCTTCATGTCCACCCCGGACGGTGCCCGCGAACGCCCCTTGGCCGCGGGGGTCGCGCACTTCTTCGTCGACGTCGCCCTCGACGACGGCACCGAAACGCCGGCCGAGCCGCCGGGACGCGGCGAGCTCCTGGTCCAGGGTCCCAACGTGTTCCAGGGCTATTGGGGACGGCCGCACGAGACCGCGGCCGACTTCGACCACGGCTGGTTCAGAACCGGCGACGTGGTCGACGTCGCCGACGACGGATGGGCCCGCATCGTCGACCGGGTCAAGGACATGTACATCTCCGGCGGGGAGAACGTCTACCCCGCCGAAGTCGAGGCCGCCATCGCGCAGTTCCCGGGCGTCGTCGACAGCGCAGTCATCGGCGTGCCCGACGCCCTCTGGGGAGAAGTGGGCTCGGCCTTCGTGGTCTGCGAACCCGGCCACGACCTGGACCGCGCCGGGTTGCTGCGGCACCTGGACGACCGGCTCGCCCGCTACAAGGTCCCCCGCTACCTCAGCACCGTCGACGACCTGCCCCGCACCGCGTCGGGCAAGGTCCGCAAAGCACAACTGCGCATCCAGGACGACACCGAAGACGCCCGCCCGAGCCCGGAGGACACCTCATGACCATCGTCGTCGACAACCTTGAAGACCTGCCCCCGCTCCTCGGAACCAGTCTGGGCAGCAGCGGCTGGCTCGACGTCGACCAGCAGCGCATCAACGCCTTCGCCGACGTGACCGAGGACCACCAGTGGCTCCACGTCGACGTGGAGCGCGCCAAGGACGGTCCGTTCGGCGGCACCATCGCCCACGGCTACCTCACCCTCGCCCTGCTCGTACCGCTGTGGAGCTCGCTCCTGGACGTCCGCAACGTCTCCACGAAGGTCAACTACGGCCTCGGCAAGGTCCGCTTCCCCGCGCCCCTCCCCGCCGGCTCGCGCATCCGCGCGACCGCGACTTTGGCGGAGTTGCAGGAAGTACCGAACGGCGTGCAACTGACCATCGACGCGATCGTCGAACGCGAGGGCGGCAGCAAGCCCGTCTGCGTCGCCCAGCCCATATACCGCTTCTACGCCTGAGCACGCGGCCGGAGGAGTCCCAGCCATGTCCCACTACCTCAGCGATCTCCGGCACACCGAGTTCATGCTGTTCGACGTGCTGGGCGTGGACAGCCTGTACGGCAGGCCCCCGTACGACGACATCGACCGCGCCACGGCGGGCGCGATCCTCCACGGCGCCGAGCACTTCGCCCGGACCCGGCTCGCACCGAGCTTCGACGCCGCCGAACGCGAGCCGATCCTGCTCGAGGACGGCCGCGTACGGCTCCCCGCCGACCTGCGCCGGGCACTGCAGGACCACCTCGCCTCGGACTGGCTGCGCCTGGACCTGCCCGCCGACCCCGACGGCACGCACATACCGCCTTCCCTGCGCTGGGCCGCCACCGAGTTCGCACTCGGCGCCAACCCCGCCGTCGCCATGAGCACCCAGCTCGTACCCCGCGTCGTCGCCCTGCTCCAGCGGGAAGGCGACGAGGCGCAGCGCCGCCTGGCGCAGCAAATCCTGGACCGCCGCTGGACCGTGACCATGGTCCTGACCGAACCGGACGCGGGCTCGGACGTCGGCGCGGCCACGACCAAGGCTGTCCCGCAGACCGACGGGACCTGGCGCCTGTACGGCACCAAACGCTTCATCACCTGGGGCGAGCACGACGCCGCCGAGAACATCGTCCACCTCGTGCTGGCCCGCACCCCGTCGGGCCGCGGGGCCGGCAGTGCGGGCCTGTCGCTGTTCGTCGTACCCGCGCGGCACACCGACCCCGTCACCGGCGAACCACTCGAACGCAACGGCGTACGGGCGACCAAGCTCGAGCACAAGATGGGCATCGTCGGCACACCCACCTGCGAGCTGGTGTTCGGCACGGACGGCGTCCCCGCCGTCGGAACGCTCCTGGGCCGCGAAAACACCGGCCTCCGCCTCATGTTCGACATCATCACCTACGTGCGCATGCTGGTCGGGTTGAAGGCCACGGCCGCCCTGTCCAGCGGCTATCTCAACGCCGCCGCGTACGCCGCCACGCGTATCCAGGGCAAGCGCCTCGACGACGACCCGCCGGCGGCCCCGGTACCGATCGTCGACCACCCCGACGTGCGAAGGTCGCTCCTCACCCAGAAGTCGTACGCCGAAGGCGCCCGGTCACTTGTCCTGTACACGGCCTCGCTCCTGGACACCGTGGAAGCCTACGAAGCCTTCGGCCATCCGGCCGGCGAAGCGCAGCGGCGATATCGACTCCTGCTTCCCGTCGTGAAGGGCTGGTGCTCGGAGAACGCATGGCGGGTCCTGGGCTCCGAATCCCTGCAGACCTTCGGTGGCTCGGGCTATCTGCGCGACTACCCGTTGGAGCAGTACGTCCGCGACACGAAGATCGACACCATCTATGAGGGCACCACCGGCATCCAGGCGCTCGACCTGCTCCAACGCCGGATCCGCCGCGACCAGGGCCATGCCCTCCACCGCCTGCTCGCCGACATCGAAGCCACGGCGGCGCAGTTGAACGACGGGCACGAACTCGCCGTCGAGGGACGCCTCCTGCTGACCGGGGTGTCGTGCGTCGCCGGCCTCTCCAAGTGGGCCTGTCGCGCCGACCTCCGCCTCGCGGCGCTGGGCGCCAACAGCCTGCTGTTCGCGCTCGGCGACTTGGTCGTCGGTTGGCTGCTGCTGCGCGCCGCCGCAGCGGCCTTGCGCCTCCAGGCGGACACCCGCTTGCCCGACGACCAGCGCCTCGCCGCCACCGTCGCGACGGGACGCTGGTTCGCCCGACAGAACCTGGCCCGACTCAGCACCGAGCTCACCGCGGTCCACCTCCTGGACAGCAGTGACCTCAACCTGGTCTGGCCGACCGCCTGATCAACCTCGTGAGCTGTTGTCAGCCATTCGGGACGCTGCGCCGGCGCCTACCAGGACATGACCTGGATGCTCAGGTTCTTCAGCTCCCAATCGCCGCGGAGGCCGATGCAGGTCACACCGCTGTATTCACCTATGCCCACGGTGTGTCCTTGCATGGCGACCGGGAACTTGCCGGCGGCTTCGCAGGTGCCGACGGCGCGGTAGGTCCCCGTGCCGTTCCAGCAGACGCCCCGGCCCGTCTCATCCTCGAATCGCTGGGTTTGGCAGTTGTAGGGATCTGCGGCAGCCGGGCCGGCCCCTAACAGGACCATGCCGCTCAAAGCGACCCCGACTGCTCCGGTGAGAGCCACAAAGCGTCGGCGATTGCCGGAAGAATGAAAGAACACGCAGGCCTCCCAAGGCCGTTCTCGCGCTGGAGTGAACGAAGACCAGTCAGCCTGGCACGGCCGTGAGGGACACGTATTGCAGAAATGCGGCGCCCACACACAGGCGGTTGGTTCGTTCACGTCAGGCTGAGGATCGCGTCGGCCGCAACAGGCGACACCACCCGGACCTCCAACAAAGTGTCGGGCCTGGGGTCACCGGACGGCGCGGCCAGGCGAAAGATCGACGTCTTTCGCCAAGACGCGACGGGTCCTGAGAAGCCACCCTCGGGTTAGCTTTCGAACCCTTCGGAATTGCCGCTTTCTTGCGCGCCTTCCCCGGCTCAGACGCTATGAATTGGTGTGATCCACGATGCCTACGTCTGTGAACTTCCAGGATCGTCTGTGCCGCCTGATCCTGGACGCCGCGCCGTTCCCCGTACGCAACATGGTCGCCCTCAAGGCGGCGCCCACCGCGGTAACTCGATGGCTCGCATTGCACCCCGAACGGATACTCGGTGATACCGACCGCGTCAGCCTGGGGAACCTCGGCCCCCTGCTGTCGCGGCCCGCCGACGGGTTTCCCTCGGCCCTGGCGTTTCACGGGCTGAGCCCCTGCGGGGACAGTCTGTCCCTGCTCGCCTCGATCGGGCGCGACGTGTCCGTGGGGGCAGCGCTCGGCGTCGAGAAGCTGCAGTACTGCGTCCAAGGGCCCGCCAGAGCGGAACTCAACTCCAGCATCAGCCGGATTCTCGCTGCCTGGCCCGCGGCCGCACGGTCGGATCTGATCCATGCCGACATCCGGGCCCGGCGTGACTTCCTCGCACTGGTGTCCGGAGCGGCGGCCGAGGCGTCGGCGTCCGACACCGCCGGCCTGCCGGAACTGCACGTGCGCGTCGTCGACTTCGAGCCGTCCACCGTCGTCGACGAGGTGTACCCGGTCGCCAGGACCGTCGAACGGGCCTGGGACGTCGTGGACCGGATCTTCGGATCCGACCGGGAAGCCTTGGCAGACATGTCCCGAGCGTGTGTGACCGCCGCACTGACGCGGTACGAACGAACGTCCGACGGTCGGCACCCGGCCGGTGGGTCCACCGAAGCCGCCTACCTGCTGCGGTCCTTGAACGGGCTCTTGGGGGTCGCCCCGCGGATCACCGACGACTCCCTGCGCTACTACTTCACCGAACACGAATGCATGAAGGCGAAGATGGGGCCGAACTCCGCGCGGTTCGGGCCTCCGGAGGAACGAAATTGGGACGGCCCCTTCAGCACCTGGGCAGGGCCGGACACCGCCGCGGGCCAGGTCGGCGTCTACACGCGGAAGTACGCCGTGCGCGAGAGCTGGGGCCTTCCCTACTCCCACGTGGCCGGGAACACCATCTCCGCCATCACGGAGGTCCCCGCGGCGGTCGACGACCTTCTGTTCGTGGGGGACACGGACCCCCTCGCGATCCGCGGTCTGCTCGCCTCGGCCGACCGTGTCGAGTCCCGGAGGTTCCTGGCCGACCTCGCTTCCTTCGCCGTCGTCGCCGCACGGGCCACGGCCGAAGGGCAGGGCCTGCTCCAGCGCATGCCGTACCCGATGTCCCGGAAGGCGAACTGGATCCTTCCGGGATCCCCCCAGTACACACGCTGGATACATGAGGCCCTCAACGCGGCGACCGTCACCCGAAGCCTCGACAAGTGCCCGGCGAACCTCGTGCCCTATCTGCTGACCGACGAGGAATTCGAGTCGATCCTCCCGGCGGCGGGAGAGTTCATCGCGGCGCTGAGCGCGGTGTTCGCCCGCTATCTCCCGCCACGACGACCGGACGTCATCGAGATGATCGGCAAGCAGCCGACGATGTGACGTCGCTCGGTCACACCGCTCCCGCGCCGGCGCGGCGTCCGCCTGCCCGCTCAGTCGACGGTCACCGTGGTCAGGTCCACGAACCACGACTTCGGTTCGACGAAGCCTTGCACGTTGGCCGCCAGGGCGCGGGGGTTGCGGTCGTTGACCACGACCAGCCAGGCCGCGTCGCGGTCGAGGATCTGCACGATCGAGGCGTAGACCCGCGCGCGTTCCCCGGGGTCGAACGTCGCCGACGCGGCACCGAGGAGCTTGTCGACCTCGGGGTTGTTGTAGTGGCCGACGTTGAGCGGGCTCTGGCTGGCGAACACCGTGCCCCACATGAGTTCCTGGATGAACGTGAGGGAGATGTTCAGGGCGTCGGCGTCGTCGGGGATGCGGCCGGTCAGGAAGCTCGCCAGGAGCGCCGCCCATTCGATGGGCTTGAGTTCCACGCGGATTCCGACGGCGGCGAGGTCGCTGCGCAGTTCCTCGTTCATGGGCCCGGGGTACATGTTCCCGGAACCGCCGGTCGGATAGGAGACGGACATCGAGAAGCCGTCCGGGTATCCGGCCTCGGCCAGCAGTGCCTTCGCCTGGGCGGGGTCGTACGTGAACGCGTCGTTTCCCGGCTGGTGCGCGGTACTGGCGTGGGGGGCGAGTTGCCGGGCCGCGTCCGCGGTGCCGCGCAGGAGGTCGGTGGTCATCTGGTCGCGGTTGATCGCCAGGTTCATGGCCCGCCGCACCCGCGGGTCCTTCAACGGGCCGCGGGTGGTGTCCAGGATCCACGGCCAGACGTGGTCGTACGCGTTGCTGAAGGTCTGGTATCCGAGGTCGCGCAGCGGCGGGACGTTGTCCGGGCTCGGTGCCTCGACCCAGTTGACCTCTCCGGCGCGCAGCGCGGCGACCCTGGTGAGCTCGTCGGGCATGGGACGCAGAACGAGGCGGGAGAGCTTGGGGGCGCCGCGCCAGTGGTCGGGGTTGGCGTCGAGGATCAGCTCTCGTCCGCGTTTGACGGAGTGGAACTTGAACGGGCCGGTGCCGACCGGCTGCGCGGCGAAGCCGTGGTTGCCGCGCGCGCGGACGGCGGTGGGCGAGGCCATGAAGATGGTGGTGAGGTCGCCCGGCAGGTGCGACCACGGGCCGTTGGTCTCGATGCGGACGGTGTGGCTGTCGACCTTGGCGTAGGACTTGATGCCGGAGATCGAGAGGGTGGACTGCCCGGCGAGCTGCGGGTAGTAGTGCGGGCTCTGCTTGTTGATGTGACGGTCGAAGTTGAAGATCACGGCGTCGGCGTCGAACGGGGTCCCGTCGGTGAAGGTGACGCCGTGGCGGAGCCGGAAGACCCACGCGGTTCCCGAGGGCTCGAGTTCCCACGACTCGGCGAGGCCCGGCACGACAGCCGGCGCGGTGTCGCCTTGGGAGAGGTCGTAGCGCGTCAGTCCGTCGTAGAGCTGGAACCCGACGAAGCGGAGGCCTTCGTAGCCCTGGTTGAACGACAGCGCGGAGTCCAGGTTCGGGATCTCGCTCGCCGTCATGGCGACGGTGAGCACCCCGGCGCGTCCCGAGGACGACGACCCGGTCTTGGCGCACGCGGAGGTGACGGTGGCCGTGGCGGCGAGCATCAGGGCGAGCGCGAGGCAGCGGATGCGATGGCGTTTCATGAGCTCGTTTCCTTCAAGCACGCGACCAGGTGCCCGGCGTCGGTCGGGGACAGTTCGGGGCGCCGGCTGGTGCAGCCGTCGTCGGCGGAGGGGCAGCGCCGGTGGAAGCTGCAGCCCGGCGGTGGGGCGGTCGGCGAGGGAGGATCGCCCTGCAGGAGGGCCGTCGCGTCGGCGCCGGGGGCCGAGGAGGCCAGCAGGGCACGTGTGTAGGGGTGACGCGGTGAGCGCCACAGGTCCCCGGCGGACGCCTCCTCCACGATGCGGCCGAAGTACATGACGGCGACGCGGTCCGCCACGTGCTCGACGACCGCCAGGTCGTGGCTGATGAAGACGTACGAGACGCCCAGATCGGCCTGGAGTTCGGCCAGCAGGTTCAGTACCTGCGCCTGGACGCTCTTGTCCAGGGAGCTGACCGGCTCGTCGCAGATGACCAGGTCGGGGCGGGAGACCAGGGCCCGCGCTATGGCCACGCGTTGGAGCTGCCCGCCCGACAGTTCGTGGGGGTAGGCGGTGTCGTAGCTGCGGCTGATACCGACTCTCCCGAGCGACTCGCGTACGCGGGCGGCACGTTCGGCACCCGGCACGCCTTGGGCCCGGAGGTTGAACTCGACCGAGTCCGCGATGCGCAGCCGGGGGTTGAGGCTGGTCCGCGGGTCCTGGGGGACGACCTGGATCCGGGCGCGCAGCGCGCGCAAGGCGCGGCCGCGGATCTTGGTGACGTCGGCGCCGTCGAACGTGATGGTGCCGCTGTCCGCGTCGAGCAGCCGCAGCAGCATCTTGGCGGTGGTGGACTTGCCGCAGCCCGATTCGCCGACGATGCCGAGCGTTTCGCCGCGGGCGACCGACAGGGAGACCTCGCGTACGGCGTGTACACCTCCGCGATACGTCTTGGTGAGCCCGGTGGCACTGAGCAGGGCGGCGGTCATCGGATGACCTCCTTGACTCTTCGGGCGGTGACCGGGCAGGCGGCGCTGTGCCCAGGGGCGACTGTGACGAGCTGCGGCACGGATTCCCCGCATTCCGGCCGGGCGGAGGAGCAGCGCGGTACGAAGGCGCAGCCGGTGGACCGCAGGCCGGGTGCCGGGGGACGGCCTGGCAGCGCCGGGAGTTGGCCGCGCGGCGTGCCGGGGCGGGGGATGCTCGCCAGCAGGCCTGCGGTGTAGGGGTGGCTCGGCCGGGTGAGGACGTCCTGGGTGGGTCCGTGCTCGACGATCCGTCCGGCGTACATCACCGCGATGTCCCCGCCGAGCGCGGCGGCGACGGCCACGTCGTGTGTGACGACCACGAGGGCGGTGCCGAGCTGGTCGCGGAGCCCGGTGAACAGGCCGAGTATCTGCGCCTGGACGCTGACATCCAGGGCGGAGGTGGGTTCGTCGGCGAACAGGAGGTCGGGTTCGCACGCCACGGCCAGGGCGATGACGGCGCGCTGGCGCATGCCTCCGGACAGTTCGTGCTGTCGGCGGCGGGCGGCGTGCTCGGGGTCCGGGATGCCGACGGTGCGCAGGAGTTCGACGGCGCGGCGCCGGGCGTCGCCGCGCGATTCGGCGATGCCGTGGACGCGCAGCACCTCGCGGATCTGGGCGCCGATGGAGCGCATCGGGTCGAGGGCTCCGGCCGGGTCCTGGGGCACGAGGCTCATGCGGCGGCCGAGCAGGCGCCTGGTCGCGGTGCCGAGGATCTCGGCGCCGTCCAGGCGGACGCTGCCGGTGTGGAAGGCGCGCCGACCGTACAGGCCCAGGATCGAGCGCACGGTGACGGACTTGCCGCTGCCGCTCTCGCCGAGCACGACGAGGGTGCCGCCGACGGGGACCTCGAAAGAGACGTCGTGCACGACGTCGCGGGGGCTGCCGCCGCGCGCGAAGCCGGTCGACAGGTGCTCGACGGTCAGGACGGGTGCGCTGGTCATGCGAGGACCTCCTTGCGGACGTCGAGGTGGTCGCGGAGGGCGTCCCCAAGGGCGTTGAAGGTGATCGAGGCGAGGAGGATCGCCGCGGCGGGCACCAGGGACAGGGCCGGTTCGGCGAAGACGTAATTGCGCAAGTCGCCGACCATCAGGCCCCATTCGGCGTTCGGCGGGGCGACGCCGAGCCCCAGGAAGGACAGGCCTGCCGCGAAGACGACGGCCATGCCGGCCAGCGTCGTGCAGTACACGACCATGACGGGCAGGAGGTTGGGCATCACCTGTCGCAGCGCGATGGTCGCGCGTCCGGCGCCGGAGGCGAGGGCGCTGTCCATGAAGTTCATCGCGGTCAAGCGCAGCGTCTCGGCCTCGGCAACGCGGGCCACCGGTGGGACGAGCACGATCGAAAGCGCGATGACGGCGTTGGAGACTCCGCTGCCGAGCGCGGCGGAGACCGCGATGGCCAGCAGGATCGCGGGGAAGGCGTACAGCACGTCGAGTCCCCGCATGACCAGGGCGTGCACGGTACGCCGCGCCAGTCCCGCGGCGATGCCGAGCGCGGTGCCGATCAGGCCGGCGACGAGCACCGGTGTCAGGCCGGCGACGAGGCTCGGCCGGGCGCCGGCGACGACCCGTTCGAAGACGTCACGGCCTTGTCCGTCGGTGCCGAGCAAGTGGCCGCCCTCACCGATGCCTTGGAGCCGGCTGTCCAGGTGGCTGGTTTCGGTGTCCCCCACCAGCCAGGGGCCGACGACGGCGGTGAGGAGAAGCAGCGTGGCCGCGGATCCCCAGACCCACAGCGCGACGGAGACTCGACGGCGGCGCACCGCGGGAGAGGAGGCGTCGGCCGGGCCCGGCTGGGCCGCGGTCCGGTCCGGATCGAGTGCGTGGGTGGTGACGAGGTCGGACATGGCGGCTCTTCCAGCTGAAGGGACAGGCCGTGCTTGCGGATTCATGCCTTGCGAAGGCGCGGGTCCAGGAGGCCTCGGGCGGTGTCCACGAGGACGTTGGCCACCACCAGGGCGACGGCGGTCAGCAGGACGCCGGCCTGGATGACGGGCAGGTCGCGGGTCGAGATGGACTGGTAGACCAGCAGCCCGATGCCCGGCCAGGAGAAGACGGTCTCGACGAAGACGACTCCGCCGACGAGGTACCCGAGTTGCAGGCCCGCGACGGTCAGCAGCGACGGAACCGTGTTGTGCAGCGCGTGGGCGACCACGCGGCGCTCCGGCAGGCCGCGGGCGCGCAGGGCTTCCACGAAGTCCTCGGACATGGTGTCGAGGAGGGTGGCCCGGCACATGCGCGCGACCACTCCCGCGCATACCAGCGACGCCGTCAACGCAGGGAGGAACGCGTGGTGCAGCAGGTCGGCGAGGCCGGTTTCGCCCACCGAGTGCATGCCGCTGACGGGGAACCACCCGGTGCGCAGTGCGAGGTAGGTCATGAACACCAGCGCCACGGAGTATTGCGGTGCGGAGACCGCGGTGACGGTGGTGGCCGAGCACAGTCGTCCGAGGATGCCGCGCGGACGGACCGCCCCGAGGACGCCGAGCCCGATACCGAGGACCGCGGCGAACAGTGCGGCCAGGCCGGTGAGTACGGCGGTGTTGACGAAGGCGTCCCATACGAGCGGGCGGGTCTCCTGGTGGTGCGTGATGCTCTCGCCCAGGTCGCCGGTGAGGGCGTGGCCGAGCCAGGCGAAGTACTGCTCGTAGGCGGGCGAGTCGAGCGCGAGACGGGATTTGAGGTCCGCCACCGCCTCGGGGGTCGCTCCCGGGCCGGCCATTGCGGCGACGGGGTCGCCCGGGATGAGCTTGACGGTCACGAAAACGATGACCGAAACGCCGAGAAGTGTCGGCAGCATCCACGCGACACGGCGAAGCAGGAACGGGATCATGAAAGCTCCCGGGAGGAATGACCGAATCGTTCCGACTCGATCCGGGTGACGAACATAACGCCGGTGTCCCGACACCCTTCCGGCTTTTCTGTTATGCGGAACGCGGGGTGAATCCCCGGCCAACGGTTGGGGTTGCTTTTCCCTCGTGCGGCTCGTTCTGCACAGCGGAACGCCGATGGCCCGGCCCTGCTCGCGGAGTTATGTTCGAGGCAGCAAAAGCGCTCGGGGGTCTCAATCGGGAGGACGCCATGGTGGCCGCTGTACTGGTCGTCGACATGCAGAACGGCTTCTGCCGTCCGGACGGTTCAGTGGCCCGCTATGTCGGAGCACTGCCGGACATGGACGCCGTGGTCGCGGAACAGGTGTCGCTCCTGGAGTCCGCCCGCGCCGCGGGCCTGCCGGTCGTCTACACCCGGCACACGTGGCGCGCCGACCTGCTGGACTGCCCGCCGAAGCTGCGTGAGCCGTTTCCGCCGGGTGTCAGCCCCATGGCACCGTCCAGCTGGGATGTGCGGATCCTCGACGAGCTCACCCCGGCGGAGAACGACCCGGTCATCGACAAGAACCGCTTCGACGCGTTCCTGTACACGGATCTCGAGGTCGTCTTGCGGGCCCTGGGCGTCCGACAACTGCTGGTCGCCGGGGTCATGACGAACTTCTGCGTCGAATCGACGGTGCGTACCGCCAGCCAACTCGACTACGAGGTCTACGTCGCGGCGGACTGCACCAGCGCGCCGCCGGAACGCCACGGTCCCGCGCTCGACGCCATGGGCGCGTTGTTCGCCACGGTCGGCCCGTGGAAGGAGGGGCTGGCGGCCTTCGCCGATTCCCGCTGACCCGCCCCGAGGCGGGGCGGGCGGTCCGGGGGCGCCGTCAGGCGAGGACGTCGCGGAGCACGTGCTTGTAGACCTCGCGCAGGTCGTCCCCGGCGATGGGCGGCAGCACGTGCGTGGACCCCACCAGGATGACGTACAGGAGTTGGCCCATCACGCGGGCCTCGCGGGCATCTCCGCTGTGCTCGAGCCACACCGATTCCAGGTACTCCAGGCGTGCGCGGTCCACGCGCGCCTGGGTTTCGGCGACCTCCGCGTCCTGGAGCGCCCATGACCGGATCGCCGCTTCCGGGTCGTCGCGTGATTCCGTGGCCACGCGTTCCAGAAGACGGCGGAGTTTCTCCGACGCGGGTGGCGCGCCCGCCTCCGCCTCCTCGATGTATTGGGCGGTCAATTGCTCCTCGTAATGCTGCATGAGGGCGGTCTTGAACGCGGGCATGCCTTTGAAATGGTGGTAGAACGAGCCCTTTGTCAGCCCCATCTTTTCCATGAGATTTTCCAGGGTCATGTCCCTGGCGCCGGAGTTCGCGAGAATCTCCAGCCCGGCCTCAAGCCAATCCTGTCGGCTCGCCATGTGCGGTGTCCGCCCTTTGCTCACGTGCTCGGAACTCCTTCGAACATACCATATGGTATGTTCGTCTGGCTCGCCCTCTTTGAACCTGGCCCGACTGCCGAACCACCGAGCATCCGGCGTTCCGCCTGGTCACGCGCCTGCGCCCGGCCGCCGCCCCCACCCCTCGACGTCCGGGCCACAGCCGGGGCGTCTTTGTCCTATCTGCGGTCATGGCAGCACGCGGAAAAATCGAGAGTCGACGCGCGTTGAGGCCATCGCCCGCCGCCGTGCGGCATGACGAACGAGGAGGGGCGGGGCCGGAAGCAGGAAGGGAGAGCCCCCATGCATACCGTCGCAATCGTGGGGGCCGGCCTGTCTGCGCTGCACATCGCGGTGGCACTGGCCAGGCGCGGCCACGCGGTCACCGTGTTCACCGGCGCCGGCTCGAACCGCGACGGCGGCACACCGTCGTCGCCGCACATCGTCTTCGACCGAGCTCGGGCACGGGAACACGCCATCGGCCTGGGCGGCGGATACATCCACGCCCCACCACAGATCGAAGGCCTCTCGTTCCGCTCGGAAGGCGTCAAGCCGGGATCGCAGGTCAGGTGGTCCGGCCGGTTCAAGGGGCCGGCGACGGCAACCGACCGCCTGCTGGCCATCGCCGAAGCGACACACGCACTCGCGGCCGCAGGCGGCCGCATTGAGGATGCGTGTGTGGACCTGCCCGGGCTCGAAGCCCTGGCCCACGACCGCGACCTGGTCCTCGTCGGTGCCGGACGGGATGCGTTTCCCGGACTGTTCGCGCGGGACCCGTCGAGGTCGTCCTTCCGTACGCCGCAACGTGTCGTGTCGACCCTGTGCGTGGAGACGATGCCGCAACCGCCTGACCACCTGGGTCATACGGTCGAGTGCACGATCCTCCCCGGCCTCGGCGAGTACTTCGTGGTGCCGATGCTGGGGTCCGAGGGCACGTGCCAGGCGGTGTCCCTCGAGGCGGTCCCGGGCGGGCCGTTCGATGTGCTCGACAAGAGCCGCAACGCCGACGAGTTGCTGGACAGCCTGCGCTGCCTGGCGCGCGTCCACCTCCCGTGGGAGTACGAGCGCCTGGAGGCGACCGGCGTGGCCGCGACCCGCCCGACGCTCGCGGCCATGTGGACGCCAGTTGTACGCGACCCCGTACGGCGCTTCGCCTCCGGCGCCGCCGTCCTGGGCGTCGGCGACGCCGTCGTCAGCAACGACCCGATCTCGGGGCAGGGGGCGAACAGCGCGATTCTCGGCGCGGCCGTCTACGCCGAGCGGATCCACCGCCACGCGGGCCCCTTCGACGAGGAATGGATGCGGGCGACCTTCGCCCGGTACTGGAGCGTGCTTCGCCCGGCAACGCACTGGTCCAACCTGCTGCTCGCCCGCAGACCGCCCCACCTGCACCGCCTGTTCGAGGCGGCGGCGCGTTCGCCGGACCTCGCCGACTACGTCGCCGAGGGTTTCGCCGATCCCGCCCGCCTTGCCCCCTACGTCCATCATCCGGGCGCCGTGGAGGAGTTGATCGCCGCGACGCTCGGGGTTCCGCAACCCAACGGAGCGAGCCCATGAGTGGGGCGCCGCCACGCCGCGGACAAGACGTCGGCCCCGGTGGCCCGGAGGCGGCCCCTGGTGGGCCGGCGATGTCGGGACGCTTGGTCCGCCCGCCCTTCTGGCTGGACTCCATGACGTCGTTCGTCGGACGCGAGCGTGAGACCGAAGCCCTGGAAGGGTTGTTGACGTCCGGAGTGCGCCTGGTGTCACTGGTCGGCCCGGCCGGCATCGGCAAATCCAGGCTGGCGCGGCACGTCGCCCGGTCGCGCGCCGCCGCCGGACTCACCGTCGCCTTTGCCGACCTGGCCATGGAGAACTCCCAGTCCGCCGCCGCGGCCCTGCTCGACGCTGTGGCGCCCGGCGCAACCGCCCGCGCGTCGTCACTCGATGCCGCGGTGGCGCGCCTCGGCGACGACGCGGCGCTGGTGGTGCTGGACAACTTCGAGCACCTGCGCGAGACCACCGTGGAGATGGCCCGCCTGCTCCTCGACCGATGCCCGAACGTCCAGGTCATAGTGACGGGTACGACGCGCCTGCGGGTGGACCGGGAGACGGTCTGGCCCGTCCCGCCACTCGACACCGGACACCCCGCCGACACCATGGCCCTCAGCGACGCTGCCGCGCTTTTCGTGGATCGGGCGCGACGGGCCAAACACGGGTTCGTGCTCTCCGAAGCGGCCGTTGCGTGCGTGGACGACATCGTCCGCGCGCTCGACGGCATCCCCCTGGCCATAGAGCTGGCGGCAACGCGGGTACGAGCGCTGTCCCTCCCGGACATCCTGGCCGCCTTGAGCCTGCAAGTACTCACCGGCGGCCCGCGCGGCCGGGCCGCGCGGTACCACACCATGCGCGACGCCCTGGCGTGGACGTGCCGTCTGCTGGACGCCGACGAACAGGAGTTGTTCCACCGCCTCTCGGTGTTCGAGTGCAGTTGGAGCGCGGAGGCGGCCCAGGCGGTGTGCGCGGACGAGCGTCTGGGTGAGGAAGACGTACTCGATGTACTCGACCGCCTGTGCCACCAATCGCTCGTCATGCGCGAGCCGGCCGACGACGCCCACGGACACGGCGACAGGTTCAGAATGCTGTTGCCCATCCGCGAATTCGCCGCCGAACAGACCCCCGGCGGCCGCGACTCCCCCGCCGCGCCCGGCATGCCGGACCGGCGGTCCCGTCACCTGCGCTATTTCGCCGAACTGGCGCGGCGCAGCCACGACGAACGCTGGGCACTGCTGCCGGCCAGCCGCCGACGCCTGGATCCGGACGCCGCCAACCTGCGCGCGGCAATCCACCGGGCCTGCGCGAGCGAGCCACACGAGGCCCTGGCCATGGTCGGTGCGCTCGGAACCTACTGGCGGCTACGCGGCCGGCTGGCCGACGGGCTCGACATAGCCGGCCACGTACTTCGCACCACCCCGAACGCGGTCGGACCACCGCGGGCGGCAGCCTGCGCGGAATACGCGACGCTCCTGTTCTGGTCGGGCGAATTCACAGCTGCCCGCAACGCGGCCGAGGAGGCCCTGCAGTTGGCGACGCGGTTCGGAGTGAGGCGTGCCCGTGCGCTCGCCCTCACGCGACTGGGCAACCTGACGTCCGTGGCACGACCACGGGCAGCTCTCCCCGTCCTCGACGAGGCTGCCGCGGAAGCACGCAGCGTCGGAGCCCTCGATGTGCTGTGCGACGCCCTCGACAGCGCCCTCATATGCCGAACGGCGCAGGAGGCCTTCGACGAGCCCTTCGCGCAGCTGTCCGACGAGTCGCTGTCCATCGCCCGGCACTTCAGGCTGCAGAGTGACGTTGCGGTGATCCTCTGGTGCAACGCGCAGGCCGCCCTGGCGAACGGCGACCTGGAGGCCGCGGACGAGCTGGCCGACGCCATCGCCCCCCGAGAGGCGGACAGTTCCGAGACCGCGGCGGAAACGGACGTGTTCGTGGGCAACTGCGCAGTGCACGTACGCGCGCTCGTCGCTGCCGCGCGCGGCCAGGGCGCGGCAGCGGCCTCCGACGTCGAGCACGAGCTGCGCCGCGCTGCCACCGACCCCATCTGGTGGGGCACCGGGTTGCTGCTGCACGCCCTGAGCGTCGCGCACCTGCGCGAGGGCGACCTCGACGCCGCCCGCGCGACGGCGCTGCGGCTGGCCGAGGACCACCAGAAGGCGTCGTACCTGGAACGTCAGGCGCACGACGTCCTCGCGCGCGTCTCGGCCGCCGCGGGCGACGCCGCGCAGTGCCGCGCGCACGCGGCCCGGCTGCGGCAGGCAGCGAACATGCTGGGCAACGAGCGGGCGGCGACCACCGCGGACATCGTCGCCGCAAGTGCCGACCTGCTCGACGGTGACGCGGGGCGTGCCGAGCGCGGCGCTCTGCCTGCCCTGGGCCGTTGCCTCGCCAACGGCCGGCCCCTGGACGCCGTCGAAGCGCTCGAGGTCATCGCGCGAGCGGCGGCACGGCACGGGCGGTTCACCCGCGCGGCGACGTTGATCTCCGCCACGGACCGGGCGCGCGAGCTGGGCGGCTGGCCGCGGTCCGCCGCCGAGGAAGCATCCGCGTCGTCGTGCCGCGCCGAGGCCGCCGGGCGCCTGGCCGAAGGTTCGTACCGCGTCGCCGTGAAGCGCGGCGCCGAGATGTCGCTCGAGGAGGCGGCAGGCTACGCCCGGCGCTCGAAGAGCCGCAGGAACCGCGCGGACCGGGGGTGGGACAGCCTCACACCCGCCGAATACCGCGTGGCGCTGCTGGCGGCCTCAGGTATGACCAATCCGCAGATCAGCCAACGCCTGTTCCTCTCGCCCTCCACGGTCGGAGTCCACCTCACACGCGTCTACCGCAAGCTCGAAGTACCCAACCGCACCGCACTTGCCGCGTACGTCCGGGCACACAGCCAGGGGTAGGCACACCGGTCGCGGGTGAAGATCTCACCCCGTTTGCGCCGCGAACTGCGGTCAGTGCGGTCAGTGCGGTCAGTCGCGAGAGGCGGGGCGTCGCGCCGGCGAATCGCCGACCGGCCGACCGTGCGCGAAGTCCGCGAGCGCCCGGGCCAGCAGTTCCGGCTGATCCTCGGGCAGCAGGGTGTACCCGTCGTCGACCGGCAGGAGCCGAGCGTCGGGGAACGCCTCGGCAAGGCGTCGCCCGTGCTCGACGGGCATGACCCGGTCCTCCGAGGCCCAGACGACGAGGACGGGTTTGTCGAATCTAGTTGCGTCACGGCCCAGTTGCTCCAGCGCCCGCTTGTCGGGCAGGCCGAGCACATAGGAGCGGAGGTCTCGGCGGATACGGCGATTGGCCCGTGCCGGCTGGGTCCAAGCGCGCACCACATGCGGCGGAATCGCGCGCTTGGCCATCCAACCGAAGGTCATCGGCAATCTCTGGAACGGAGCCCAGCGGAGTATCTGCGCCACGAGGAACAGGCCGCCGGGAAGCCGGGCCGCCGAGTGCAGGGCCCGGCCCGGCAACCCGGGCGGGTAGTTGTCGAACGCCTCGCAGGCGACAAGTGCGGCCTTGCCGACCCTCGCAGTGCGGCCCCGCGCCATGAGCACCTGCACCCCGCCCCAGTCGTTGCCGACAACGACGACGTCCTGCAGGTCGAGCGCTTCGAGGAAGTCCGCGACGATCCGGCCGATACCGAGCAGCGTGAGGTCCGCGTCGTCGCTCATCGGGGTGCGGTGGCCCCCCAGAGGGAGCACCGGGGCGATGCAGCGGCATTCTTCCCGCAGCAGCGGAATGACCTCGCGCCAGAGGCTGTGGTTCATGAGGACACCGTGCAGCAGGACGACACAGGGACCGTCACCACCGGAGTCCGTATAGGAGATCTCTCCCGCGGGAAGTCGCACGCGAGGCATGGCCCTCCCATCTGTCGGCACCCCTACCGCGACGATACCAGAAGGTATGGTATGAACGTCGGCGCTCCTCGCCCCGGACGGCCGGGCCGACGCCCCGATCTGGCGCCCCGATCTGGCGCCTTCCTGCAATCGTGGCGCGGGGCCGCTGGACAACGCTGATCGCCACAGAAGCGCCGGCCACCTCGGCGCCGACCCATGCCTCCGCCGTGGCGGCTGTGCGGTCGGCCGCCCCCGAGGCACGCCCCGACCCCCTCACCAACTGCGCACGTCGGCCCCTGTACCCGCCCTGCGCACATCACCGGCGATCCGCAACAGTCCTGGAGACGTCGTATGCCCAAACCCATCAACCACACGCTTGCCGCAAGAAGGCACAGCGCCGAGTCCGCCGACCTACGCCGCGACATGGCCGCCTGCTTCCGGATCATCGACGTACTCGGCTGGTCCGAGCACATCTTCAACCACGTCACCGTACGGATTCCGGGCGATCCGAAGCATGTGCTGGTGAATCCGTTCGGTGTGCTGTACAGCGAGATGCGCGCCTCGGCGCTGGTGCGCATGAGCCTCCTCGAATCCGGCGCGCACACGGACTCCCCCGACATCAGCCCGGCGGCTCCCGCACTGCACGGCGGAATCCACCGGTCACGACCGGACGTGGCTGCGGTCATCCACACGCACTCCACCGCCGGCGTGGCGGTGGCCTGTGACTACGACGGGCTGAACCGCAACAACGTCTACGCGGCTCAGATCGTGGACGACGTCGCGTACCACGAGTTCGGGGGCCTCACCGTCGACGCCGCCGAGTCCGACCGGATCGCGGCGAGCCTCGGCGAACACCACCTCCTGATACTGCGGAACCACGGTCTTGTCGCCGTCGGGGCGTCGATCCAGGAAGCCCTGTTCCGCATGTTCACCCTCCAGCGCGCCTGTGAGGTCCAGTTGGCCGCCCGCGCGGGCGGACGGCTGGTCCGCCCGATCAAGGACGATGTCATCGCCACGACCGGCCGCCAGTTCGGACAACTCCTGGCATTCGACGGCTGGAACGCGCCGCACGTCTTCTTCGAGGCCCTCCGGCGGCGCGTCGACCGCCTCGACCCCACCTACCGCCAATGAGGCGCTACACGGCCGCGCCCGTCTCGGCCGGTGCCGTGACGAGTCGGGCGGTACCCGGCACCCCCGACTGGTCGCAGGGACCCGTGTGCGTGGTCGGGCCCGGCGCCGTCGGCGGAGTGGTCGCCGCCGCCCTGCTTGCAGCCGGTCTGGACGTGGAAGTCCTCGGAAGGCCCGGGCCCCACCTCGACGCCGTCGCCCGCCACGGGTTCCGCGTGGACGAAGCAGCCACCGGCGCGCGAACGGTTGCCCGGCCCTCACGCGTCACCAGTCACGCCCACGAACTCCGGCGTCCCGCCGCCATCGTGCTTGCCGTGAAGGCCCCGGGCCTCGACGGCGCCGCCGAGGCCATAGAGCGGCTCGGGGCCCCTGACGTCCCTGTCGTGTGTGCGCTCAACGGGGTGCCGTGGTGGTTCTTCGACGACAGTTTCGCCGAGCCCTTGCGGCAGCGCGCCCTGCACAGCCTCGACCCATCCGGCCGTATACGCGAAGTCCTGCCCGCCGAACGGGTGATCGGATGCGTCGTCCAGTTCTCCGCGGCCGTCGTCGAGCCCGGCGTCATCCGCCGGTTGGGCGGGTCGCAGTTGACACTGGGCGAAGCCGCCCGGCAAGGCTTGGGGCGTGACGCGCACCTCGCCGCCGCGCTGACCGTCGGCGGGCTGACGGCCCGGGTATCCGCCGACATCCGGGCCGAGGTGTGGGCGAAGCTGCTCGGCAACGTCAACTTCAACCCGATCAGTGCGCTGACGGGCGCAACCGTCGACCTCATCGTCAACGACCCGCTCGTGAGCGAACTGTGCGTGTCGATGATGCGCGAAGTCATCGAACTGGGCGAGAAGCTGGGCATCCGAACATCGGTGACGCCAGAGGAACGGATGCGGCTGACCGGAGCCATGGGCGCGTTCGAAACGTCGATGCTCCAGGACCACCGACGAGGACGCCCGCTCGAACTGGCGACCATCGTGGCCGCCGTCGTCGACATGGCCGAACACGTCGGTCTGCCCGCTCCGGCGACCCGAGCCGTGCTGGGCCTGTCCAGACTGCTGCAACACGTTGCCCACCCCGCCGTGCACCAGACCCCGGATCAGCCCCCGACGTCTCACCGCGAGAAACGACACCAATTCCTTGTCCGGCATTCGCCGGGCGTGAAACCCGCGGTGCGCCCTTGACCAGGGGCTGACACCTTTCTCCTAGCCGCGCGGGCGACACGGTCTGAACACTTGGGAAGTCGGCGCGCCAGGACAGCCCGCCGACGCGGTGCGCTGCGCCGTCGCCGAACTTCCCGCAGGTCCAGGTTCCGCACCGCCTGGCCGGAAAAGGCGTACGCGCAGCGCACCTCGCCCGATCCCCACAGCCGAGCGCGGCGGTCTCCTGCGGAAGGACGTTCGCATGAGCACTCCCCTCCCCCGTTTCCCCGCACCGGTCCACGCCGGTCTCCTGGTAGGCGTGGAGGGCGTGACCGCGAACGGGATGGCCGACGGCGTACGCCGTGTCCTCGGTGACTCCTCGCCGCCCACCGGGCGCGACGGCGGATGCTGC
This sequence comes from Streptomycetaceae bacterium NBC_01309, assembly GCA_045039925.1. GTDB lineage: Bacteria > Actinomycetota > Actinomycetes > Streptomycetales > Streptomycetaceae > Yinghuangia. Next base: position 93,046 of record CP108401.1, read on the forward strand.
ATGCGGGACCGCGCGGAGGCACCCTTCCCGGAGTGCCGCCCGCGCCCGAGCAGCCCCGAGCACATTTCGTTGATGCTGGCGACGCAGGTCAACCGCTACGAGGAAGTCGCGCCGCTGCTCAGCACAGGATGCTCGGTCGTCGAACAATGCGGTGTCTACGCTGCCGCCGTGCACCGAGGCCTCCTCCACTACCCCGCCAACCTGGACGCGGCGTACCGGATCGCCTGCGGCACGATCCAGACGTTGACCGAACGCCGCCCGCTGCCCGACGTGGTCTTCCTCGCCAACGTGCTTCCGTCCTCGGCGGATACGCGGTCGGCGAAGGAGCGCCTCCGCGACAGGTACCAGCACCACGTGTGGCGGCATTTGGCGGCGCTGCTGTTCGGTCGGCTCGCCGCGGCGGACCAGCAGCGCTTTCGCGTGTGGTCTTCGCCCGCGGACGGCGCGCTGCCGCTGGAGGCGTGGATCCGCGGCCATCTCGCGGGGCCGGTCCCGCCACGCCGGGCGTTACGCCATGACCACGCGCTGCTCTCGGCCGGGCACTGGCGCGCCGGACGGTGAGCGCGTCGGCCCCCTACGAAGCGCAGCGCGGTTCCGGTCGACGAGACACCCAGGTCGATCGCGGCTCCCCGACCGGCAAGTACCCGTGAAAGCGAGGCCCTTCGACGAATGCGCAGCGACTGGGAACCGGAGTACAGAAGGATCGCGGCGGCGCTGATGCGCGACGCGCCGGCGGCGGGAACCGTGGTCGCCGGCTTCAACGTATGCGTCGACCACGTGTACCGCCTCACTGACGTGGACCTGGCCCGATTGCGGCGGACCCTGGACTCACCCGCTCTCAAGCCCCTCGAACGCCGCCTGCTCGACACCCTCCTCGGGCGCATCGGCAGCGGTCACGACGCCGAACTGCTGGCTCACGTCGCGCCGGCCTGGCTCGAGTCGAACGATGTGCTGGGCCACCCGAACACCCGCCAGATCGGCGGGACGGCCGCGCAGGTCGCATGGTCCCTGGCAGTGCTGGGCGCGCCCACGGTCATCGCACTTACCGACCGCAGCGACGGCATCCTCGAAACCCTTCCGGCCGGAATCGGTGTGTGCCAAGCCGGAAGCGCCAAGGTCACCCCTCACATCACCGCGCAGCCGGTGAGCGGAAAGCCGCCCCATTACGTGTTGGAGTACTCACGGGGGACCTGGTGGGAACGCGGAGCGTTGCCGCGGTCGGGGCACGTGGTGCTCCGGACCTGCAATGACGGTATCGAGCAGGACCAGCAGTTCGCGGACCTGAGCGCCGTCGGCGTGAACGCGGCCGCCGGCGTCCTGTCCGGACTGGCCGGCGTTCCCGCGGGCGACACGGTCAGCTGGGTCTGGGTGCGCACCGTGGCGGGCGCATGGCGCGACTCGGGGGTGCCGATCGTCCATCTGGAACTCGGCGACTACTGCCACCTCCCCCTGCTGGCCGTCGCGGTGAACTTCTCGGGAGTCGTCACCTCCCTCGGCGCCAGCCTCGCCGAACTGCGCCGACTCGGCGCCAACGACCAGGACCCGGTGGCATTCGCCCGCGACTTGGCGGAAGGGCTGGAGCTCTCCCGCGTCCTGGTGCACGCCGACCACTGGTCCATGAGCGTCCATCGCGGCGACCGCTCCCGCGAACGGGACATGGTGCTCGCCGGAAACCTCGTGGCGGCTTCGCGGGCTCGCACGGGTACGCCCACCCCTGTGCTGTCCGTCCACTCGCACAGCACGTTCACCGACGACCGACCGGCCAGCCGGGCGCTGGGCGGCGGCTGGTACGTCGAATGCGTGCCGACTCCGCACCTGGCGCGGCCGAGAACCACGGTGGGCCTCGGAGACTCGTTCGTGGCCGGATCGATCCTGGCATCCCTCATCACCTGACCGCGCCGTGCGAGGCGGCCGGGGAGCGGACGGTCACATGCGGCGCTCCGCGCGTACGGGGCGGACCTGCGACGGCAAGCGATCGGCGTCCACCGACCGCATGGAGAACCGCCCCTCGTAGCCGAACAACGGCCCGACCACGGGGTTCGTCACGCGTACGTCGATGCGGAAGCATCCGATCGCCTCGTCGAACGACTCCCGCACCAACGCCCGCCCGGTGAGCACCGCGGGCAGCGTTCCGGCGATCGGTCCCGCGTACACCCGAAACCCCGAAGTGCGTATCTGCAGGGCGCCGTCGGGCAGGGCGGTGAAACTCAGGTCGACCCCGAAGTCGTGGTGGGCGCCCAGGTAGTCGACCACCGCACCACGTCGGTCGCAGTACACCATGGTGGCGTCGAAGCGGTGCTGCCGGGAGCCGACGGCGAAGGTGCGGACGAAGGAGACCGCCTCACGACCGTGCGGGTCGACGTAGGGGTAGTTCTCGATCAGGAACGGGACGCGTCCTCGGGCCACGGGGGGTACGAGGTGTCGGTGCCCGCCGAGCCGAAGCAGCGGGGCGGTCAGGCGGCGGTTCCCGGCGGTGCCGTGCCACATCCGGTCCATGACTCCGAGTCCCACGACGCCCCGGCCGTCGGCGAGGCTGACGCCGAAGCGGCGTCGCAGTTGGGGATGGAGGCGCTCGAACTCCTCACCCATCGCTCGGCGGAAGATGGAACTCGCCGCAGTCGCGGCGCCCACCTCCGACGCGGCTCGGGACTCGTGCTCGGTCACGACGTCTCCTGGCGGTCGTGGCGACCCGGGCGCCTGCCCCGCGGGCGGGCGATGCCGCGTACGCACCGACGCGCCGCGGGCGTTCGCGGTCCGGGCGGGAGGAATACGCAGGCGAGGGCAACGGCGTACGTGCAGGGTGCGAACCGCGTGACGGCGGCGACGCCGGAGACGACACCGACCCGCAAGGCCACTTCCCGCTGGGCCCGGCGCAGCGACTGTTCGGGCGGGGCGCCCGTCTCCAACCACAGCCGCAGCCGGTCGAACGACCATGCCGTGGCCCAGGTGATCGCCGGCCGGAACAGCACGTCGAGGGCACGGCCACCGAAGCCCGGCGTGTAGTCGTACCCCGTGGCGAAGACCATGCCGTTGGGAGTGGGGGTGTAGCGCCAATAGCCCCGCCCGTCACGTATCGGGGACAACGGGTGGTCGGAGCTGAAGCGCAGCGCGGACACAGCTGCCCCGTCCCGTCGGCGGTCCCCGGCCGTGACGCCGGTGCCGCTGATGACGAAGCCGGGCACCAGTCGCGTCGCGTACCTGAACACAGTGGGCTCCACGGCGTCCCCGTCGACGTCGACGTGCGTGATCTCGGAGAACCGGAGGTCCCACCGCTGATGCCTGCTCGCGGAACGCGTGTGCCTCCACAGGTCGTCGAAGGACGCGCGGATGACCGCTTCCACGTGGATCGTGCGACGGGAGATTTCTGACGCCTTCCGCTACGGCTACGTGTTCCGTTCGCCGCGGGTCGCGGTCGAGAGCGGGGTCAAGCGTCGTGGGCAACCGGGGCCGCGAGATTGGAGAAACGCGTCGGACTGCGGCCGCGGCAGTGCCCGTTCGCCGGGCGATTCCCCACCCCGCGCGCGATACGCCTTCGGACGCGTTTCTCCTTGGGCTCCCTCCGCGGGCGCGGCAACGATGTTCACGAGCAGCGGTGGCCCCGGATTCGACGCGGCACCGACGGCGAGTGCGGTGCACGGCCCGGCCGGTGCGCCGCCCACCCGCTTTCTTTCGATCTGGGGGTACCGTGCACGCGTTCCGACGCGGAGAGAACGCCGTCCTGCGGTTCGCCGTCGTCCTCGGCCCGGTGACGGTCGCAGGCACGGCGACCGTTTCGTCCGCGGCTTCGGCGAACGCGGGGGCCGCGACGGACGCTGCGCCGTGCGCCGGAGTCTCGGTGGGGCCGGCCGTGACGGTCGTCGCCGATGCCCGGCGCGACCAGCTCGGCACGAACCGGATGCAGGTGGAGAATCTTCCCAGCGGCTACATGTGGGGAACGAACCACTTCATCTCGCCCCAGGCCGACTGCGAGGGAACGCCCCGCCTCGGCCGGGAGGGTTGGATCCACGCGGCCCCGCCACCGGGCCGGCCGTCGGCACCGCTGTACCGGTGCCACTGGCCCGCCGCGTACGACCACTTCCTGTCCTCGGCGGCCAACTGCGAGAACGTGCCCGGCGTCGTCCGCGAAGGCCTGGTCGGGCACGCGGAGGCCGGGTAGGTCATCTCGGAACGCACCCGGCCGGTACCGGGCCCTGGTCTACTCGTGCGTGTCGCCGTGCAGGGCCACCAATTCGGTCCGCCTCTTCACACCCAGCTTGCTGAAGGCATTGGCCAGGTGGTTCTTGACCGTACCGGGCGCCATCACCAGCTCCCGGGCTATGTCCGCGTTGGACAGACCACGGGACGCGCATGCCACCACGCGGCGTTCGGTAGGGGTGAGCCGGCTCGACGCCACGTACGTGCTCCGAGGCCCACGGCCCCGCATCGCGTACTCGGCCGCCCGCAGCAGGGGCATGCGCGCGCCCTGGCTCCAGGCGTCGTCCGCCACCGCGGGGGACAGGTCCGCGCGTGCGCCTGCTACCTGTGCCCGCCACCATGCGCCGTTGCCGGTGACCCGTACAAGGCGACGCTGCGAGCGGGCCTCCTCTGCGGCGGCAAACAGGCGCAGGGCACGCTGCCGGCGGTCACGGTGCCGGGCGGTGACCGCCAGAAGTTCCAGTGTGGTGATGACGTCGGTCCACCATTCGTTGTCGGTGACCACCGCCAGCGCCTGCAGCGCCGCTTCCTCGGCCGTATTGGGGCACCCGTCCAGGATCGCGGCGTGGGCTTGCCCCAGGCGCACCGTCGCCTTCGCACGGCGATTCCCCAGGACCTCGGCCGTCTCGGCGAGCCGATCGGCGTGCAGGCGTGCGGCATCGGCGTCCAGGCGCGCCAGGGCGCAGTGCATCAGCACCTCCTGCGCGTGCCAAGCCAGGTAGCCGGCGGTGCCGCTCTCGCGCTCATACAGGCGAGTGGCCCACCGGGCCGCGCTGTCAATGCGCCCGGTCGCCAAGTCGCAGACGCTCAAGGCGTGCAGGAGGCCGCCCGCGCCCCAGCGCACCGCGTCATGGCGGGATCGCTCGAGGTCGGCGAACGCCGCCGCGCGTCCGGCGTCCCCGTTCCCTTCCAGGGCGTCGATGAGCGCGGCAACCTCGACCGCGGCGCTGCGCAGCATCACGTCGTCGTCGATGGACAGTTGCAGCATCTCGTTCGCGTGGTGCCGGGCCAGGGCGAGGTCGCCCTCGATCCGGGCGCGATGCGACCGCCCCCACAGGTTCCAGAAGACGACCGAGTTGAAGCCGATCGGCCGGGCCACGGCGTCCACACGCGCGGCGGCCCGCTCCATGGCGGGATAGTCGTCCTGCCAGCAGTAGCTCATGGCCAGGCTGCTGAGCGCGTCCCCCAGCGCGATGGGGTCGTCCGCGCTTTGGGCGTAGGCGACCGCCCGCTCGAAATCCGGCCGGGCCTCGAGGGGACTGACGATCGACTTGGCGGTGGCCAGGCGGGCGAGTGCGTGAGCATGCGCACGGTCGTCGTCGATCTCGACGGCCACCGCGATGGCCTCCTGCGCCCGCGTGACCGACGTGGCGAGATCGCCGAGCCAGAACGTCATGATCGCGTGCATCGCCAGCGCCCGCGCCCGCGCGTAGTCGGACGTGGCGGGCGCGTGGGCCAAGGCGGCCGACAAGGCGTGCGCGCCTTCCGCGTACTGCCCCGCGACGCGCCAGTGCGCACCCAGCGCTGCCGCGAGGCGCAGTGCGTCGTGGGGGTGGTACTCGCAACCGTGTTCCAAGGCGGCGCGCATGTTGGGGGCTTCGGCCTCGAGCCGGGCCCTGTTCGCGGGATCGAGGGTCCACAGTTCGTCGTCGGCGCGTTCGGCCAGGTCGCGGTAGTAGAGGCGGTGCCGGGCCGCGACGCTGTCGTTGCCCAGGGGCTCTTCGCCGAGGAGCTTCTCGGTCGCGAACTGCTTCACCGGGTTCAGCAGGCGGAACCGACTCGACCCGTGGGCCTCGGCGCTGCCGATGGTCTCGACGAAGGATTTGTCGATGAGGCTGGTGAGCAGGTCCAGGACCGTGTGCGCTGGGAGATCGGTGTCGGCGCACACCTGCTCGGCGGCCTCCAGGGTCCAGCCTCCGACGAAGACCGCCAGGCGACGAAACAGCACGGACTCCCCCGTGGAGAGGAGCTCGTGGCTCCACTCGAGGGAGCGGCGCATGGTGCGGTGCCGTTCGACGCGGGTGGGATCGTCGGCGTTCAGCATCCAACGCTGCAGCTCGGCGGCGAGTTCGACCGGGGACTGCCGGCGGGCGCGTGCGGCCGCGAGTTCGATGGCCAGGGGGATGCCGTCGAGTCCGGCGGCTATGCACTCCATGGCGTTACGGTTCGCCTCGTCGAGGGCCAGGGTCGGCGCGCGTTGCAGTGCCCTGCGGTGGAAGAGCTGCGCCGCGTCGGACAAGCCTCTCGCCTCGGGCGCCGCGGCGTCCGAGTCACCGTTGCAGGTGCGCAACGGCGGTACCTGCCAGACGTGTTCGCCGACCACGCCGATCGGCTCGCGGCTGGTCGCGAGGATCCGCACCCCGGGGCAGAGCGCCAGGAGCTCTTCGGCGACGCGTGCCACCTCTGCGGTCAGGTGCTCGCAATTGTCGATCACCAGAAGGCAGTTCATCGAGCCGAAGTGCTGCGCCAGCGCGTGCAGGGGCGAGCGGCCTACCGGCGCTCCTATCGACGCGGCCCGCAGCAACACGCCTTCCACCAGATGCTGTTCCTGCACGGGAGCGAGCTCCGCGAACAGCGCCGGGCCTCGGTCGGCGGACGCTGCGCACCACATCGGCCAGTCGGCGGCCGCTTTGCCGGCGAGGCGTGTCTTGCCCATTCCCCCGATGCCGACAAGGCTGACGAGTCGTTCTTCCGCGGTCAACAGTGCGCGCAGTTCCGCGAGCTCCGCCGACCGGCCCACCAAGGGATCGGAATCTGTCCAGTTCTTGAGCTCGGATCCGCCGCGCCGAACCATCCGATGCCTCGCCTCCGGAGACGCTCCCGCCTGAGCGGGCCCCCGCCCAGAGACATCGAACCATGACCGGCACACTGCTGCGACCATGGCTTGAACCAGTCGGGCAGGCAGCGCGGGACGCGGTCACCGTCCACGGTGGGTCGAGTTCCGCCGAGGCGGGCCGGATGACCGAAAAGTCCTCGATGCCGCAGGCTGTGACACCTAGCCTGCAGTCCATGAGCCTTCTGCGCCAGGACCGCCTGATCGTCGAGCGTCCCGCGTCCTTCCGCAGTGCGCTGTGGAACATCAGGTACAGGGCAGAGGCCTATGACGACGCAGGGCGGCTCCAGGCCACCGTCAGCGAACGCCGCGGGCCCGTCCTCCTGGCTCCCGTCCGGCTGACCGACCTCACCGGCTGCACTCCCTACCGCCTGCGGGTGCACCTGCCGGACGGCGTCGAGGTCTTGCGCATGCAGACCTGGTTCTCCCTCTACAGGCCCACGCTGCGTGTGCAGCTGCCGGGCGGCGCTCCGCTGGGGACGGTGCGGCTGCGCAAGACGTTCAGCCGCCGCCTGCTGCTCCACGCCGCCGACGGAAGCGAACTGTGCGCGTTGCACGAGGTCATGTCGCTGTCGGTCGCGCCGATCGTCCAGCGAGACGGCCGGAAGAAGCGTCGCTACACCTTCCAGCTCGGTCCCGCCGCGGACGATGTCACGCGTCCGCTGGCGATCGGTGCCGCACTTGCGTTCGATGTCGTCTCCGGGCGGGGCACCGACCTCTAGCGCTCGCGGGCGCGCACGAGGCGGGCGCGGCGCCGATCGCCCAACATAAGGCGTTCGGGCCATGCTCGCCGACGCCGCCGACGCCACAGTGGGTGCGGGTCACAACGCAGTGACCACGGCGGCCCCACAACCGTCGGCCTCGGCGATCCGAAGCAGTGATGTGCATGTCCCCCACGCACCTGAGAAGTCTCACGTTCAGCCTGGCCCCGACGCCGGCGATGGTCGGCGCGGCCAGGCGGCGAATCGTGGACGCACTCACGTGCTGGGGCGTCGCGCCCTCGAACGCGGCGATGGGCGCGATGTGCCTGATCTCCGCCGAACTGATCGGCAACGCCGTCCGGCACGCCGGGACCGTCACGCAGCGCATTCTCGTGGAACTGCGCGTCGACACCCGCGGCCAGGTCGTGCTGGGGGTCAGAGACCAGGACGAACGCCTTCCGTACGTCAGACACGCCGGCCTCCTCGAGGACAGCGGACGCGGGCTGCCGCTGGTGTCCGCATTGCTCACCGAATACCAGGGACGCCTGTGGATAACCCGAGGCTCCCGACCGGGAAAGACCGTCTGGGCCGCTTTCCGGCTGCCTGAGAAATACGCGCCGACCGAATACTCGGAACCCGCCTACGCCGCCTGACCGCCACGGCGGCCACATCGCTTCGCAACGCGTTGCCCAGTCGCTTTGCCCTGCGCACATTCAGCTGCCCAGGGCTCAATCGATCGGAAACGAAACGCCCATGCGTCCCCTTACGCGCGCCGTCGACTACTGGTCGACCTCACTGGTAGGCCTCATCGGCGCCACCAATGTCTCGGTCGCCGTCGACACGTACGCCGCGCCCTCGTCGACGGCCTCCTTCATCGAGCGCGTGTGGACGCTCCAGTGGACGGGTGGCCGCGGCGAGGGCGTCGTCCTTCCCCTCCCGCAACCCATGATCGTTTCCACGCCCGGCGGTTCCTATCTGGGCGGCATCCAACGGCCGCGCATGTCCCTGGAAGTCGCCGGATCCGGAAGGATCATGGGCGCCACGCTCCGGCCGGGCGCCCTCTCGTACCTGTTCGGCGGCCCCACCTCGGACTACACCGATCGCTTCGTGGCCCTCGGCGAACGGTCCCGAGCGGCCGACAGCACAAAGCTCGCCAAGGAACTCGCGCTCGCGAAGACGCTCAACGAGTACATCTACGCCCTCCACCGGAACATCGGCGGCATCGAGCGCCACCGGACCCCGTGCATGGACATCGCCGACCGCGTGATGACCGAGTTCTGCCGGGGAGCGGGAACCACCCGCGTCAGCGATCTCTGCCAGCAGCTCTTCCTCGCTCCCCGGACGCTGCAGCGGATCGTCCACCGGCACTTCGGCGTCACCCCCAAATGGCTGCTCAACCGCTACCGCATCCACGCGGCCGCCCGCCGGCTCGAGGGAGTCCGGACCTCCCGCCACAGCGACCTCGCGGTCTCACTCGGCTACTTCGACGAGTCGCACTTCGCCCGCGACTTCGGCGACACCGTCGGCGTCACCCCCTCCTCCTACGCCCGAGCCTGCTGGCAAGCCCCCGCCCGCCAGTCCCACCCGGCCGCGTGACGCCCGGCGTTGCACACCGGGATTCTCGTCCGCCTGATCCCGTACGGGGGCGGATATAGCGGCGCTTTTCTGCAATTCCTGATTTCCTCGCGCGGCTAGCGTTTATGGTCATGCATTCATCTCGACGCGGGTGGCTGTTGTGAGCGCGACCAACAGGCGCAGAGGACCGAACCCCGACGCGGAATTCATAGTTATCGGCGCCATCATCGGCGGCGGATTCCTGGTGTGCTCGATTCTTTGGGTGGGGGCGTGGGCCGCCACCAGGGATTCTTCTCACGAGTCGCCGGGTTTTCCCGTCAACATGGCCATCGGCCTCTTCACCGGCAGCTATTCCTGGCCGGGAAAAGAAGCGACGGCCATATCTGCCGTCTGCGGGGGAGCGCTGCTGGCGATCATTGCCGTAATCGCCTTTCAGACCGGCAAGTGGAAGCGAAGGTCGCCGAGAATCGACCGCGCGATCCCCTACCTCGCCGGCCCTCGAGATCTCCGCCCCTCGACCACACGCGGTGTCACGCAGACTGCGAACCGCCTCGGTCTCGAAGGGATCGCGACCCCGGGCATCCTCATCGGGCAGACCGTACGGCACCGTGCCAGCTTGTGGGGATCCTGGGAGGACATGCACGTCGACATCTGGGGCCCGCGCACCGGAAAGACAGCCTGCCGGGCGATCCCGAACATCGTCGCCGCCCCCGGAGCCGTGGTCGTCACGTCGAACAAGCGGGATGTCGTCGACGCCACCCGCGGGCTGCGCGCGGAACGCGGGCGGGTGTGGGTCTTCGACCCGCAGAGCCAGGCGGGCGAACCACCCTCCTGGTACTGGGATCCACTGGAATTCGTGGGCGACAGCCTCAACCGCGCTGTCAAACTCGCAAGCCGTATGGCCTCGGTGAACAGGTCCGCGCACACACGCAGCGACGCGTACTTCGAGCCGGCCGCGGAAGACCTGCTAGCCAACCTGTTCCTCGCCGCCTCGGTGGACGGGCGCCCCATCACCGACGTCTACAGGTGGCTGACCCGCCCGGACGACGTGACGCCGGAGCGCATCCTGCGCGCCGGCGGCCACATACTGTCCGCCGACGCGGTGGACGGACTGACCACCGCGCCCGATCGGCAACGGGCGGGCGTCTACGGCGTCGCGATACAGATGTCCTCTTTCCTCACCGCACCGAACGTCACCGAGTGGGTCACGCCAGGCAGCAACCCGCAGCGGCCCCGGTTTCGCTACAAGGAGTTCGTGGCCGACGCCACCGACACCATCTACCTCCTCTCCGAGGAGACGAACAAGATGGCCGCGCCGCTGGTGATGGCGTTCACCGCGGCCCTGGCAGAGGAGGCCGAGAACCAGGGCCTGGCCGGGCCGGGAGGCCGACTGCCGATCCCGATGCTCTTCGTTCTCGACGAGGCAGCCAACGTGTGTCCCTGGAAAGCCCTGCCGGACAAGTACTCCCACTTCGGCTCGCGGGGCATCGTCATGATGACCATCCTGCAGTCGTGGGCACAGGGAGTCGCCGCTTGGGGGGACGTCGGCATGTCGAAGCTGTGGGGTGCCGCGAACGTCCGTGTCTACGGCGGCGGCGTACTCGACACCAAATTCCTCGGCGACCTCTCCGCCGCATCGGGGATCTTCGAACCGGGCACCACGACGATGTCGCGCAAGAGCACCGACTTCTTCGAGCGGAACATCACGTCCGGCTCGCGGTCGGAGCCGGTGCTCGACGTCCCCGACCTGGCGTCCATGCCCCGCGGGCGTGCCTTCGTACAGATCAGCGGCTGCCGCCCCGTGCTCGTTCGGACCGTGCCGTGGTGGGAAGGACCGCACACGGTCGGCATCACCGCTTCGTTGGACGCGCATGAGCCGCGAACCAAGTGACCGGTTCCTCGTACGAATCGCGTAGCCGAACGCAAGCCGCCGGGGACCGGGGCAGGCGAAGTCGACGGGGCGCTCACCGACTTGTGACGTCTGCCACCTTCCAGGGCGCCCCTGGGTCTGACCGGGACAACGTGACGAAGACCGCCTCTGCGGGAGGCTGGTCGATCCAGCCGTCGCGGCCGTGCACGGTTACCGCGACCTCCCAGGCGTGAAACGCTCGCTGGGGCGTGTTCGGCGGCTTGCCGGTCTCGTCGGCCAAGGTGACCTCGACGGTTGTGTACGCCTGGTGGCTCGCCCATTCGAGCCAAGCGCCACCGGGGCTGCGCACAGGCGGGTTCCCCCGCAGCGTCTCCAGGTACTCGGACTCCAGGAACGGTGCCGCGCGGACGGACGCGTCCCACGTCGACGCATCGATCGCGGTGTCGCTCGTCGACATGATGGTGACGACCGCGCGGGACACGGCTATTGAATCCTGCTGGTCGATTGCGGACACCTGGGGTGGGGCCCCGCCCCCAGGCGTCCCGGGGCGCCCGGTCACCTCCGGGTCCTGTGGTTCCGAGGTCGGGCCCTCAAGAACCTCGGGACCGAGATCGGGAACACCTGGTGGCGACGAAGCTCGAGTTGCCGCGGGTGTCCCGGACGTCGCCGTGCCGCCGGGCGGGAGTAGCGTGCAACCGGCGGATGCCAAGGCACCGATGGCGATCGCGAGACAAGTTGCGGCGACTCGCGACCGTCGAGCGCCATGCATTGCGGACATGCATTCCCCCCCGCACTCGCCCCCGGTTCGGGCGGGTCGCTGTATCGGCGGATCATCCAGTATTCCCCGTGCCAAGCACTGAGCGGCGAGACGATTATGGGCTTTCCGGTGCCGTAGGCGTTGATTACCGCGCGATTTCCGTTGTATATGGAGACGTGGTGGTATGCCGCCTTTCCCCTCACCTTGAAGGCTATCGAGTCGCCCGGGCGGACTCCGGACAGGTCGAAGGATGCGCTCCCCCATCCTTCCGCCACCAGTTCGCCCACTCTCGCCTGACCGTTGGCGACTTCAGGCAGAATAAGGCGCTTGGCGCCCTTCGAGGCCTGATAGAAGGAATATTGGACGAACCCGGAGCAGTCGAAACCGAAAAGATGCCGATGGTCGTACTGGTTGTCCTTGATCCCGTATCCCGGGCCGTTGAGCGTACCACCACCCCAGGCGTACGTGACACCTTTCGGATAATTCGCGGCGACAAAGTTCTTGTCAAGAAAACGCCTGGCTATGTACAGGGCACAGGCGTTCAAGTCGGACTCCTTGCAAGTCGCCTCGGCCATAGCGTATTTCGGAGCCCAGCTCGTTATATCTCGAACATATTTGAGCGTCTCCTTGAACGGCGGAACCCCGCGGTAGTAGCAGACCGGTCCCGGCCCGGCATTGTAGGCCGCCAAGGCCATGGCGACGATGCTCTGTCCCGGCGGGAATTCACCGGGCGCCGGCGGCGGTCGCGTCGTGCCGTTACGCAGTCCGCAGTATCCCTTGTAAGTACCCTTTTCCATGTTTCGGATCAAATGCACGAGCACGCAGTCGTAGCGCCCGGCCGCAACGATCGCGTCCTGCGGGTTCCATATATCCGCGCCGTTGCCGCTGTTGTCCTCGTCGCGGCCGTAGACTTTGAACGTGCCGTCCAGGAATTGGCTCAAACCCTTCGCACCCTGAGCACTCCTCTGCATATTGATCCAGGTGCTTTCGCGTTCGATCTGGGCGGCAATGACAGCGGGGGGGAACTCCGGACACATCGAGCCGGCAGTGGTGATGTGCTGGGCGTGCGGCGCGGCATTGCGGGGCAGTGCGGCGGTGTTCAGCAAGCCGTACAGCGGCACTGCCCCCTTGAAGATCTCCGGTAGCAAGGAGTCCTCGATCGCCTGCTCGATGATCCTCCACGGCAGCAGCGACACCAACACCGCGATCAGCACCAGGAACACAAGAGGCGACGTCGCGCATCCGCAACCCAGCGCGGCAACACCACAGCCGGCCCGGCGACCCTTTTTCTTCACGGGACCATGGCCATCCCCAGGCCCAACCCGAGGCCGGCGGCCACGACGCGCTTGTACCCGTTCCCCTCAAAGATCATCTCTCGCATGAAGGAGACGGGCGCTATGCCACTCAGTGCGGTCTTGGCCAGATCCGTCACGGTGCTCGCGGTTCCACCGAAGTCCAGTTCATCGGCCATTTGTCTCTCCTTTGTCTGATGTTCTCTATTCGACGAGAAGCATGCGCGAAATCCCCACCGCACTGATGGCCAGAAGTGCACCGACCATCGCCACAAGAATCCCTGAACCTGCTTCTTCAAATCCACTGCGATAGGCCACCGCCAGCTTCGCGGCGCACGCGATGACACCGATTACCGCAGCCGACAAGGCTACCCACTGACCGAGGCCGATCACGCCCCCGAGTTCTTGGGCGAGAGCACCCGGAGCAGTGAAATCATTGCGCGAATACGATTTCGTATCGACGACCTTCGGCGGATTCCAGGCCCTGAGGAACACAGCCGTCACAGAGCGGCAGGTGGCGATCCTGCGACCATCTTTCACCGTGTTTACTCGTTCGACCCCTTGCTGCCCCTGAAGGTTATGAATAAGACTCCACCACTGATCGCACGGAGACTGTCGAGACAACAGCTTGGTGACGTCCGCACATTGGCGCCGATCGAGGTCGAAGTTCGGGGTTATTCGTTTCTTGGTCTCCCAGGTCTGGCACGGCTCGCTCCGCAGCTGACTGAACTTGACCATGCCGTTGGCCGCAGCATTGTGCGGTGCCCAATCAGACCAGGAAGCCTTTTGATCCTGGTTTACCTCGTGCTCGCCCTCACTGTTTGCGAGCGGACCGAATCCGTCTCCCATGGTGTCGTTTTCATCCCGGCAGAACCACCAAAACCACTCGCCGCGAGTATCGCGCGGCACATAAAAGGCATCGTCGTTCTTGCGGCACCCGGCGGTCGGTTCCAGCGCATCGTTGTCCCATGCACCGGCGGGATTCGGCGGCAGGATCAGCGTGCTGACGACCAGGAGTACGGCAATCAGGCCCGCTCGTCCTGACCACCGCACTATGAACTGCCGACGGGTCATGTTGCCCACCGCCGGTTCGTGTCGTTGATCGCCCGTTCGGCCTCGGTGAGCCTCACGACCAACGGGATGCCCGGCCGTCCACCGACCTTGACCATGAACTTTCCCAAGCCGGGTGGCTGCGCACGGCTGTCGCCCGCCAAGTCCCAAGATGGGGGCGTCGACCAGTCGACGATCATTTGCTGTTCGGCGGCCGTCATGCCCACCACATCGGTCAATTGCGGCATCTCGGCTGCCGGCAGGCCACCGCAGATGACCATGCCGGCGCGTTCCACGAACCCCTTGGCCTTCATCCGGTCCTCTTCCGCCGTCAGGGCCAACAGGTCGGACATGGTGTGGGTGATCATGGCGACGCCCACGCCCCGCTGGCGGTTCAGCCGGGTCAGCGCGTCCACGCGGTCGACGAGACCACGTCCGGCTCGCAGCACCCGCCACAGCTCGTCGAGGATGACGAAGTAGTGCCGCTGGGGCTCCAGCCCGGCATCTGCCAGGGCCTGCGCCGCAGACACCGCGCCGAATCCGTAGGACCAGCACGCCAGCAGAGCAGCGGCCTGGAGATGGGTCTCCGCGTCGTCGATGCTGCTGACGTCGAAGCACACCGGTCGGTCCAGGCGCATCGGCTCGGTGGTCGGCAAGGAGAACATGTCGCCGAGGCGCCCGTTGCCGAGCAGGCCGATCAACGATGCCTCCAACTCCTCGGTGATGGAGTGGTAGCGGTCGATGTCGCCGCGGTCCAGGGCGGTGGCCCGGACTGCCTCAGGCGCTTCCTGGACGACTTTGAGCAGATCGCCCAGCACCGGCGTGCCGTCGTGCCGGTCGTCCAACACGCGCAGCGCAGCATGCAGGACGCTTTCCTCCCGGTTGCTCGGCGGATGCCCCCGCAGCACGGTGATGAGCGAAGCAACCGCGTTGAGGCGCCGTCCGTGGGCGTCTGCCAGCAGGGCCCGCCGCGCGTTCCCGCTCAGGCGCGCCGCGGCGGCCCGGGACTCACCCGGGTCGAGGACGTTCAGGAATCCGCGGCCGCGTCCCAGCGTGATGACCTGGCCGCCCAGCGCCTTGATCAGGTCGACGTAGTCCGGCTTGAGGTCCCCGAACACCAGCGGCTGGACACCGTACCCCGCAAGTCCCAGCGCCTGTCGGCGCACGATCGTCGACTTGCCGAGCCCAGGCCTTCCCAGCACGAACTCACTGGGATTCAGGATGAGTTGGGCTCGTTGGAACCAGCTGATGGGATCGCAGCACAACGTGGCGTTGCCGTTGAGTGTGCGACCGACAGGCACGCCGATGTTCGGCGTACCGGAGCCCACCCCAAAGGGCCACAGGCCGCAGACCTGGACTGTGGTGCCCCGCCATTCCATGGGTGCTTCGACATACGACGGCCGTCCGGCTGCCCAGCCGCTTCGCCCTCGGCCGGGAATGGTCGCGGCCGTCGACGGCACCTGTGGTTCCTTGGATGGCGGCGGCAGGCGGCCGGGCTTCCGCCGCCGCTTCGCCGCGCTCGCCCACATGCCTGTCCTCCTTGTGTCTCGGGTGCTTACATCGCGTTGCGCACGGACTGGGGTACGCGCAGGTGCAACGGCATGACGAGTCCCAGCGGCAACGCCGCGACAAAGGCCGTTGCCTGGCCGAAACGAACGCGCCGGAGCCGGACACGGGAAGCCGCGGCAAGGTTGTCGACCGCGGACGCGGCCAACGCGAGGTTGCTCGGGTCGTTGACCGTGGCGGTGACGTAAAGGGCGAAGCGCACGAGCCCGGCGCCAGTGGCTTCCTCCTGCGCTGCCCGGTCGGCAGCTTGGACGGCGATCGAGTCGCGGGCGTGCTCCACCTTCGCCTGCTTGGCCTTGAACATCGCGTCCTTGCGGTCCCGCTCGACCAAGCGCGCCGAGGAACCGGCGTCGTGGGGGCGGTAGACCAAGGTCACGCGTTTCCGAAGGATGTCGGGGTGCGGCATCACCAGGCGGTTGAGGACAGTGGAGAACACCTCCCCTCGCGGTGCCTCGGACATGGACCAGGTGATCGACCACCCGCTGTCGTGGCGGTAGGAATCCGGCAGCTCCACTGCCGCCACCGGGCCCGCGTCCTGCCAACGCAGTGGAGACACGCCGTCGTCAGCGGTGGCTGCCCCGGGGTCGTAGGCGATGCGGGCCATCCGCGCGATCTCGCGGCTCGTCATCGGGCGGGCGGGGCCCGCCCCGGTCATATGCAGGTCCGCTCCAATACCGGGCAGTCGCGCGCCAACTGCCTGCGCCACGGCCTCGATGTCGCGGCGCGCGCCGGTGTTCCGTGCCGCCCCCGAATACGTCAGCGAAACACGGCTGATCAGCTGCGCCGATCCGATCGGGTAATCGCGCACGATCTCGGTGAGAACGTCGCGGGCGAGGTTCGGAGCAGCGCTGTCGATGTTCCCGATGACCTCGTACTTGAGCTGGTCGCCGGTGTCCGGGGCCGCGTCAACGGTGACGGCCGCAGCCAACAAGCCCGGCTCATGCGAAAGTTGCGCGAGCCAGTCCCCCCAGTACGCGACCCAGGTGTCCACCTGATCCGCGTCCACGAGGGAGGCCCCCTCCGCATAGCATTGGAACACCACGGTGTGGTGCCACAGACTCGGGACCGTTACGAGCGCGAAGGGCTGGCCGTGGGCGTCGGTCCAATCACTGACTTCAATCGCAGCAGCCAGCCCGGGGAGTCTGCACGCTCCGTCCACGTCGCCGCCAAGCGGTCCTGACCGGTAATGCTGATGCCCACGGAAGGCTCCGCCCCACCAGAGCGTCCGCGCCGTAAGCCACTGCAGCCCGTTGCGCCCATGAGCATCGCGAACCGTGAGCGGAGCCAGAACCACGGCGAACAGCAGCGCAACGCCCAGTGACGTCAGGATCGAGATGAACAGCGCCCCGATCACCAACAGCATGCCGAAGAACAGCACCAAACTGCCGGCGAGGCCAATTCCAAAGACGCCGGGCGACGTGGGCTTGCGCCAGTTTCCGTACGTCCGATTCTGCTCGGACCTCGCAGCATTGGCCATGTCACCGCCACCGGACCATTCGGGCACCCGTGGCCAAGGCTCCCCCGGCAAGTGTGGTCGCCGCGCCCTGCCCACCAGTGGCCGGCTCGACGATCGGGAAGATGATCCGGACCAGGGCGGGCAGGAGCAGCGACATCAGCAACAGGATCACGGCCCCGCGGAACTGCTGTTCCGTCGTCATGACCTGACTTCCGTGGGGCACCCACAGGCGTGCCGCGGCGACGAACACCGTCACCGACGCCGGTTTCACGAAGATGAACGCGGCGAGGTAGGTCAGGTGCCTGCTCATCCACGATTTCCCGACCGCGGTGTTGGTTGCGGACGCGGCAAGAGGCAGCGTCCCCAACAAAATGGTCACCACGGGTATACGGGCGACCATGTACACCCACTGCACTATTCCACCGGCGATCATGAAGAGGCAGAGCAGCAGAAACAGGAAGAAGTTCATGTCGCGGAGGGTTCCGCTGAACGCCTCGATGGCCGTGATAGCCGCCGTCTGACTGCGCTGCGTGTTCGGGTCGTCCGGCGAGTTCGGGTCGAGCCCGCGAACAAGTATCCAGTTCGAGTAGATACTGCCCGCCCTCACCAGATAATTGACCACCAGCACCGAGGCAGCGGAAACGACGATGAGGATCGCAATACTTTTCAAAACTTCGCGCGCATGCGCAGTCTCGCGCGAAATACCCATCCGTATGGACGCCGCGAGTATTGATATGACCACGATGGTCAGCGTGATCGCGTTCGTGTGACGAACCAGGAAATTCACGTTCTGCTCGGTCTTGATTCCACTGGTGGACCCGTCATCGATCACGGGCTCGGGCGTGAGAATCCACCATGTGATCACCTGGGCCGTTGCTTCCTGTACGCGTGTCTTTATCCAGGTGATCGGCTCCCTGAGGAATCCCTCGTCATCCAGTCGCCCTGACTGCGCGACCACAGAGCCAGGCGCATAGTCGCACATGTGCGCAGCGGACTGTGCGCACAAATCGGAGGCATTGGTGACAGTCCTGCCCTTGTGGAACTCGTTTATCACGCGCCTGTT
Source organism: Streptomycetaceae bacterium NBC_01309 (assembly GCA_045039925.1). Taxonomy (GTDB): domain Bacteria; phylum Actinomycetota; class Actinomycetes; order Streptomycetales; family Streptomycetaceae; genus Yinghuangia. Next base: position 111,403 of record CP108401.1, read on the forward strand.
CTGTGACTCGCACACCTGCAGCAGTGGATTCTGCGCGCCGTTCGGATACGCGGAGACAGGACACGGATTTTCCCAGCGCGGATCGTAGCAGCCGACATTGGGACCGGCCACCGCGAGCAAATAGTCGCAGGGTTTGCTGATATTCGGATCCTTGTTTCCCTGAGGTTGCCAGAAAGATGCCTCCCCGGGCGCTCCGGTATTCGGAAGATTTGTCCCTTTTTGCACACTCGAAGCATCGCAGAGAATCGCCATCGCAAAATTTGACTCGCAAGTTCCCAGCCATAGTTCCCTGGCCACGTAAAGCTGGTTGTAATGAGCGGTTCCGTGCGCCAGCTGACCTGTGGGGAAGCTTCCGCCCGGTTCTTCAAGACGGATGCTGTCGTTCCTGACCGGGTCCTGGCTGGGGCAATATGACCACCACATGGCGCCACTCGCCGTTCTCGGGACAAAATAGCATCCAGCGTCGAAATTAACATTCGCTTCGGGCTCCGCCGCCGCTGCCTGGTGTGTGCTTCCGAAGACACCGAGCACGGCAAACGAAAAGAGAAAAACGAGAAGGAGCCTCAGGCTGCGGAACATTCGAGTACTTCCGTGAGGGATACGCATGAGCTTCTATCCCTTCCCCCACGGCACAAATCCCTCGAGCGAGTCAGGACGCTGCACCAATGCCCCGATCTCGCCATTGGGTTCGGGCTGCAAAAACCAGTCGCCTGACGTCCAGACAACGGTGCAGAGCATGGACTGGAGCCGTCTTCCGAGTTCCGATCCATAAACCAAGGCGACAGTCGCCTGGTCAGCTGTGTAGGTGAGCACACGAAATCCGGCCGGCTGCAGCAGACCCGCCACATCACTGCCGGATCGAGCGGCATCCGTCCCGGCCAGCCCTTCCATCTTCTTGACGTGGGCCTCGGCCCCCGGACCGGGCACAAGTTGGCGTTCGACAACGGAGCGCCAGTCGACCCCCAGGACCGCGCGCGACGAAATCTGTGTCGCGGCGAGCAGCGCGCCGGTCTGAGTCCGCGCAAAACAGCGCGCCACAGTTCCCTCCAGTTTCACCGGGCCGGAGAGTGGTGAGGACGGAAGCGCGAGGCCACGATATTCCTCCCAGACAATCTCTGGCGGCTCTTCCACGGGCAACCCCTTTTGTCCGTGGGAGAGCTCCGGGCACGCGCCCTCAGCGGTCAGACCAGTGGATGACCCCGCCCCACCGTCCGGCGAAGCCCCGACAGCCACTCGAGGCGTCGGCTCCCGACTGTTACCGACAATGTCGGAGACAACGATCAGAGCGCAGACCAGGAGCGCGCCGACGACGAGCAACGACACCAGCATGCCGGCCCGCATACCTGTGTCCCCGCGGCTGCCGCGGGCGAATGTCCGTTTCCACGATGGGTTCATCCTCTGCCCCCGGCCGTGCTAGAAGACGAAGATCCCGATGACGGCGGAGGCTGAAGCGGCGATGATGCACGCCACCATGGGCGATATCAGTCCCGGGACCAGAACCTGACCGCCCTCTTTGTAGGCAATGGCCACGCGCATGCCACAAAAGACCACGCCGGCCACCGCCAACGCGAATGTAATCCACGTACAAAACCCGATGAGCCGTTTCACGCCTGTGAACAGGGCGGGCGGGACTTCGACCATCTCCCTGTCGGGAACCCTGTAATTACTGGGGGAAGGCGAGGGCGAATCTGCCAGATCAAACCAGATGTTCAGTGTTTCCAGACGCACGTGGACCTCTTTTTCCGGTGCAGCTACCTGAGATCATGCTCCTGAAGTCGATTCCGAGAATTGCATAAATGCGCCACCCGCACCAGGCGGCGGCCTCTTTCGGCCCGGACGCCCGCTTAATCCTTGACGCGACGCCCGGCGATGTCCGATTCTTTGTCCTGGTGGTCGGCAGCGTAACGAGGGAGTAGATACGTATGCCGCTGTTTTCTGCAACCGACCGCAGGGCGAAAGGCGGCACCAGCGCCCGAACCCCTGCGAACCCCGGCCGAGCGCGGGCTGACGCCACGTGGCAAAACCACGGAACGTGCCGGCTTCCCGGGGTTCTCCCCGGCCTGCGGCTGTCCGGTACACAGGATGCGGACGCGGTGGTCTACGCAATGGTGTCCACGACGACCGGCCGGCGGCACACCGTGCACTTCACCGCCGTGGGGGGCGAGGAATGGCACGGCGACGGACACGAAGCGGACCAGTTGCTCGCTCGGTGGCGCAAGTCACTCCGGGGCTTGCGCGATCCCACCCTGCTGGCAGCGGGGTTGACCCTCGAGATGCGGACGCCACGCGTCCTGCGCCTGTCTCTGACGTACTCCGACCAGCAGGTCGACCGCAAGCCTGACGGGAGGGGCAAGTCGCGAAATCGCCTGCACCGGATGGCGGCGCACCTGCACAACGCCCTCCCGAAGGCACGAAAACTGTTGATGGAGGTTTCACCGACTGCGGTGCCGATGAGTGCCCAAGATCTGACGTATCACGTCCGGAAGACTTTCGACCCGTCGATCATCGATCTCGTCGCCGGCGGTGCTCCCTTGCCTGTGCTCCGCTGGAAGGACGTGCCCCCGTCCCGCGTCCGCGAAGCGTGGGACCACGTTGTCCATGACGGCGCTACGTCGATCACGTGGGCGATGTGCGGAGTTGCCGGGGAGTCGATCACCCCGTTCCTGGCCACTCCGAACCCGCTTGCCAACGGCCGGATCCATGTCGAACTTCGCAGGCCGGATGCGTCGGCGCGGGATTCGGACTTCGCGCCGATCATGCTCTGCACGGCCACATCCATCGAGCCGACCGACAAGGCTACGCCCACGTTGGAGAATTTCGTTGCCGGACTGCCGCAGTCGACTCGTTGGAACCTCCGGCGTGTCTACGGAGGCCAGGCAGCAGCCTTCACCGCAGGTGCCGGCCTGGGGGTCGACGTCCCGCGCCAATTGCTGCCTCCACGGGGGGCAAAGAAGTAGCCGGCAGACCTACGGCCAATCGGCGGCTCCTGTAGTCGCTGGTCTCGCATCCCTGCACCAAGGCCCAGGAACTGCCCGGAGACGCGGTGATCTCCTTCCTATCCTCACCACCTGTGCAAACAACGGGATTGCCATGGCAGGCACAGAAGCAGACGAACCAACCGCAAACTGGCAAGGGAACCTGGTTTTCACCTCGCTGGAAGAATTTGTCGCGGAGTACCTGACGCAAGTCGTACACCGGCGCCTGAACCGCGCGTCCTGTCTTTGGTGCCCCGACTGGTGGCGTCATCCCGAAGCCATCGCCAGACTCTCGGTGTTGTGGCGCGCCTTCGAGTACCTGCGGCTGGATCCGGCCCTCGGGCTGTCAATCTGGTGGACACAGCATGCCGATCCGCATCTGCTGGCACTGATGCATCCGGTCCACGGCCCGTTCACCGGTTGCGATCCACGAGACGGCCACTCCGATGCGCCACCGGACCCCTTGCCGTCGACACCGCCCCCTGGCGAACTGCGGCGTCATCCCGCTTTCGCTCTGCAGCCGGAAGACACGTCGGCCGGCGTCGACGCATCGACGCCGAGGTGGCCGACACCACCCGCCCGGTCGCGTGAACGAGTGCAGCAAGAAGACTCGCTCAAGAAGTCCAAGGAGAAGGAGAAGCCGTAGGCACCCCACCTGCGCATCATTCACGCACCCCGTCCACGCTCGTTCGTCGGACGGGGAAGACCTGGCGTGCGGCTCGGCGGCCGGTCCGCTGGCCGCTCACCTGGTCCGCCACGGATTCCTCGCGTCCGGAACCGAGATCACCCTCAGCCAGGGCGAGGTCATCGGCAGACCCTCCACGCTGTACGCCATCGCGCGCACAGACCGGGACGACATCCGCTCCATCCGCGTCGGCGGCGGCGTGTGCCTCATGGGGGCTGAGGAACATCGGAACGAAAACCGGCGCTAAGGGCTTCGTGCGCCTGAGGGCGCGTTGACCTGGGCTTCTTCGAGGGCGGAGCCTTCGGCAGTCGTGTTGGTCGACTGTGTGGAGGTCCGGGGTGCCGGTCGAGTTTTTGACGGATGAGCAGGCTGCCGCGTATGCGGGGTTTCGCGGGGTGCCGTCGCGTACGGAGTTGGAGCGGTTCTTCTTCCTGGACGACGCGGACCGAGAGTTGATCGAGGGCAAGCGGCGGGCGCACAACCGGCTGGGGTTCGCGGCGCAGTTGACGACGGCGCGGTATCTGGGGGTGTTCCTGGACGACCCGACGGACGTGCCGGCGGAGGTCGTGGACTACCTGGCCGAGCAGCTCGGTATCGGTGACGTGTCGGTGTTGAAGGCGTACGGCGAGCGGGAGAACACCCGGCTGGAGCACGTGCGCGAGCTGCGGAAGATCCTGGAGTACCGGGAGTTCGCCGACGCGGAAGGCGAGTTGCGGGCGTGGGTGGACGCTCGGGCGTGGACGACGGGCGAGGGGCCGAAGGCGCTCTTCGACGCGTCGGTGGGGTGGCTGCGGGAGCGGCGGGTGCTGCTGCTGGGGGTGACGACGCTGGCGCGGCTGGTCGCGTCGGTGCGGGAGGCGGCGAACAAGCGGCTGTGGGACACGTTGTACGGGCTTTTGAGCACCGGTCAGCGGGCGGTGCTGGACGCGCTGTTGACGGTGCCGCCCGGTGCGCGGGTCTCCGAACTGGACCGGCTGCGGCGCGGCCCGGTGCGGATCTCCGGGCCGCAGATGAAGGAGGCCCTGGAGCGGGTCGGGGAGATCGCCGCGTTGGAGGTCGGCGACCTGGACGTGTCCGCGATACCGCCGCGCCGCTTGGCGGAGCTGTCGCGGTACGGGGTGGACGGCAAGGCGTCGCTGCTCAAGCGGCACACCGACGAGCGGCGGCTGGCGACGCTGCTGGCGACCGCGGTGTACCTGACGACGCGGGCGGTGGACGACGCGTTGGACCTGCTGGACGTGCTGGTCGCCACGAAGCTGCTGGCGAGGTCGGAGCGGGAGACCACGAAGCAGAAGCTGAAGACCCTGCCCCGGGTGGAGCGGGCGTCGGCGAAGCTGGCGACCGCGTTCCAGGTCGTGTTCGACTCCACCGCCGAGCAGGTCGACACCGAGACCGGGGAGATCAGCCCGCCGCAGGTGGAAACGCTGGCTGCGATGTGGGAGCGGATCGAGGCGGTGGTCCCGCGCCACGAGCTCGCGGCGGCGATCGCGGCGCTGTTCGAGCTGACGCCGCCGCTGGACTCAGACGCGGACGCGGCGTGGCGGGCCCAGCTGGTCACCCGGTTCGGCACCGTGCGGCCGTTCCTGAAACTGCTGGTGGGGGTCGTCGACTACGGCGCCACCCCGGAGGGGCTGCCGGTCCTGGCGGCGCTGAAGTCGCTGCCGGACCTGATGGGCCGCAAGAAGGTCGGGCCCGCCGAGATCGACACCGACCTGCTGTCCGGGTCGTGGCGGCGCCTGGTGTTGAACGCGCCCGGTCTGAAGCCGGGGACGGTGGACTGGAAGGCGTACGTGTTCTGTGTGCTGGAGCAGTTCCACCGGATGCTGCGCCGGCGGGAGGTGTTCGCGAAGAACTCCTCGAAGTGGGGCGACGCGCGGGCGAAGCTGCTGGCCGGCGACGCCTGGGAGCACGCCAGGCCCACGGTGCTGGCGTCGCTGAGCCTGCCCGGGGAGCCGGGCGGGCACCTGGCGGCGCGGGCCGCGCTGCTGGACGGCACCTACCGCGAGGTCGCGGATCGGCTTCCCGCCAACACGCAGATCACCTTCGACGACGCGGGGAGGCTGCACTTCGCCGCGCTGGAACCGGAGCCCGAACCCGCCTCGCTGCTGGACCTGCGGGCGGCGGTGAACGCGATGCTGCCGCGCGTGGACCTGCCGGAGGTGCTGTTGGAGGTGTTCTCCTGGACCGGCGCGGACGCCGCGTTCACCTCGGTCACCGGCGGCGAGGCCCGGTTGAAGGACCTGCACGTGACGATCGCGGCGCTGCTGGTCGCGCACGGCTGCAACGTCGGTTACACCCCGGTGATCGGCGGGGCGGACGCGCTGAAGTACGGCACGCTGTCCCACGTCGACCAGACGTACCTGCGGCTGGCGACCTATCGGGCGGCGAACGCCACGCTGATCGAGCACCAGGCGTCGATCGCGCTCGCGCAGGCGTGGGGCGGCGGGCTGGTCGCCTCGGTGGACGGGATGCGATTCGTGGTGCCGGTGCCGAGCGTGTACGCGCGGCCGAACCCGAAGTACTTCGGGCGCCGCGGCGGCGCGACCTGGTTCAACCTGCTCAACGACCAGGCCGCCGGGCTGGGCGGGAAGGTGGTGGCCGGCACCCCGCGCGACTCGCTGTACGTGCTGGACGTGTTGTACGACCGTGACGGCGGCAAACGGCCGGAGATGATCGTCACCGACACAGCGTCGTACAGCGACATCGTCTTTGGCCTGCTGACCTTGGCCGGGTTCGCGTACGCGCCGCAGCTGGCGGACCTGCCCGACCAGAAGATGTGGCGCATCGACAAGTCCGCCGACTACGGCGCGTTCGAGGACGCCGCGCGCGGCCGGGTCGACCTGGTGCGGATCGAGCGGCACTGGGACGACATCCTGCGGATCATCGGCTCCATCCACACCGGCGCGGTGCGCGCGTACGACGTCATCCGCATGCTCTCGCGGGACGGCCGCCCGACGCCGCTGGGCGACGCGATCGCGCACTACGGGCGGATCTCCAAGACCCTGCACATCCTGCGGCTGGCCGACGAGCCCGGCTACCGCCGCCAGATCAAGGTGCAGGCCAACCTGCAGGAGGGCCGCCACGCGCTCGCCCGCAAGATCTTCCACGGCAAGCAGGGCCAGCTCTACCAGCGGTACCAGGACGGCATGGAGGACCAGCTCGGCGCGCTCGGCCTGGTCCTGAACGCCCTGGTCCTGTTCAACACCCGCTACATGGACGCCGCCGTGACGAAGCTGCGCGCTGACGGGTTCGACGTCCGCGACGAGGACGTCGCCCGCCTCTCCCCGTTCGTCCGCCACCACGTCAACATGCTCGGCCGCTACTCCTTCAAGCTCCCCGAACTGCCCGGAGGGATACGGCCCCTGCGTGACCCGGGTGCAGCCGAGGAAGAGTGACTGGGCCTGCCCGTCGTGGACCACATCCGCGACGGGCAGGGCAGCCGAACACATGCATCCGCTAGCCGAGGCGGGCCAGCAGGTGGGCGTCGAGAAATCCCCGCTCGGAGGCCGGGTCGTGGAGCAGCCGGGCGAACGTGACGAGCCCGGCATCGGCCAGCTGTTCAGCGAACCGGTCCGCCGGCCAGCTGTACGCAGGCGTCACCTTGTGGTCGAAGGGAACCAGCTCGGGACCCTCGGCGGCGAAGAACGAGACCAGGAGCAAGCCCCCTGGGGCCAGGACGCGCACCTGCTCGGCGAGCAGCGCGGGTAGTTCCTCCGGAGGGGTGTGGATCATCGAGTAGTGGGCGAGCACGCCGCCGAGCACGCCGTCCTCGACCGGCAGGGCCTCCATCCGCGCTTCGTCGAACCGCAGCGTCGGGTAGGCCCGCCGGGCGTGGTCGACCATGCCCGGGGAGAGGTCGAGCCCGAAGGCGTCCAGCCCCAGTTCATGCAGCATCGCCGTCAGATGTCCGGGACCGCACCCGACATCGGCCACCCGCGGGTTCCCCGTCTCGTGTACCAGCTCGGCGAAGGTGCCGATCATGTTCCGCGAGAACGGCTGCGTCTCCAACCGATTTGCGAACATCGACGCGTAGAGTTCGACGACCCCGTCGTAGGCCGCCCTGGTCTCGTCCTGGTGCTCCACAACGAGAGAACCTAACACCCGCGCATGTTCGAGCCGTTCGCCGGTCGGCGCCACATCCGCCCGATCGTCGGCGAGTGGGGGATCGAGTAGGAGGGGACCAGAGGCTGCAGTTTGGTGTCACATGAGTTGACGCCCCGGCTCTCCGGTCTGCCCGGCGGCATGCGGCCGCTGCGGAATCCGGATGCGCCCGCCGCAGAGGGATGGAGTACACGAGCTGACCGGTCCCGAGGCCGGCGTCGGAGGCGGGGGCTAGGCTCCCGCCTGCAGCAATGGCAACCATCCGTATGGAGTCGGGGCGGGACATGGGCGACGGCATAGTTTGGCTGGTCGACATCAGGAACTGGATGTCCAGCGTGGTCTTCGCGCGCGGGATCACCCCTCATGAGCTGGCCTTGCGCATGGGGGGTGGCCTGGGCCGGGCCGCCGAGCCGATGACCGATACCGAGGCGGAGCTCATCGACATGGAGGTCTGGCGCCCGGGCGGCGACGGGGACGGGGTGATCCGGGTCGGCGCTTGTGCCGGCTGGTCGTTCGCCATCGAGTACGGGCACTCGACCGGCAGCGAGCGCCAGGCCGAGATCTCGCGCGGCGGGGTCGAGGTCGTGCACTACGTGCCGATCCAGGAGCACCCGCCCGCCACCGTCTCCTACACCCGCGACGGTGTCGGGCTGTCGATGTTCGGCCTCGGCGAGGAGGACAACCGCTACAGCATCGAACCGGACCCGCTGCTGCCCGACCTGATCGGCGCCGGTGTACTCGATCCGTCCGGCACCAGGACACTCGCCCCCGAGGACGAGGACTTCCGGGTCACCTACCGCCGTACCCTCGGCGCCGTCGAGCGCAGGTTCGGCCTGTCTCTTGACCGGACCTACCTGAAAGACGCGCGCCTGCCCGTCTACGCCGTCCGCGGCACACCCCGGCTGTGACGGCTACGGCCGCACCGCCCGCGTGCGCATGGGCCGCACGACCACCACCGGGGACAGCCGCGCGGCTGTCCCCGTTCACGAAAGAGACCGAGATGACCGGCGACGGCTTGCGCTGGCTCGCGGAGCACACGCACTTCCCGATCGGCTTCTGCGCGACCTTCGCGCGGGGACTGTCGCCGCAGGAACTGCTGGAGCGCCTGGGCTGCGTCCCGGAGCACACCGCGGTCCTGGACGCGATGGACGCCGAGGATCTGCGCGACGATCTGTCGGCCGGCGAGGACGAGGAGACCATCATCGCGATCGTCCGCGCCGGAGCCCGCGGCGATTGGGCGTTCGGCCTCGAACACGCGACGCTGTACGCCGCCGACGGCGACGTGCTGAGCCGGGTGTCGGCCGGCACCGACGTCGCCAGCCTGCGCCGCGACGCCGCGCATGGGGAGACGTGGTTCGAGCTGTGGCGGGACGGCCAACTCGTCGAGCACCGCACGGCATGGGACCCCGACGACCTCGCCGACGTCGAGGGCGAACTCGGCATCGACGCACCACTGCTGGAGATTCTCAGCCCCGCCGTCGAACTGCTGACCGGCTTCGCCCGCTGGGACGCTTGACGACCGCACCCCACCTGGGCACCGTCCGTCAGCGGCGAGCGTCGCCCGGGGCAAGGAACGCGGTCAGCGCGGCGATGTCCTCGCCGGTGGGGTGGAAGTAGACGCGCAGGCTGTCGGCCTTGCGGTGCCTCGACTTGGCCATCAGCAGCAACAGGTTCACGCCCGGGGTGCGGCCAAGGTGGGTGAGCGCGCTGTGCCGGAACTCGTGGAGGTCCCACCCCGAACCCGCCCCGGCCAGGGCCGTGTGGTGGTCCAGCAGCGCGCGGGCCTGGCCGTACGACAGCCGCGCCATCCCGGTGTCCGGGCACACGTCGCGCTCCCCGACGACCTTGCCCGGCGCGGGCCGGCGGCGGGTGGTGAACACCGGCCCGCGGGTGCGGCCCTTGAGAAGCCGCGGCAGCAGCCGGGCGGTGCCGGCGTCCCAGTACACCCACTCGCGCACCGCGTCCTCGCGCGCGGCCGAACCGCGGCGGCGCGAGGCGGCGCCCTTCGCCCTGACCGGCGCGCGGCGCTGCGCGAGGTCGAGGTCCTCGACGTTCAGCCCGAGGACCTCCTCGGCGCGGGCGGCGGTCTCGTAGAGCATCCGGTAGAGCGTCTTCTCGCGCACGTCCACCTCGCGGCGCGCGATCAGCCGGTCGACCGCGGTCCTGGAGCGCACCGGCGTGGCCGAGTCCGGCGGCGCGAGGCGCTTGGCCCACGCGGGGACCGCAGGCGCGGCGTACCCGCGCTCGCGGCACCACGAAAGCCAGGACAGCACCGCAGCGCGCCGTGCGTTCCAGGTGTTGACCGCCGCGCCGCCCCACTCGCGTTCGAGGGCCTGGCCGACCTCGTCGTCGGCGACCGCCGCGAGCGGCCGCGCTTCGCCGATGTGTTCGGCGACCCTGCCGACGGCGGCGGCGTACGCGCGGGCAGTGTTCGGGTTCGGCTGCGCGTCGAGGAACGCGTCGCCCGCCGCCCGGACCGAGGGCCCCATGGCAACCGGCAGTTGGACGACCTCCGCCACCCCGAACCCCCTTCGCGGACCTTGCCGCAGATAACGGGGTCGCTTCGCGTCGGCCCCGGGGATCATCGCCGCAGCTCGCGCTGGCGGTTGGCACAGATAATAGGGGATTATCTGCGGATCACTTTACGAACTTGCCCACCGCGCATGCCCCGTCAGTCGCCTACCAGGCCCGATCGAGGCTTAGCGCCGGTTTTCGTTCCGATGTTCCTCAACCCCCCTCATCGGCAGCGGGCAGCTGAACCTGCCCAGCGGCCCTCGGCACGGAGATTGACAGCTGCGACGGAACGAAGAAGCGCCGCGACCGCGGGAGGCCGAGGGTGGACGGCGACTCGGCAAAAAGAGGGAAGCCGCGGTTGGAGGTCGGGGCGCCCACCCCGACTCCCCCGTTCTTGGGGCAACCTGCCGCATTTATCCACGCGCCCGCGCCAAGCAGGTGGACACAATCACGTGGTGAACTCCCCCGCCGCGAAGATCGATTCGGCGCCTTCGACCCCCCTCGCCGAGGACCCCGCGCTCGCGCTGTTCGAGGACTGCTTCCGAAGACTCGCGGACAACATCGAACGCGTCGTCAAGGGCAAGCGCGATGTCGTCGAGCTCGCGCTGGTGGCGTTGTTCGCCGAAGGGCACCTGCTGCTCGAGGACGTGCCCGGCACCGGCAAGACAACACTCGCCCGGGCATTGGCCGCGTCGCTCGGCGCCGACTGCCGACGGGTCCAGTTCACACCGGACCTGCTGCCGTCGGACATCACCGGTGTCTCGGTCTTCCGGCAGAACACCGGCTCCTTCGAGTTCCTGCCGGGGCCCGTCTTCGCGAACATCGTCCTGGCCGACGAGGTCAACCGCGCCTCCCCCAAGACCCAGTCGGCCCTGCTCGAGGTGATGGAGGAGCGCCGCATCACGATAGACGGCGCCGCACACGCCGTCCCGCGGCCCTTCATGGTCGTCGCGACGCAGAACCCCGTCGACATGGCGGGCACATACCCGCTGCCGGAGGCGCAGCTCGACCGGTTCATGATGCGCCTGCTGCTCGGCTACCCCGACCACGCCTCAGAGGTCACCGTCGCCGCCGGCGGCCCGGAACTCGCCCCCGCGGAGCAGTTGACCCCAATCGCGACTGCCCGCCATATCGACGAGTTCGCGGCACACGTCCGGACTCATGTACGTGTCGCCGAGCCGGTGGTGGACTATGCCGTACGCATCGTGGGCGCGACGCGTCTCTCGCCACTGGTGCGTCTGGGGGCCAGTCCCCGCGCCAGCGTCGCTCTGGTGCGCGCCGCCCGGGTCCGCGCCGGAGCCGCCGGGCGCGACTACGTCGTCCCGGACGACGTCAAGGCACTCGCCCCTGCAATCCTGGCTCACCGCCTACTGCTGAACCCGGACGCCGAATTGTCCGGCAGCACCGCTGCGGACGTCCTGGCCACCGCGCTCGCCGACACCTCCGCCCCGCAGGTCGTACCTCCGCCCTCGACGAGACGGTCGCGCCGTGGGCGCGGCGCGTCGACAACCGATTGAGACACCGTGGGACACGCCTCTCCCTCCCGACAGCGCAGGATTTCCGGATCCGCCGACGCTCCTGCCGTCGCACCCGACGTCGCACCGTTGACGGAACTCCTGCGCAGCTATCCCTTCTCGGCGCCGGCCGACGTACTCGCACAGGTTCGCCTCGCCCACGACCTCCCGAGGTGCGCTCCTGACAGCGCGACGGAATCGGACCGCAGGGCGGCCATGCTCGCCGATTCGCTGCGCTCGGGTCTGCTGGCGCGTGTGCAGCTAGACCTCGGGGACCCCCGGGCCGCGATCGCCCAGGCCGACGCCGCTCTGCGCCTCGCTGTTCGAGCGCGGTCGGTGGAGGCCGTGGCCCGGCTCAGGTCGCTGCAGTCGGAGGCGGCGCACTGGGCGCATTGGCCGCATGAGGCGCTGCGTTACGCACGTCTGGGCGTGGACGCCGGGGCCACCGGCACCGGCTTCGCCATGATCAAGTTCGTCGAGGCCCGTTCGCACGCCCTGCTGGGCGATGACAACGAGGCTCGCGAAGCCCTACGGGCCGCGAACAAGGCTGTTGCCACGGCGGAGCCCGACGCGTTGGACGCGATCGGAGGCCACCTGGGCATTACCGAGGCCCGTCGTCAATACCTCGAGGCCGAGGCGTGCGTCCACATCCGAGACGGTGCTCGGCGCGCCGGCGAATGCGCAATCGCGGCCGTCAGGCTGTTCGCCGTCGCGGACCCGTTCACCGAGAAACCCGACGCTGGTGCGCGTATCGCCCCGGAGGCCGCGGCTGCAACGGCGATCCTGGCACTCGCCTATGCGCGCGAGGGGTACCTGGACGGTGTCCGCGCGACGCTGGACGACCTGCTGCCGCTCGAAACAGCACGTCGGACCGCACCGGTGACCTTGTCCGCGGCGCGAATCCATGCGGAACTCCGGCGCCCCCAATGGATTCGCAGTCGCGGAGTACGCGAAATGCAGGAGCAGATCGAAGGTTTCTGCCAGGTCGTGGCCGGCTCCGAGGCATCGGGCTGACACCGGGTATCCGACCGGGCGGTGCCGCACCCGACGCGCTCGTCCCGACCTGGCCACGGACGACGTCGACCCGTTGTCGGGCAGCTGTTCCCGGCACCAACTCGCCTGCTACCCAACGGTTTATCGGCGGTGGCTACCAACCGCGACCTTATCTGCGTTTCCCGGCGAATCTCATACTCCAGCCACATCCAGAACACCGGAATGCACGCCAGGAGAACCAAGCATGACCACAGTGGGCGTAGAGGAAGAGTTCCACCTAGTCGATCAGGTGACGCACTACCTGACACCGCGAGCACCCGCTGTACTCGCCGTGCTTCCGAAGAACGGATTCACCGCCGAGGCGAAGACATCGATCGTCGAGACGAACACGGTCCCGCATACGGACCTGGCCGCCTTGCACGAGGAACTGCTCCGCAGCCGGTCCCTGGTCGTCGCGGCCGCCGCGGCGCACGGGTCGGCCCCGATCGCCGCGGGCACAGCTCCGCTCACCCGGCTGGACGCCGCGTTGAACAGCGACGAGGCGCGGTACGCGCATCTCGACCACACCTTTGCGCGCCTGTTCGACGAACAGGTGATCTGCGGTACGCACATTCACGTCGGAGTCGAGGACCGCGATCTTGCCGCAGCCTCCTTGGCCTGGATCTCCCCGTGGATCCCGGTGTTCCTGGCCATATCCGCCAATTCGCCCTACTGGCTGGGCCGGGACACGGGTTACGCGAGCTGGCGGACGATGCTGTGGACGCGCTGGCCCACCGCAGGCCCTTCACCAAGATGTCGTTCGGCCGAGGAGTACGACGCCATGGTGGAGAACCTGATCCGCACCGGGGTCATCTCCGACGCGCGCATGGTCTACCACGACATCCGGCTCTCCAGCCACGTCCCCACGCTGGAACTGCGGGTGTGCGACGCGGTCCCGGACGCCGACACCGTCGTCCTGCTGACCGCCTTGTTTCGGGCGCTGGTCTCGAGGGCCGCGAACGCGGTACACGCCGGCCGTGAAGCCCCGCACATACCCGAGACGGTGCTCCGGACGGCGACGTGGCGCGCGGCACGCTCCGGATTGGAAGGCGATCTCGTCGACCCCGAGACATGGACGCGTGCCCGCGCCGGGAAGGTGGTAAGCGGACTCGTCAGGCTCCTGGAGCCGGAACTGCGCTGGTACGGCGACTGGAACCGCGTCGCCGCCGCCGTCGACACTGTTCTGGGGCGCGGCAGTTGGGCCCGTGTGCAGCGCTCGATCGGCCGACGCCGCGGCGTAGCCGCCGTCGTGAACCTGTTGGCGCAGCAGACGGCGGCGACCCCCCCGTCCGCCTCGCTGCCACCGGCTACCACTCGGCGGGGACGCACGCGTTCCCGGCTTTCCTCGCGCCCCCAGGACGTGATGCTGCCGGCGGCATCCGCCTGCGCGACCACGCGCTCCCCCGGGGCGTCGAACCAGCCCATAGAACCGTGAGAACAGCCGGACCGCACTTGGCTCGGTCCAACTCGCCGCAATTTTCCGATACATCTCCGCCGTAGGCCCGAGAGCATCGGGAGGCGGGTCTTCCTCGCCCCCGAGGACGACCGGTCGACCGGACCGCCCCCAGCAGCAGCCGGTCGGTTCGGCGGCAGGTCGCTCGCCCAGGTCACGCCTCCGCTGACGTGGACGAGCGGCGTGCCGCTCCGAACAAGTCCGATCGCCTCACGAGCCGGGCTCAGGGCGCACCAGCGCCCGGGGCCGCAGGGGCGGAGGGCCGGGAAGCTAGCCGGAGCTCTTGAGCGTGGCGGCAATAGCGGACGGCCGCATCTTGGAGATCACGAGGCGCCCGCGTGCCCGCAGGGATGCGCGGTGGACGCGCTTGGCCGTGCCGCGAACTTCGGTCAGGTTCCGAATGAACGCGACCGCGTCGTGCTCACTCGGGAATCGGTCCCCGAATGTGAACGCATCGACCGCACGGGCCATGTCCCGCGCCGCGGCACCCGCTCGTCGTCCGAGCCGACGGCGCACAAGGTCGGCGACCTCGAGCGCCGTGGCGCTGGGTGGAGGCGCTGCCCCGAGGTACGACAGTTCCACGCCCAGTTCCCGCCACGCCGCGCGCACGCGTCGATCCGGCGGCCCACGTCGGCGCCGCTTTCCGAGCCACACCGGAACGGCCAGGGCCAGCACGGCATAGGCCGTCGGCAACGCCGCCGCCAAGGCCGCGAGGAGTGCAACGAGAGGTAGGCCGTGGTCGGCGGCCTTCGGGAGCGCTGCCGAGGCATGCGGTTGATCGAACGGGGACCGTCCCGGGTCGGCGCCGCCTCCGCCTCCTGGCGGCGCGGGAGGCGGGGGCACTGGCACGGCCTCAGAGGGAGGTACGGGAGGCGGCGGCAGGTCCGCCCCGCCGGGCTCGGGAGTGGGGAAGAACGGTACCCAGCCCACTCCTTCGAACTCGACTTCCGCCCACACGAGTGCGTGCCGTCCGCGAACGTGCCATGAGCCCGCGTCCCCCTCACCCCCGCGGAACCCGACGGCGACGCGGGCCGGCAGAGCAAGGGTCCGTGCCATCAGGGCGAACGCGGTGGCGAACTGTTCGGATGTCCCGCGCCGGCTCGTGCCCAGGAAGTACTGGACGTGCCGAACGGAGTGCCCCGGCACCGCCTCGGTGTCGGCCACGGCGTGGCGGTGCAGCCAGTCCACAAGTCGCAGTGCCTGCTGGTAGGGGAAACTCGCCCCCTGCGTGGCCTGTTGCGCGTAGGTGCGGAGTTCGGCGACCGCCGGCACCGGGTTGCCGGCCGCGTCGCGCTCCGGGAGCGCGAGCGCGTCCACGCGTGTTCCCGCGGCCGCGTACTCGGTCTTGGCGGGGTCGTGGGCGCCCGGGCGGCTCACGACGCTGTAGCGCATCCCGACGTGCCGGACGCCCGTGGTGGCAAGAACCCCGCTGTCCGGGTCGACGATGACGTCGCTGCCCAAACCGTCGAAGTACAGGGGCCGTTCGACGGCGGGCAGGAAGACACCCGTCAGTTCGTGCACGGTGATGTCCTGGCGGACCCGCGGTCCGGTCGTGTGCGGCTCCGGGGCAGACGGGGGTACGCGCCCTCCCGAAGGGAGGAACCTGTCGACGGGGTACCAGGTCGCGCCGTCGTAGCGTTCGAGGGTCGCAAGCCGGTACAGCGTCTCCGCGTTCGCCGATCGCGCCGGTGACTCGGTGAACAACAGCGTCTCCGGTTGCCGCAGCCAGGCGGAGACATAGTCGAGGGGGTTGGGTCCTCTGAGCACCGTGGGAGGAGGAGGGTCGACGTACGCCCGGGGGTCGAAGGCGTGCCGGGAGGAGCCTGGAAGCGATGCGCCGCCCCAGAGCGCGGCCGCGGCGCACACCGGGGCGAGCGCCGCGGCGAGCACGGCCTGTCCGGCGCGGGGTGCGGGCCTGCGTGTGGCGAGGAGCAGCGCGAAGGCGACCACGAACGCCCCGGTGGGGACGAGCATGGACCCGGGTGCTCCGGTGCCGAGGAGGCATGCGGCCACGAAGAGCACGGTCGCCGGCAGGGCGGGCAGGGCGACGCTGCGCGTCCGGGCGGCCGCCTCGCCGCCGACGGCGGCTGCCGCCCAGACGAACGCGGGTGCGAGGAGCAGGCTTTCGCTGGTCGGATCGGGGAGGACGCCGCTCAGGATTCCGTACGGTGCGTCCGCAAGCGATTGGACCACGGTGTGCACCGCGGTCGGCGTCGGCAACAGCGCGGCTGTCTGCTCGCGGGCGTATCCCACGCACCCCAGCAGTACCGCCGCCGAGACGTGCGCAAGAAGGGTGACCGGCACGGGCGGGGTGCGACGGCGGTGCAGCAGCCCGGACAGCAGCAGCGCGGCGGTGGCCGCGATCAGGCTGGGAACCAGTACGGCATCCCATCCGAAGACCCGGTGGAAGGCGAAACCGGTGAGCAGGGCCAATGGCGCGACCGCCACCAAGCGCAGGCTGCTTGCGGGTTCGGGGCCTCGCGGTTCGAGCACCGTCGCAGGTGTCGGCAGGGCCGTGCCGTGGTGTGCGTCTGATCGCGGGCGGACGTGTGCGGTGGCCGGCGTCCGAGGTTGCGGCGGGGCCTTGACCGCCGCTCTCACCGAAGTACCTGCCACAGGCCGCGTACGTCCGACAGCCTGGTGACCGCGATCTGCGGCAGTCCTGTCGGGAGGTCGGCCCGTTTGTCGGAAGGACGTGCGCCGGCCCTGGCAACGAGCACGAGTTCACGGTCGGCGACGAGCGGCGCGAGGTGCGCGGCGAGTCCGGTTGCCGTGCCCCAGCCGGTGACGACCACAAGGGCCCCGCCGTTCCGGGCCCGGCGCAGCCGTTCAACGCCTGCCGCCAGGTTGTCTCCCGCGTCCTGCCGCACCTCGGCGAGGACGCCGAGCAGTGCTTCCGACGTAAGTCCCCGCCGGGGGGCGGGAAGGGCCAAGGACGCGCGTCCCGCCCACAGATCGAGCGGGAAGTTGCGCGTCGTGACCGCATGCCCCACCGAGGCGGCGACGTCCACCGCCAGTTCGAAGTCCTCGTCGCCGTGCGGCCCCGGATAGGCGCGCGAGTCGGTGTCCAGTAGGAGGGTGGTGCTCGGCAGGCTGACGTCGGACATGCGGCGGACCATCAACTTGCCGGTACGCGCTGTGGAACGCCAGTGGACGCGACGCAGGTCGTCGCCTTGCGCGTATTCACGGAGTGAGTCGAACGTCGTGGTGCCCTCGTCCGCGGCCGGCGAGGTCTGGCCGTCCAGGTGGTGATGGTGACCGGTCGGCGGGGCGTCGAGAGGTTGGACACGTGGATGGACCAGCAGCGCGGTGGCGTCACCGATGGGCACCGTACGGCGTGCCAGGCCGAACACGTCGGTGTGGACGAGGCGTAGCGGTCCCACCACGACGCTGCCCCTGCGGTGCGTGGGGAGGTGGTACCGCGCCCGTATGGTCTGCCCGGCCCCCAGGCGCGGCAGCACGACCGTCACAGGGTTCCCATCGCAGTGGTCTTCCGCGACCAGCCCGCGGTACGGGCGCTTGCCGGCGTTGGTGACCGTGATGTCGCCGCCTGCGGTGTCGCCACGCGCCACGTGGGTCGGGCTGAGACGCCTGCGGGCCTGGAGACGGGGCCGCGGCACGGTGAGGAGCATCCCGCTTCCCACCAGGAACGCACCGGCCAGACCCAACGCGGTCGGCTCGGGGTGGCCGGACGCCCACCCGAGTGTCCCCAGCAGCAGGGACACGGCCAGCACTGCCCTGCCGACCCGGGTGAGCCGCGGTCGGTCTCCCCGCGGCTCACCCGCCGTCACTCGCACTGCCACAGCTCCGGCGAGAAGGTGGCCTGGTCCGCGTTGCTGGTGCGGATATAGAGGTCGCTCGTGTATCCGTCGTAGCCGTTCCAGGTGACCTTGTCCCAGATGCTGCCCCGCAGTGGCGTGTCATCCCGTGGAACTTCCTGGCCGATGGTCTGGCAGTGCACGGTGATGGGGCCCTCGTAGCCGGCGGGGATTTGTTTGACGTCCTTGGTCCCCTTGACGGCGGGGCCGCTGCGTATGCCGACCGTGACGCCGTTGGGTGTGTTGGGCCCCACGTTGTACACGCGGCTCGGGGCCACGAGAGACGCGGTGGTGGATGCTGCGGGTCCGGTCCCGGCCGCATTGATCGCGGTGACGGTCACGTTGTAGGCGACACCGTTCGCCAGGCCGGCAACGGTGGCCGTGGTCGCGGTGGTCGTCGTGGCCCCCTGGTTGCCGCCGTTGGTGTCGGCCCAGGCGACCCGGTACTGGACCGCCGACCCTCCGGAGTTCGTGGGCTCGTTCCAACTGACGGTGAAGCCGTGGCCGTTGCGGGGCACCTCGGCCTTGACGGCGGTGGGTGCCGAGACCAGCACGCAGGGACGCACCGGGGTCGACGCGCCGGACGGCAGCTTGGTGTGCCCGAAGTCGGCGACGACCTTGAAGCTGTACTCGTCAGCGCAGTTGAGGCCGGTGACCACGAACTGGAACGGTCCGTTGGGGGTGACCGCCCCGGGCTCGGCCTTGGCTCCCACCGGGAGGCCGTCGAGGGTGTACCGGTCGGGGCGCGCCCCCGGGGAGGCCGCGAACACCAGCGTGATGCTGCCGGGCCCCGACTCGGCCTTCGGAGTCCCGGGAGGCTTCGGCGCCGGCGCGCTCGGCGCGGTGGAGGGAGGCGCGGACGGGGAGGTGGCGGGGGGCTTGGTGGGCGCCGTGGTCCGGGAAGCCGAGGGAGCAACTGACGCCGACGGCACGACGGTTGTCGGCGCGGCGGTCGGCTTGGGCGGCGCCGGCGCCTTGGGCGGTGTCGTGGACGGCTTCACCTGTGTCGGGCGCGCCGGGGGAGCACTGGTCCGCGGGGGCTTGGGCGGACTGGGAGGTGGGGTTGTGACGGGCGGGACCGGCCGCGGGGGCGGCGGCGGCACGGTGACCCGCTCGGTGACGGTGACCACCGGCACCGGCGCGTCCTTCGTCGGCGGCTCTTGCGTGGGCGGTTCGTCGCGGGGACTCTCGGCCGGTCGTGTCGGACTGGTCGGTCGTGTCGGGGTCGGCTCCCCCTCGTCGTCTCCGGGTGTGTGCTCGCCGGGCGGTGTCGCGGTGTCGGAGGGTGTCGGGGTGTCGGACGGGCGGGGCGTCGGGGTGCCGGAGGGCGAACCGGTCGGCGGCGTCGACGCGGAGGGCTCCGCCGACGGCACGCCGGGCTCGTACTTGTCGACCTCGTGGACCTTGCCTTGGAGGTCGACCACGACCGCTTGGGACTGGGCTTGATCGTTGGCCCACAGCACGCCGTCGCGAATGCCGACCTCCAGCGGTCCGGAAGTCCCGGTGACGCGGACCGACGGCGCGAACGCCGCCGCCGCGGTGTCGTACACGAGGAGTTCGCCGCTGCTGCGGTCGGGCAGATACACGCGGGGACCAAGTACCACCGGCGCCCCGTAGTCGTTCTTCGGTGTCGCCAGCGGCGACGCCTGGACCGCCCCGTCGCCGAGGTTGAGAAGCACCAGCTGCCCGGCGTCGCTGGCGAGCACCGGAAGCAGCGGGCCCTCGGTGCGCTCGGGCACCCGGATCAGCGCCGGCGCGGCCTCGGCCACGGTGGTCGGCAGGTTGATCCGGCGCTCGGGAGTTCCGTCGGCGGAGAGGGGCATGACCACCCCGTCCGCAGCGTCGGTGACCACGGGACGGCCGTCCGCGATCGTCAGCAGCAGGGGGTGTCCGGGCTCGGCCACCTTCACCGGTGCCGCCGGGACGTTGTCCTTGACCGCTATGACCTGTCCGAGGGCGGGCAGCGCCACCCACAGCGTGCCCGACGCGTCGACGCCCGAGGGCCCCAGCGGGTGGGATCCGAGATCGATCGGCGGGGACAACGGCGCCAAGGATGCCGGATCGATCGGCTGCACGGTCCCGCCTGCCGGATCCACGAGCCACGCGCGACCGGCTCCCACCTCGAGGGACATCCCTTTCGACGCGTACGCACGCGACTGCGGCACCGTGAGCTGCGCCGTGTCGATTCGGCTGACCACCCCGGTCTGTTCGTCCAGCACCAAGACGGTTTCGCCGTCGACACCCACCTGCAGCAGCCCCTCGCCGTCACCGGGTATGTCGACACGGCCGTCGACCTGCCCGGTGGAGCCGTTCACGTGCACGACGCTGTGGGCCTTCGAACTCGACAGCCACGCACCGAGGTCGCTGATCGACACCCGGGCTCCTGCGGCACCGCCTCCCAGTACGACGAATCCGGCCAGCAGTGCCGCGCAGGCGACCACGGACACCCAGCCCACCGCGCGGGTCCGCCACGGCATCCTCAGTACGGCAGCCAACGACGGTATGCGCAGGCTGGTGCTCATGCTCGTCTCCGTTGTCCGGCAACCCCACGCGTGGCCGCCTTCAGCCCGGTGAAGGCGGCTGCGGCGCTGTCTCGGTCGTCAAGTGTCCGCACCAAAAGGCTGTTCATGATTGGACAAAGGCGCCCGGTCCTGGCACAGCTCCTGTCGTCGCGGACAACTGAATCCGGTCCGCGACGCCTGGTCCGTCGCGCCGGCGCCTCGCGGCAAGTCTCACTTCCCGCGACAAGCCGACTTGTGCGGCGAAGCGCGCTGGTGTGATGCCCAGGCCGTTGCGGAAGTCATTGATGAAATGCGGCTGGTCGAAGTACCCGAGTTGCGGCACGAGACGCGCCCAGTTCTCGGGTTGGCGGACGAGAGACGTCCCGGCGTCGATCAGCCGCCACCGGCGGGCCGCCGCCTTGGGTCCGATACCCAGATGGGCCTTGAAGAGGCGCAGCAGCGTACGAGTTGAGACCTTGTGCAGGTCCGCGGCGTCGCTCACACGGGATTTCGACAACGTGCCCAGCACCGCCTCGACGAGGTCGCGGGACTGCGCCGCGTCCCCGTCGGGCAGGCCGCGCAGGCGCAGGAGCCGGTACAGGCACCGGACTTTCCCCGGCAGCGAATCGGCGTCGTCGACCGCCTCGGCGAGCGCTGCGGCGCGCCGGGTGCCGATCCACTGCGAGATCGGCGTCAGGCGGTTCACCAGCGAGGCCCCGTCGGCGTTGTCGAAGACCCCCGCGAGCAGGCAGGGCCGCAGGGCGACGGCCACGACATGCCGGGAGCCCGCGAACTCCTGCACGATCCGGGTGCTGCGCGTCCCGCACACCAGGACGGTTCCATCCGCGACAAGCAGATGAGGAACCGGGGGCGGCAGTATCACGACCTGGGTGCGCTGCTCGGGCTGTGCCTCGACGGAGAACATCGTCGCCGCGGAGAACCAGGTCCGTGTGTCCGTGGGCGCCGCCTGACTGGTCGTCCGCAGGCGGCCGCCCCGGAAGCCGATCACTCCCCTTTGGCTGGAGGCGGCCCAATCGCAGGCCGGAGGGCGACGATGATCCATCGATGAGTTCCTCCGCGAAGCCGGACGACAGGCGCTGGTGCGGCGGCATTGATCGCCAACTGCCAGTGTTGGTGGAGCCCGCGTCCGTCGGGGAGGTCGCGGCCGTTACCCAGAAGTTGCCCGAACCGATCGCGATGCCGTCCGAGCCCGGCGCGTCGGGCCTTCGAGCGACGCTTGCCACGACCGGTCCCCGGAATGCGGCGACGAGAATCCGGAAGGACTCCGGCATGCGCGGGCCGGTCGAACGTCCGCGGCCGAAGACGCGGCATCCTCAGTGGTCGGCTAGGTCGCTGACGGCGGTCAGGAAACGCAGCCTCATGTCCTTCTGACGTCGTCGTGCGGCACGCGCGGCGGGCGCCTGCGCCAGCCCCAGAGTGTCGTAGGCCTTCACCAGCTGCGCCCCGAGGCTGTGTGCCTCGTCAGGGGCGCGCACCTGTAGCCAGCAGTGGTGAGCGCAGTCCAGGATCGTCCGGGCCCAGCGGTCCACCTCGGCCCGCCGGTCCGCGTCCCCACGCAGATCCGCGAGTTCCGCGGCCGTGCGCAGGTAGAGGTGCATGGCTGCCGCAGGACGTCCGTCGGCGAGGGTGAGATAGGCCCGCACGTCGCGGATCGCCGACGCCTGCCAGGCGTCGGCGGCTTCGAGCTCCTGGAGCAACGCGATGCCGAGTCCCGGGGTTCCGTCCTCGGCCAGGCGCCGGACGCGGACCAGGACGGCTGCCTGCTCCGGGGTCGGTCGTGGCGGGACGGCGGCCGGCACGGGTGCGTTCGCAGCTGCCGGAGCCGGGACCCGTACCAGGCGGGTGATCGATTCGACGTCGAGGGCCTGCTCGTTGGTCGGAGGCGGCGGTACGACTGCCGTCGTCGGCGGCTCGGCATCCGTATCACCACGCCGCCGGAACGGGAGGCGACGGTTCGTGCGCGGTGGGACGGCCGGCCCCGATTCGGCGACGCCTCCGTCCTCGTCGACGATCAGCCGGAACAAGGTGCCGTCCGACTCCTCGGCCTCGACACGCACCGGACGCCCCAACTGCCTTGCCAGCCTTGCCGCGCGCTCGACAGCTGTCGACCTGGCGTCCTGCCCGGCCTCGACGGCTGTCACTTCCCCGTCGACCGTGAGTGCCCCTTGCTCGCCGAGCCCGACCCTGACCACGGGCCAGTTCGGTATGGCGTTGACGTCGACCAAAACCCTGCTCCTGTCATGGTTGTCCTGCCCTCTCTCGCCCTGTGCGAGGGGTCGCCGCGGCCGTCCGTCAACGGCAAACCGGCTCCGTCCGCATCGGTTCCAGGCCTTGGGCGGCCCGGATCAGGGCCGCGACGACGAAACACCCGTCGGAGGGCATCGGGGGGCTCCGGAAACTGGCCGTTGTCTCGCGGCCGGGCAGCAGCACGCGCTCGATCACCGTTCCGTCGCGCGCCTGGACCACCACCATGTAGCCGAGCACCTCACCGAAATGCTCCGGCGGCTGCCAGGCGATCTGCACACGGTCCTCGAACACCATGAGCGTCAGGCCACGTGGGACGTACTCCGCAAGGGGCGCGGTCGGACCACTGGTCGCCCCGGGATTCTCCGCGCCGCCGCTCCTCGCTCTGTCCCGCAGGTTCGTGGCCAGCATGACGAGAGCGACCACCAGGACCAGCACGCCGACCACGAGCAACCGGTTGAAACGACGCGGCGGACGTACCCGGGGCTCGTCGTCACGGTCGAAGGCCCAGCCGAACGAGGTCTGCGGGTCTGCGACGCCGAGAGGATCGTCGCCGGAGGACGCACCGCCGGGCCCGGGTGCCGCGGGCTGGGCGGCAGGCTCGGGCTTTGCGTCCGCCCACCACCTGGGAGGGTGAAGGGCCGCGGCGGAGGCGAGTTCACTCTCGACGGCCTCGCGCTCTTGCTCCTCCGACTTGGTCAGCGAAACACCCTCGCCGCCCCCTGATACTCCGGACGAGGGTTCTTCGATGCCCACCATCGGCGGCGAACTCATGGCACTCCGTGGGGCTTGGCGTGGTCACCTTTCAGCTTCAGGGCCACCACGAGAATCTCCTAGCCGACTTACGCATGCGTGATTCGGCTGCGGCGCGCCCTTCAGGGCGGCTGTGCGGGGTGTTGCACCGGGCTCGGAGCGCCGGGCGGTCGACGTTGCCTCTGCGGGTGACGCGTTTGTCCAGTGAGACTGGCGTAGTTCTCATGGAAGCCGTCTCCATGGGCGGCACAGGCTGGAGTCATAAGCCGTCACCGGCCTGGCTATTGGAGTATCTATGGCACCCGATGAGCGTCGCTGGTCGACGAGCCCACTCGACATTCCCGCGGTGCGCCGCCCTCGACGCCGCACGGGCCCCACGACCGAGGACTGGATCATCACGATGGGCGCCGTTTTGCCCGAGGCCAAGGGCGGCGTGTTCGAAGTGCCGTGCCGAGCGCTGCCGGACCCGGACGTCTTCTTCGAGACCGCTCCGGAGTCCGTCGAGTTGGCGAGGGCGGTGTGCGCCCCGTGTCCACTGCGGACGGCGTGTTTCGAAGGGGCTCGGCAGCGCGGCGAGCCCTGCGGGGTTTGGGGCGGCGAGCAGTTCGACAACGGTCGCGTGATCCGGAAGGCCGGGCGCCGGCGCCGCCGCCGCCTGGCTGCGTAGTTCCTCGGAGGGCACCGCGCTGCGGGCCGGTTCAGCCGAGACGATTCGAGGCGGCATGCGGGCGCAGGGTCTCCGAAGGCATCTGACCGTAGTGAGAGTGGTACAGGCGCGCGAACCGCCCCAGGTGATGGAAACCGTGCTGCTGCGCAATCCGGGTCACTGTGCCCCTGCCGGGATCGCTGGCTGCGGCCAGCAGATCCTGGTGCACGCGTGCCAGCCGTACGCTCGTCAAGTACGTGCCCGGAGTCAGGCCCAGGTACTTCTGGAAGTGCGCCTGGAGCGTCCGGATGCTCATGTGCGCAACTGCCGCTATCTCGGCGACACTTGGCGGGTCCTCGTTCGCCTGCTGGCAGTACGCCACCGCGCGCATGAGACCAGGTGGCAGGTTGTCGATACGGCCGATGTGGCCGGACCGCACAGAACTGGGCTGGCTGACGAGCAGACCGTGGACCAGCAGGTGCTCGAACCCCGCCATCGCGTGCCGCGACCGGGCGATCGGGCTGCTCTCCGCGGTCCGGAGAAACTCCTGGGCGAGTGCCAGCCAAGGACCCGCGGCATAGTTCGCCGTATCCATGTGCGTTTCGAACCGAATGGCGTCCTGCCAATGGGCCGGCGCCGCACGTTCAAGCGTTTTGCGCGGGATCATGAGCAGGGTGACCCACGCGTCGGCCGGCAAACGCAGAATCGCCCGTCCCTCCGGACCCACAATTGCGGGTGTCAGAGGGACGGTTTTGCGATCGGTTTCCAGCGACCCTCCTGGAGCACCCATGAGCAGAACCAGGTACTCCTGGCGCCGTGGGTGCAGACGCAACTCGGCCGGGCACCCGTAGGCCAGCCTGAACGCCGAGAAGGAACCGACGTGGAGGCGCCGCAGCACAGCGTCGACACGAGCACCGTGAGGTACTTCGAGGACGTGTGGGGCAATGTGCGCCGACACCACACGTTGCACCAGTTCCGTGTCCTGAGCGTTCGCGAGCAGCAAGGCGGAGCCACTACGGCGCGTCACAGC
Source organism: Streptomycetaceae bacterium NBC_01309 (assembly GCA_045039925.1). GTDB lineage: Bacteria > Actinomycetota > Actinomycetes > Streptomycetales > Streptomycetaceae > Yinghuangia. Next base: position 136,690 of record CP108401.1, read on the forward strand.
GTGGGCAGGCGCTGGCCTCTCAAGGGTGTCCATCGGCTGACTCCTGAAGGTCATGGATCGAATCGACACGGGGCGCGCCGTGCCCCCGTCGGTCGTGCCGGGCTGCGGAACGCCGCCAAGCTCAGGCCCCGAACGGGCGAGACCGCCGATCACGGGAAAACTACGACGCCGCAATCCTAGGGCCCGCGGCCGGGCATTCTTCTGTAAATATGCGGCGATTCACGCCTGGTATCTTCGCCTGCGTCCGTCCCCCCTCCCGACGCGAAAACTCGGCGACATTGGTCGCATATTTACAAGTTATCTGCGGCCGAAGGCTCCGACCATGTCCAGATGTCTCCACAGACAGAAATCCGGGGTTTCGATGCCCGGTCCTGAGTACCGCATGCCGGACTGGCTGCTCGGACGCGACGAGATGATCGAGGCCTGCGCCGCCCGCGACGTCGGCGCCATCTTCAGACTGGCCAAGCGCTACACCGGCTGCTACAACAGCCGACTCGCCCGCTTGTGCGGTCTGACTCCAAGCAGGGTCGGAGAGTACATATCAGGGCGGTCCCGCGCTCAACAGCAGCAGGTCATCGAGCGGATCGCCGACGGGCTCTGCATTCCTGGACACATGCTGGGGCTGTCTCCCCGGCCCTGGGAGGCGAACGGCCTCGCACGGGCCCCGGAGTCCGGAGGGACGACGGCCGAAGGCCGTACGGCGCCGCCGGGTTCCGTCGCCGCACCGCCGCGGACAGTTGCGGCGCCCACGGAGGACTTCGAGGAACCGAACAACGAGCTGGTGGAACTGAGCACAGAGGTGGTCCTCGACATTGCCGACGACGGCACCAGTCGGCTGATGTACAGGCACGTGCTGTTGAACCTGGGACAGGCGCCCGTGTCACGCCTTGTCAGACAAGTCTGGTTCGAACGCACGACGGGAAGCATCGGCCTGGTGACGATCAGTTCCCCGGCCACCCGGCCGGGCTCACAGCACACGCTCTCCCTCCGGCGTATCCACGAGACCGAGTCCTTCCTCAAGTTCGCCTGCCTGATCTCCCCCCCGCTGGCCACCCAGGAGCCGCTGGTGATTCAGTACCTGTGTACCGGTGGCCTCTTCACCGACGAGCTCTACTGGCGCCAGGATGTAGTACGCCCCACCAAGCATCTGCGAGTGAGTGTGCGGCAGGGCGGCGTAAGGGAATTGAAGAGTGCCGTGGCCATCGAGGAATTCGCCGATGGACGCGAGGTTTCCTCAGCTGCGGGCCTGGCGTGGACTCATCGCCAGGACGGCACGGTCTTCCTCACCTGTACCCGAGCGGACCTCTCGGCGCCGCAGGCCCTGACGCTGCGCTGGGACGCGACCCGGCGCGACGCCGGCGACAGCGCCGACGACAGCGAGCACCGGTGACCGACCTTGCGGCAGCACGGCATCCGTCCCGACCGAGCGACCCCCTCGGTCGCCTGGTCGCCGAACGTCGCCGGCGCGTTCTTGCAGTTCAAGCTGTCTCCATCGGATCGGTAGCGACTGAAGCGACCAGACTCGTGAATCCCGTTCGAGATTCCGGGCCCCGCGCCGCAAAGGAGCGGGGCCTGCCGAGGCGTCCCCCACTTCCGGTCACACCGCCGCCTCGGGGATGCCGCGCCGCGACATCGCGTGGTAAGCGACGTCCACCGCGTTCCAGCCCTCGGACTCGCCTCGAGCTTGCGGTGCTGTGGAACAACCTCGAAGTGGCCCGCCGGCACGAACAGTTCGGCGACGGCCCAAACGGCGGCGACGGAGACGACCCCGGGTGATCACGCCGCGCGGGCGGGCGCGCCGCAGGCGCGTGCCGCCCGGCCTGGACGGACCGGCGGCGGGTGAGGCGGCGGGTCATCGGGGAGACCGCGGCCCACGGACGAGCTGCCCGCCGTAGGCCGAGCCCGCCCAGGCGCAGGAGTTCGGTTGATCGTCCGCGGCCGTGTCAGGACTGCGGCAGCCCTATCCCCAGCTCTCGCATCGCCTGTGACGGGGGGCCTCCCTCAGATCGCTCGGTCTTGTGACCGCGATACCCGGGCGCCAGCGTGCGCGGGTCCACCGCCTCCGACGGGGCACCCCGGGAGTAGACCCCGTGGGGCGCCTGGTCGCGGTCGTGCGGGGCGACCCAGAAGACCCGGCGCAGGAACTTTCCCGACTCGCGGGACCCCTTCGCCTTCGGCCCGAGGACGGCGTAGCCGACCATCCTGCCCGGCCGGAGGTAGGACGGCCTTGCCGTCTTTCCGGGCAACCTGTCCAGCGCCTGCCGCACGTAGTCGAGCGAGTCGATCTCTTCGAGCCAGATGATTTCGGTCTCGTCTTTGATCTGCTCCGGTTCGATGAGGGAACTCACGTTGTCTCCTCCACAGTCTCCGCGCCCGCAATCAGCCCGAGGCCGGGGTAGTACTTGCGCTGGTTCGACAGCAACATCTGCTTGGGCGATGCCATACCCAGGGCGTCCCGCACCCGGCTTGCAAAGGCGCGATTGGATACGGGGGCGATGCCGTCGAATTGGCACCAGTCACGGTAGGCCGCGTACAACGCGGACTGCTCGGCGCGCATCTCGCTGTCGAACTTGCAGCACTCGCTCATGAAACGGCCCATGTGGTCCTCGGTGTCCGCGTACGCGTTCGTGGCCATGCGGACGCGTTCGGGACCGGACAGGTCCCTGGCTCCGTTGAGATAGTGCCCAGCGCCTGCGACAAGCCATGCCAGGATGCCAGGGCCTTCCTCTTGCACGAGGACGTCCGCGAGGTTGTCGATCTTCCGTTCGTCCGACACCACGCGGTCGAACGGGATGAGCCGCATGCGCCGCCAGAACGCGAACCCGCCCGAGGTCACTTCGGGGCGGTGGTTGCCGAGGAGCCACAGCTTGTGGGTCGCGTCGAAGCTGAAGAAGTCCTGACGCATCCGCCGGGCCTTCAGCCTGTCGCCGCCCGTCAGGAGTTTGACCCGGCCCTCGTCGAACCGGTCGCCGGGCTTGAGTTCGGAGCAGACGATGATGCGGCGGCCGTGCAGTTCCGCGAGATCGGTCGGATGGCTCTCGAACGCCTTGGCCATCAAGAACCCCGGCGGGGCGGCGTCCGCGTAGTCCCCCATGAGTTTGATCATGACGTCCAGCAGGACGCTCTTGCCGTTCTTGCCGTGCCCCCACAGGAAGCACATGACCTGGGCACCCACGTCGCCGGTGATCGAGTACCCGAGCAGTTGGTGGAGGAACGCGATCATCTCGCGGCCGGACTCGTCGTCGCCGAAGGTGTCGGTCAGGAACCGGTCCCAGCGCGGGGTCGGCATCGTCTGCGGCGCCACCAGTGTCGAACGCGAGTGCTGATGGGTCATCGGATCCGGCTTGCTCACCTCTCCGGTGTGGAGGTCGACGATGCCACCGGGTGTACACAACTGGTAAGGGTCGGCGTCGAGTTGGTCGGCCTTCATGGCCATTCCCGGGGCCGACTTGGCCTGGAGAAGCATTGCCGTGAGGCCGGATGTCGACAGCGCTCGTCGGCGGTGTTTGTGCAACGCCTCCTGGCTGTGCAGCCCGTGGGGGTCGGCGATCGCGATGCTCTCGGCCATCTCCCCCGCCGACCACAGCACCGTGTCCTCGTCGTCACCTTGCCAACGGTGCCCGACCCACCGGTACCAGCCGAGCCCGGGCACATACCTGAAGTCGCCTGCGTACAGCTGCACGAAGAGTTTGGCGTTGCCGCGGTCGGAGAGCGAATCGGGAATCAGGCCGTCTCTGTGCGACCGGGACGGCGGGCGCTTCTGCGGTCCCGAAGCCTTGTCCTGCTGCGGTGTGTCGGCCGCTGGGGCGGGCAGCCGGACCTGCTGGGCGAAGGCCGCGGCGTTGAACTCGCCGGATCCGATGCTCATGCTCGGCCCTCCATCCGCAACGGCCTTTGCCTTCCGGCCGCCATTCCGCTGCGGATGATGCCTCGCGCACGTTTGCCCTGACCCGGCCTTGCCTGCTCGGCCGCTTCCTCCAGGGCACGCTCCGCCTCAAGTGCCGAAAGGTGCCCTGCGGCAACGAGCCCACCGAGGGTGTAGGCGGCACGATTGAGCTTCTCGGAGAAGCCCGCTCCCTCCGGCACCACAGAGCACTCCAGAACGCCGCTCAAGGCCCTCGCAACGACGTCCGCGACCAGGGACGTCCCCAGCCCCCCTCCGGGGCGCCCTGCAGCCATCCTTGCGCGCTGAGGAACCACCTGGGCAGGGCGCTGCGTTCGCCTCGCCTCCAAGTGGCCGGTGCGCTGCAGATCGGCGGCGAGCCAGGCGGGCAGCAGCCGGGGCGGGCGGAAGGTGCCCATGACCGTGTAGGAGCCCGCGGCGGTGACCGTGCCCGGCGTGACGATGTAGCCACCCACGCCCCGTACATCGACCTGCCACGCGAGTGCCCGAGTGGAACTCGAACCGGTCGAGCTCAGCATCCGCCGACCCGGCTGGGTCCGGTACCAGACGTGCAGTCCACCGGACGGCGTGACGACACGAAGTGTGTCCTCGTCGAGCACCGGGCTCGGCTGGCCCTGCAGTTCGGCAAGGACGGCCAGAGTGTGGAAACCGCTCTCCAAGCCCGTGAGGTCCACGTGGGCGCCGATAGGGATGCCCGGCAGGATTCGGTCGCGTGGCGGTACCGCGCCACCGTGTGCGTCCACATCGATGACGACCAGCCCCGCCGACCCGCAGGCAACACCGACACCCAGCCTGGGGTTTCGGCCCCACCAGTCACGGATGCGGTCCTCGTCGACAGTCGCGGCGTAGAAGCCGTGGCAAGCCCGGCCGGCGTCCCGGCAGGGGCACGCCTGGTGAGTGTGGTCGGGCGCCCGGCATGCCTCGCAGTTCGCCGCAGGCGTCTTCCTGCCCGGCGCCAGCGGATGCACAGGCCATCCAAATCGCGCACACCATAGGGCGCGTTGCAGTGATCCGGAAGGTGGATCTCCCCAGTCCCGACGGTCAGTCGGTAGTGTGGATCGCATACGAGGTCTTCTCTCGTTTCAGCTGTGCCCCGGGTATGGGATCCGATGCGGTGGCCTCCGCATCGTCCCGATTCGCTCGGGGTACAGCACTTTTCCAGCCGACTCGACCCGTTCAGGGACGTCAGGCGCCCACTCCTGAACAGGGCCGGCGGTGCAGGAGGGTGCCCGACCGGTCCCCGGCCTCGCACCATCACCAGGGCATGCACCTCATTCGGTTCGCTCGGTGGCCTTGAACCCGCCTACTACGGCGTGAACACACGTGTTGCCTGAACTGATAGCGACCGAAGCGACTGGGTTTGACTGTTTGGGCAGTCGTCAGGCTAGCGGAGGCGCGATGCCATCGTGCCAAGACACGCGCTGCGCGGGGCCCGCCAAGACAGCTACTCAACGACGTTCAGTCGCTGCGTCCTCGGTTGGCGCGTTTTTCCTGGTCAGAGCGTTGCGGACACCCGATTAGCGACTGAAGCGACTCTAGACCTCTATCTATCACGCGTATACGCACGCGCATGCACGCACACGCGAATGTCGTCATAGATGGAATCTTGAGTCGCTTCGGTCGCTGTCAGGCCAGTCGCAGCACTCTGACCTGCGCGTTTGGGGTAGCTACCCAACAGCGACTGAACGGCTTCAGACGCTGTTTTCGGTCGCGCGGACCACCTGCTCAAGGGAAAAATCGGACAACAGGGCGCGGGCGGCCGGCGGATCCGCCAGCGACTGAAGCCCGGAACCCGGACGGTCTGCCGTCACGCGGACACCGCCAACACGACGCCTCCCCCCGGGTGTGGTGGTCCGCTCCCCCGGCTACTTGCGCGCACGGTGTCTGTCCGGCTTTGGTTTCGTGCCGGAGCCAAATTGACGGCCCAGTCGCGGCCGGGCCCGGGCATGGCTTCGCGGGAAGCGGTGCCCGGGCCCGCCAGGCTTCTCAGTCGGTCGCCGCTTGCTTCGCGGAAGAGCCGCCTCGCTTTCGGGACCGGTCCCCGGCGAACCGCTTGGGGGCAAGCGGGGGCAGGAAGAGGTCGAGCGCGGTGAGGAGCACGCTCGACCGGCTCACCTCTGTTCCCCCTACGGCGGCGAGGGCCCGGGCCATCGCATCGGTGACGGCCAGGTTCGACTGGGCGAATTGGCACTGCCACGGGATGTTCGCGGGTGCCTTGGCGGCACCGCGGGTGTCCGGGTAGTCCTCGAAAAGCCCTATGGTCCGCGGCGCGAGCGAGTCGAGTACTGCGCCGGGCACCTCCTCGAACACGGCTCTGAAAGCGTCCAAGAGCACTCGACCGTTGTCGTAGTCGCGTGACCCAAGGTCCTCACGCCGGGTGCGCTGGTACTGGACGAGCCGCTTGTAGGTGGCGTCATCCATATACACAGTCACCGGAACACGTCGGGTACGCACGCTCGTACCGATGCGTTCCCGAGCCTCAGTAGCGGCTTCAAGGACAGCTGCGATACGCGCTTCCCGGCTCTCGGGAATGTCCGTGGGCAGAGACCTGAGCATGGCCTCCGGTGCGTGCGTCTGTGCCGGGAGAGAGGGAGTTCCGAAGTCAGGTTCTGCATGTTCGGCAGGTTCTGCGGTGGGCTCTTCGATCACTTCGGCGGCCGGGGGCGGTGCAGGAGCCGGCGGAGGAGGGGCGGAAGGAGCGCCGTGTGGGGCGCGCCGCTTGAACCGTTCTCCGACGCCGGTCGGCAGCCCGGAGTAGGGTTCCGCACCCTTCTGGTCGTTGCGCTGGGTCATGCCGACAGCCCTTCGTCGGCGGCGAGAGTGTGCGCGTCCATGAGTTCAGTGAGTTCCATGTAGAAGTCGTAGTAGTCGCGAGCGAGGTTCTCGATAGGGGTGGGACGTCGCTTCGCGTCGCTCCTGTTTCGTACCCGGCCGAGGATGTCGGCTTCCAGCTCGAACGTCAGGCGGCCCTTGTCGCGCGACTCGACGGAGGCGGTCGCCACGTGCGAGATCGACGCGTTCATGACCGGTGCCGCTCCCGCGAGTACCGCGTCGATCTTGCGTCGGGCTTCCCGGTGGATGGCGTGCGCGCTGCGCTCGACGTCGAACAGCACGGTCGCCAGCAGGGTCAGATCGGGGTTGAGCGCGGTCGCGGATTCGTACTTGTTGGCGACCTCCGCGAGTCCCTTCAGGCTGCCGACGTCGACTTTCGTCGGGACGACCAGGAAGCGTGCCGCGGGGTAAGCCAGGTCCTGGAGGATGTCGTTCTCAGGGGGAGTGTCAATCACAATGCGCGCGTACTGAGACGCTATGGGGAGGACGGCGCAGACCAAGCGGAGGTTGGCCTTGGCGCCCTCCCTCGCGATCTTCTGGGGCATGATCCCGGACAGGAGCTCGAGGTGCTGCCCTCCCACGATCAAGTCCAGCCCCGGACGCACATCTCGGACCGGCGTCAAGGGCTTCCCCAAAGCGATCGCCTCGTAGAGGTTCAGGCCTTGATCGTCGACGGACGTCCCGGTGATCCCGAGGTCTTCACACCCGTTTCCCTGCTTGTTGAGGTCGATGTGGAGCGTCCTGCTGGCCTCCCCACCTTCTTCCTGGGCGCTGTACTGGGCCAACATCGCGGAGATCCCGCTGTGGTGAGCCGAGACGGTCGACTTACCCGTCCCTCCCTTGCCATGCACGTAGGCGACCGTCTCGAGAGGCATGTACTGCCACCACTGTGGCGGCAGAGTCTCAGGCGTGTACCCAGTCACGTCAAAGCTCCTGTTTCCTCTTTGGTTGATCACTGCATCAGAAATCTCAGGGAGAGTCTGGCAGAAGATCGTACGGATCGACGGAGCGACATGCCGCGTTCGCAATCGAGGATCGCTCCACGAGACCGTCGACTCCAAGGGCAATTGGCACATCAAACGTGACCTCAAGCACCCCTTCATGTGCTCATGCATGCGTTACCACATGTGTACTGACCTGCATGGATTCATGCTGATGAACATGGTTTCCAATAAGCTTCCCACCTGGCTTGCCGCCCCAGTCCCATCCGGATCAGAACCTTGGCGGTTCCATGCGGAAGATGGCCCGCAAACCGCTCCATGAACGGCTCCATGAACAGCCCAACTGACCATGACGTGAATTCACGAAGCAGCAGAGGTCAAAACGGAGCGCAGAATGTCGGCTTTGCGGCATGTCCTGGGGTCGGCGCATGGCCTCTGACCTGCGGAAACGTCGCGTGGCGGCCCAGCGCAAAAGGGGGTGGGTAATCCCTTACGCCTCGGTGTTTGCGGCCGTCTCGCAGCCGCCTGGCGCCTTTCGATGGGTACCAGAGGGCGATCCGACCCGGCATTCGACCGCGATCCCGGGCAGGAAGAGAGTAAAAGGCTATGAAAAGCCCAAAAGTTTCTTAGAAGGGCAATCATGGCATCGGCCACGGCCCGGCCCGCCGCCACCGAGATGGGCTCCCAAGGCGTGCCGAATCAGCCGAATCAGATGTATCAGGACACATCTGATTTTGAGTCGCTTGAGTCGCTTTGGTCGCTGCGCGACACGGCCTGCGAGCCCTCGGCCCCAACCGGAGCCCTGGCGGCCCGAACCGAGTCGGCCCTGCGGCGTCCGAACCCTATGCGGCCACCGGCGAGTTGGGGATGCTGGCCTTCGGACGACAGCGCCGCCGGAAGTAGGCGTACGTAACCGCCAAGGTCATCGGGCCCCACAGCACCAGCGGCACCGAGCACGCGGTCACGAGGATGTCCCACCACACGTTGGTGTAGTACAGGCGCGTGAACCCCCAGAGTCCGAACTGCTCGGCCACCAACGTTGCCCACAGAACAGTCAGCACCAGGCCCCCGATCGTCGCGGGGACGATGGCTGCCCACGGCCGAACACGCTTGCCGCCGATGATGGGCACCCGCGCCGGCACAACCTCGCCCCACCCGCGCACCAGGCCGACGGTGAGCAGCGCTACCCCTTCGGTGATCAGGCTGAGCATCACCACGTACGGCGCCGCCCACCAGACCCATTCCGGGGCGTTCGGATCGATCTGCCCCATGTTGTAGTCGAACGCGAATGGGAGGCGCCACAGGCTGGACGGCAGCAGCATGACGGGGATCGCGTAGGCGGTGCTGCGCGCCCAACGGGGGACGGGCCTTTCGGTGTCGTCTACCGGCGGCGGGTGGAGCAGGCGCAGAAGATTCATGGGATCACCGTCGACCAGTTCGCAAACGGCGGCATCGGCCGGCCGTGTAGGCCCCAATGCTCCTTGCGACGGACAGTCTTGGGGGAGGGTGGGTCGCAAGGATTGCTCGACTCGGGCAAATGCCGTCCAGGAAGCCAAGTACCGCCGATCGGAGGCGCGCCTGGCGCGGACCCGCGGCCCGCCGGTCGAGCATACAAAAAGGTATGGTATGTTTGAAAGTGGATTCGGGGGAGCGACCGAAACCAGGTCGATCCGCACCTACATAGGGCGCAGACACCACATCGGCACTTGGGCGCCGACGAGTTCCCCTCCACGGCTCCCGCGCCGTCGCCAATCGCGAGCGACACGTTCTGCTCGCACTTCCTGCCACGGGCTTTGGCGAACACGACGAACGCCGATCGCGGTTCCGCGCCACCGCCCTGCCTGCGGCGTCGCCGACGGTGTCGGGCGGGCCGACCGCATGAAAGTAGTCTCGGCCATGTCGAACCGACCAGACAGGTATGAGAAGTTCACGTTTCTCCCTGTCCCGCGCGAGGTGCGCCGCGTACGACACCGGATCGTCGACGTCGTACGTTTCTGGATTACGAACCCGACTCCGACATCCCGGCAGGGCGATCCTGCGGGGACGTCCTCGGCGGCGCACCCGACCCGGGACGACTACGTGGCTTCAATCGAGCTGATCGCCTCCGAACTCGTCTGCAACGTCGTCCAGCACGCAGCTGCCGCAACTGCGGCAGGCACAGTCGAAATCGCCGTGATCGCCGGCGTGCTGCACCTGGGTATCACCGACGGCAGCACGCACATGCCAGTCGCCGGTGTCGTCCGTGTGCACGCCGCGCCGGATTGCGACACGCACGGTCGAGGCCTGGACATCGTCGAGGCGGTCCTCGACGAGTACGGCGGATGGATCGACGTGGACCGGCACCGCGACGGCACCAAGACCATCTGGGCGCGCCTGCCCTTGCCTCGGGGCGTCGAGTCGGGTGGCATTCCGTCGCGCCAGGCGACCGCGGGTGCCGCGGCATGCCGCCCCTAGCGGGCCGAAGGGGCCCGTCGGCTGCGACGCTGCGACTGGCAGCGTCCCTCAAGACCGTCGATCGATCGTTCAGTCGCTCGGAAAAGCCCAGGTCAGGGCCGACCGCCGAGCAAATAGCGACTGAAGCGACTCAACTTTCGGTATTGCGGCCGAAAAATCCAAGAGCCTCCCCAGGAAGCATACAAGACGGTATGGCATGGCCGTATGCCACACGCCGAACGCCACGACGCATTCCCTGCGGCCGACGCTTCGTACCGCGTCGATCGCCTCTGGTACGGCGGCGGTACGGGCACCGGTCGCGACGTCGTCGGCTTCCTGGGAGGCTCCCGCCCCCGCCCTTTTCGCTCGGGCCATCACGTCGCGGTGTAGCCGCCGTCGACGGCCAACACGGAGCCGGTGATAAACCCGGCCGCGGGAGACGCGAGGAAGGCATACGGCGCCGCGATCTCCTCCAGCGTGGCCCGCCGGGCCATCGGCGTGAAGGTCTTGATGCGCCGGTCGGAAACCGTGCCCTGCTGCACCGTCACTCCCGCCATGGTGTTCGCGGCGTAGCCGGGTGCCACGGCGTTCACGCGGATGCTGTGCGACGCCCATTCGGCCGCGAGCGTGCGCACCAGCTGGTTGATGCCGCCTTTGCTCGCCGCGTAGGGCGCAAGGAACGCGATGCCGACACACCCCGCGATCGACGAAGTCATCGTGACGGATCCGGGTTCGCTCTCCGCCATCCAGTGCCGGGCCGCGGCCTGGGCAGGGAGGAACGCGCCGCGAAGGTTGACCGCCAGGATGCGGTCCCATTCATCCGGGCCGTAGTCGACAGCGGGTTTGATGATGTCCATACCTGCGTTGCACACCACGTGGTCGATCCGGCCGAAGGCATCCAGGCTTGCCGCGATCAACGCCGGGGCAACCGTGGGATCGGTGACGTCGCCGGCCGACGCCACCACGCGGGGACGTCCCCCGACAGCCGGGTACTCCTCGGTGAGCGTCTTGTGAACCTCTGTGGTCTCCGCGGGGTCACGACCGTTGACGACGACGTCTGCTCCCTGGGCCAGGAGCGCCCGGGCGACGGCCAAGCCGATGCCGCGGCTCGACCCGGTGACCACGGCCGCCGTACCGGTGAGGTCGAACAGAGGCTTCATGTGTGTCTCTCCGTAGGGGCAGCGAGTGGCGCACGGGCCGGATCATCCGCGGACTGACACGGCGACTCAGGGCAGTTGCAGCTTCATGGTGTCCTCGGCAGGGGGCAGCGACTCGTCGATCGGAACGCCCCAGGCCAAGTAGCGGGTGGTCGAGGTGATGGAAGCCACGGGACTACCCGAGCTCTTCGTGGTCGTGATGGTGGTCTGTTTGACCGGCAGACCGTCGGGTCCGACCCACAGCTCGATCTGTACATTCTCGAAGCGCAGGGCCTCCCAGAGTTGACGGAGCATTGCGTACTCCTTCTCCGACATGCCGGTGCTTTCCGCGGTGTTCTGATAGAGCAGAGCCAAGGAAATCGTGCCGGAGTAGTGCGTGGCCTGTACGCCGTCGACCATCTCCGTGCCCACTTCTCGGACGTCCCCCGACCTCTTGAGCAAGGCGAGTTGAGACGCGAAATCCTGGGGCTGGCCGCCGTTCCCGTCCCTGGCCGCCAGGGTGGTCATCGTCCAGGCCTTCCCGTTGTACAACTGACTGACCTCGGGTCCGTTGCTGGAGTACACCGACGTCGGCGTCACGATCGTCTCCGTGCGCCGGTCCTCCTCAGGGGGAACCGGCTGCCCCAGCGATTGGAAGTACGCCGCCTCGGTGGTGGTGACCAAGCGCGCGAAGGGGGCGCCCCCCATGCGCAACTGAATCTGCGATGTCGAGATCTTGGTCTCCCCGATATACACCGTTATCTCGCCTCGACAGGTCTGTGCGCTCCGCACTTTGTCCCGGGCCGCACTCAACGCGGCCGCGTGCGAGGCGCCGGGCGGGGCAGCAGTCGGCGGGGCAGTCGGCTCGGCGACCGCAGGAGGCGTCGCCGAATTGGCGACCGGGCCGGCCGGAGAGAGCGCGACGAAGTCTCGGGCGCCCGCACGATCGGCGCCGGGTGCAGAGCACGCCGTAGCCGCGAACGCACAGAGCAGGCCAAGAGTGGTCGCCAGGGTGCGCTTGCGCATCACAGGACTCCCGGGGAATGGGCGGGGCACGGCCTGGCGGTCGCAGCGCCGGGGTGCCTGGAGACACGGCGGACAGTCCCTCGACTCGCCCTACGGACCGGATCATCGTTGCGGCGACACCCCCCGGCACGCTTGCAAGTTCGCGCCAAGGTTGGTCCGCCGGTTCGTCCACGGAGGCGGACGGGTCAGCCGCCATGATCGCCTTGGGTAAGGCATGGGTACCTGTCCCGGCCTTTCCCGCCGTGCCCGCGTCAGCCGAACCTGACGACGTGAAGCAACCCAAGCTCGACCGCGGCCCCCGCACCGGCACGCCCCAGGTGCCCCGACCGCTGCCACCGCGTCCGAGTGTGCGACCGGGCGGCCTGATCGAGGTCGCCGGACCCGGTGACGCCCAGGTCGCGTCGGCGATCCGGGAACAAGCCCTCGCGTGCCGCCCGGTCCTCACCGGCACTCGCTGGGACCTGGCGCCGCGGGAGCTGGCCTTCTCCACCGTGACCGCATTGGCGGAGGCCGCGGACGAACCGGTGGTCGTTCAGGGAGGCCGGCCGGGGTCGACGGGGCTCCTCATGGCGGCGATACAGGTGCACCGCTACGAGACGTTCCGGCCGCATCTCGACCAGGGCAGGCTGATCATCGAAGTCGGAGGCGTGCACGGCTCCGCGGTCCGCGCGGCCGTGGCGCGTCATCCGGATGACCTCGACCGCGCCAGTGACTTCGCGTCCCGGCTGATCGAAACGACGGCCCGTTGGCGGCCGTTGCCCCCGCTGGTCCTGTTCACCACGGCCCCTGACCTCGTCGTGCCGACGCGAACTGTGGCAGCCAGCCAATGGGCGCCTCCCTCCGCCCGTATGCAGCGCACCCGCGAGACGGCTTTCATCGCCGCGGTGTTCGGGCGGTTCGTGGCCCGCGACCCCGAACGCTGCCGATTGGCCTGCCTGACCGGTCCGAACGCCGACAACGCCGAGGTCGTCGCCGCGGAGGCTCTCGCCACCGTCGTGAACCGCCGGCGATCCGAATACGCCGAGCTCTCCTCGTTGTAGAACGCCGGGACGCGGCCCAGGACGAGCACGGCCTCACCCGCCCGGCTTACGGACTTGTTGGCGGGAAAGTGCAGGCGCAGGGCCCTGAACGTCGTTGAAGATCTGTGCAAGAGCTCACTCGCCACATGCGAGGACGTGGCGCGAGTCGCGGCGCCGCGCATCTTCCCCTGGCCGGTCGCTGGTGGACCAGCTACCGCGCCCTGATCCACCAGCGACCTCTTTCAAGCGCCTCGGCCGGCAACGCGCCGCGCAACGGGCAAGGCCCCGGTAGATCAAGGACAGAGGACGGCGTATGCCCAGCGAGGAGATGGCCGACAGGGGCCCGCGGTCCATATCGGCGGTGGCGGTGCTGATGGCGCTGCTGACCGCCTTGGCCGCCGTCGGCTGCAGCGACGACAAGGGCAGATCGGCGAAGCAGCGTCCGAACGCTGCTCCGACACAGAACGCAGGTCCGTCGGGAGGGCCGGGCCCCTCGGGTGGCGACACGCCGCAAACGCAAGCCCCCGCGGATCGTCTCGCCGACGCGGTGACCGCAGCACTCCGGCGCCTGGACGCCTGCGCTCTGCTGGACGTCACGGCGGCCGCACGCACCGGCATGGGCAATCGCAGTGCCGTTACTCCGGACGGGCCGCACGTGTGCACTCTGGCCAACGCCAGGTTCGGCGGAGACGAGATCAAAATCAGTTTGGGGACCGAGTACAGCCGCGAACTGCGCCACCGGGCGAAGCCGCTCGACCTGGACGGCGTGAAGGCGTACGCCGACTACCCCTTCGCCGCTGATCCTTCCGACTGCACCGTCAACATCCCCGTCAGCTTCACCCGGTCCATCCGCGTGCTCTCCCGGACGGCCGACGACGTCACCGACGACGCGAGTTGTCGGCGAGCCGAGGAGTTCGCCAGGCAGGCGATTCGCACACTGAACGCCGCCGACCCCGCTCCCGTGCCGTTTCCGCTGGCCAAATGGGACGCCTGCGGAATCCTGAAGGGCGTGATCGCGCCCGACGCACCGAAGCTCACCTACGGCAACGACAATCTGGGACTGGACGGCTGCGACACCGAGTTGGAGCAGGAGAAGGACATCGCAGGACTCACCCAGACACCGGATTTGCGCATCATGTACGACACCGACCCCTTGACGGCCAAGAACACCGACTTTCGCCCAGTGCGCGACCGCAAGGTCGCGGTCACCAAACTCGGTTCGGCGTGCCGCGTCAAATGGGGTCAGGGCCCTTCCGGCCTCGACGGCGCCACGAACAACACCGTGGTCATGGAGCTGGCCGCGGACAGCTGCGACCACGGCCTCGACTTCGCCGGACGCATCATGGACTTGCTGCGCAACGACCCGCCCCAGGAAGCCGCGCACCAGCAACCGTTGACCTTCGCCGTCGACGAGCCCGACCAGCCCGCCGTCGGCGCGTGTGCCGACTGGCCGACGGACCCCGACATCGCGCCCTGCCTGCCGCCCCGTCCGGTCCAAGCCCCCGAAGGGGGCAAGGCGCTGCTGGAGCAGGCCGACCCGTCGACAGCGTGCGCCTTCGCGGAAGCGGCGGTCAAAGACATCTTCGGACCTGAGCTGCGCCCAGTGCTGTACGGCGACTACTGCAAGTTCGTCGAACCCTCGCACGAGCGCATCGTGTCGGTCATGATCGCCCCCGACGAGGCGGCACGCGACTACGCCGGGGACCCCAGGACCGACAAGGACGTCCGCGAGACGTCGATCGGCGGCATCCCTGCGGTGTCCTACCGCAGCGAGGCCCGGCCGGGCCTGGCCATCACGTACAACATTTACCTGGCCGCATCAGGGAGCGCGGGCGAGCCCGGCACCGTCGGCCTCGAACTCACGGTGGAACCGCCCCGCGGCGCGCCCGACTCGACGTCGGCCGACTCCGCGCACCTCACCAAGCTCGACGAACTCGCCACGGCGTTGTCCGCTCGACTGGGCTGAGCCGGTACCACCCCACCAGGCCTGCCGGGACCGCCGCCGCGGTCCCGGCAGGCCTTCAGCCACAGAACGGCGGGAGACGCTCGTGCGGTACACCGGTGGCCGGCTGCGCGCGCTCACGTGCCTGCTGACGGCCGGCACAACACTTCTCGTCGTCGGGTGCGCCCAGCAGCGGCCGACCGAGCCGCCCGCGGCGTTCAAGCAAGCGGTCGAAGGTCTCCTGGGCAGCGCAGACTTCGCGGCGAAAACGTGTGCCAGCGTGTTCGACACCGACAGCTCTGCGAAGGTGTACGCCTGGGCCGACGCCGAGGTGCCGGTCAACGACATCGAGGACATCCGGCGCAAGGCCGTCGCCGCCGGCTGGCAGCCCCAGCAGTCCAGCCGCCACACACTGGCCCTGGCGGACAAAGAGGGCCATCGGATCGGTCTCACGGCACGCGGTGACACGGCGACCGCGCGGGCGGAGCACGTCGAGTGCTCCGTGTCGGTGTCGAGCAGGCTCGATCGCCACGACTTCGACGAACCCGCTCTCGAACCACACCAGCGCACGGCGTTGACCGGATCATTCGCCGCCGCCGTACCGCTCGCCCGATGGACTCTCACGGCCATCGGCGTGGCCGTCGATCAGCAGGACACGGCCTTCCCCGCGGACAAAGACCTCGACGCGGCGGACAAAGCGGAACTGGGCAACTGCGACACGCAGACCGGGCTCGGCGGGCAGTGGGAGACACGACTCGAGGGCCAACTGCCTCCCACGACCGAGGTGACGGCCCTGCACGACCGGTTGGCGGCCGGCTACCCGCCGGGCGCCGCGACGAAGACCCGGATCGCCGACGAACGGGTGTGGCACGACCTGGTGTCGGACGGCGCCGAGCTCAACCTGTTCCTCGACAAGCGCACATCGGCGGACGGCGCGACGGTCGTCGAGTTCTCGCTCACCGCAAAGAGTGCGTGCCTGTCACCCAAGGCCACGTGACCCCGACACGAGCCGCCCGGCTGACGCTTTTGTCCTAGGTCGGCGCCGGAAGCGTTGATGAGGATGTATGCGCAGTGACCTCGGGGGCAGCCGGATCGGAGTTGTGTGTCTTGGCAGTCGCGCAACTCTCGGGACCCGATTGGGCGCTTGTGTCACTGACCGGTACTCGGCGCCACTCCGGGAGAATTCGGCGCCGAGTACCGACCACCCTCGTGCTCTGCTCCGGGCCCTGCCTGGGTGTCATGTTGTGAGCCGTTGGTTGGCGCGGATGTCCTATGTCGACGACGCGCGCGGTTCCTACGATCAGCGGATCAGCGGCACGAGGCCGCAGCGCGTGATCGGGCCGGCACTCGCCCCCGGGTGCTGTCGACGCCGACCGCGTACGCGTTGAGTCGCTGGGTCGCCGGTGTAAACCTGCAGGTCAAGAGCTCCTGTACGAAGGAAAAGCGACTGAAGCGACCGAACTTCGGGATAAGCGAAACGGTTTTGTGGCGTGCGCATCGGCATGGGTCACATGACATCGGCGACGTAGGTGGCGGGGTGCGTCGGCGACGCATCCGGCGGCGTGCAGAGCGGCCTCATCTGCATCCGAACCGTGAGATGAGGTGAATCACGTCCATGATCACCAGCAAGCCGACGCAGCATCCGGGGCGGCCCTTGGTCGCGCGTTCCAGTGCGGCGCGCACGCACGGCGCCGACTCGTCGCGCGATGCCTCGTCGGACGATGTCCTCTACCGCGGCCTGGAATCGGACGGGCTGCGCGAGGCCCTCCGAACACGCCTGGTGCCACTCGACCTCAGGGTGACCGGCAGGACCGTCGCCGCGTCGGACATTCGCGTCCTGCATCGGGGCGAGCTCTCCGCGTTCAGCGTGCGGTGCGGCGCCGACATGGAGATCCATATCGCGCCGGATACCCCTGCCTACCTTGTGATCGTCGGCGGCACCGGTCGCGGGCACATCGTCAGCGACCAGGTCACGGTGCCCCTCTTCCCCGCAGTGACCGGCCCCGGGCGACGCGTCGTCATCGCCTTGGCGGCGGACGCCGAGGTGACGGTCCTCCGTCTACGCCGGACGACAGTCGAGGCCATGGCGTACCAGCGCTTTCGTCATCCGCGGAAGACCCCTCTTCGCTTCGCCGAGCGCATGGATCCGCTGGACGCGCAGGTGCGGCAGTGGCTGGGCCTGGTCGACCGCCTGTGTGGAGTAGCGCGTTCGCAAAAGACGCAGCGTCCCCTGGCGGCCACCGCCCACTTGGAGCGGGTCCTCGTCAACGGGCTCCTGGAGGTCCAGCCGCTGGTGCGTTGGCACCGCCCGACCGTGGACGACGCACAGGCCTTCTGCGAACCGCGGCTGGGCACGGAGATCACGGTCCGGGACATCGCCGAGGCAGTCGGCGTGAGCGTACGGACGCTGCAGGCCGCCTTCAGGGAAGGTCTCGGGACCACGCCCACAGCCCATGTACGGGATCTTCGCCTGGCGCGCGCCCATGCCAGCCTCCTGGCAGCCGCCGCGGGACGCCACGACGGGGGTGTGCGCGAGATAGCAAGACAGTGGGGCTTCTGGCATCTGGGAAGGTTCAGCGCCCTGTACCGGTCGTCGTACGGCCAATTGCCCTCGCACACCATGCGCTTCGGAACCGGTTCATGACCCCCGATCAACAGCCGGTGTGCCGTGTACTCGTTCGCCGAGGTGCCACCTCATGAACGCTGCCCCCGACTGGAACGCGGTCCGGCGGCAGTTCCCGGCGGTCGGCTCGACGGTGTATCTGAACACCGCCGGCGGCGCTCCGATCCCCCGATCCGTGGCTGCCGCAGGTGCGCGGTTCTACGAGGAGATGCGCGATGCCGGCGACGTGATGTGGCCCGCATGGCTGGAACGCGTGGAGCAGGTCAGGCATCAGGTGGCGGATTTCCTCAACGCTGACCCGCGTTCGATCGCCTTCGCACCGAGCAGCTCGGCTGCCATGAACGTGATCGCGGGCTATCTGCGGGGCGCCGGGATCACGTCTGTCGTGTCGATGGCGGACAGTTTCCCGTCCATCGTCGTTCCCCTCAAGCACTGGGGCTTCGACGTCTCCTGGGTTCCTTCGGCGGCGGACGGAACGGTGGACCTGGAGACCGTCGCGTCGTACATCGAACCGCAGTCCGGCGCCCTCGTCGTGAGTTCGGTCGAATATGGAACGTCGTTCGCCCACGATCTCGACGGCTTGAACCACCTGTGCCGAGAACACAAACTTTCATACATTGTCGATGCCACCCAATCTCTGGGGGCATTCCCCCTGGACGTCCGAGACCTGGACGTCGATTTCGTCGTGGCCAGCACTTACAAGTGGCTTCTCGGTGGCTACGGCCTGGCTGTCTTCTACGTGGGTCCGCGATGGCTGGAACAATCTCCGCCGATCGCGGGGTGGGCAAGCACCGTCGACGCTCCGGACGCTCTTTCCGACCTGGCTTTGAAACCCTCGGCTGCGGCCATCGAAGTCGGATGCCCGAACTTTCCGGCGATCTTTGCGCTGGGTGCGGCTTTGGATTTCCTTGGGACGCTCGGCGCGTCAGCCGTTGCAGACCGGGTCTGCGAACTCAGGGAGTATCTTGTCGCCCGCGTCCAGGAGCGCGGATTCAAAATATCCTCCTCGGTCGATCCGAAACGTCCGTCAGGCATCGTGCACGTCGCCGTCGACGATCCCGAACGGGTCACCTCGGCACTTCGGGAGCGTGGCGTGTTCGTCTCGGCCAAGGGGCTCGGCCTCCGGGTCTCGGTTTACCTCTACAATTCTTTCGAAGATATCGACCGCTTTGCCGATGTCCTGGCGGAAGCCACGGACCGACGCTGACACATAGGCGATGGAAATGTGCCGGTAATGCAAGCGAGCTGGATCGCCAGACCGTTCCACTACTGCGACTTCCCCGTTGCACATCTGCACCCGAGTAAGGCGCGTATCTCCAAGTGCTCCCGATCTCAAGTGTGCAAGGCTGCTTTTCGTCCCGTACGCGAAAAGGCCTTGGTGCCGGGGAGGGAAAACGAAGGTGAAGAAGATTATTCCGCTGGCTTTCGCGGCCGTCGTCGCGGTGCCCGCGATGCTGCTCGTCGGATCGGAGGCGTCCGCAACGGACGGCGCGCCCTGTCATGCCGTCAGTCCGAGAACGGGCGGCCAGGTATGCCCGGACTGGTCGCCGACGGGGTCGATTCCGGTCTTCAGTAGTCCGTACGTAGCCACCACAGCCGTCGGATATATCGCCTCCGCGGGCGAAGACTGGTACATGTGCCAGATGCAGACCGGCTACGCATACACGCTGAACGGGCACAAGAACAACTGGTGGGCCAAGGGGTACGCCGACAACAACGTCATCGGCTGGATCCCGCAGACCTACTTCAAGGGCGGCCAGGACTTCGAAGGCGACGCCAACTTGAAACCCTGCGAGACTCCGGCCCCCGAAAAGCCGACGAATCACAGGAACAATCCCAAAGTCAGCCCGGAGACCCACGCACCCGCACCTACAAGCACGCAGAGTCCTGCCGAGAAGCCGCTGAACCACAGGAACAATCCCAAAGTCAGCCCGGAGACCCACGCACCCGTACCCGTCGAAAAGCCGCAGAATTTCAGGAACAACCCCACCGCCAACCCGGAGACCCACGCACCCGCAAAGGATCCATGCACCGGCCAAGCTTGCCCCCGCTGACGGACTCCGCCGCACCGTGCACCCCGATGGCAGGGGAACCGGCGTGACCACGGGTCGCTCCCCGGCCGCAGCGCCGCGGCGCCGTACCGTGGTCCACGCCGGTCCGCGGTGATCGCCGAAATCGCGGACAGCATGCTCTCGCCTCCACCGGGAACCAACCCCGGCCTGTGGCCGACAGCCACGCCGACCCCGAGCTGCACGCGCGGTTCGACGCCAAGTACCTAGGCGCACAGCGCCGGACCGTCACCGAGATCCTCGACCGCGCCGTCGCGCGCGGCGAACTCACCACCCGCCCCGGTCCGGCCATCCTCAACGCCCTGCTGGTCGGCCCTGTCTTCGCATGGCTGTTCCTGTTGTCCGAGTCTCCGGACCGGGGGCCCGCGCTGAACTCGGCCGTCCGCGACGCGGTACTCGCCCTCACCACCCCGGGCCCTCCTCCCGCCCAGGACGACGCGACGCCCCCGCAGCACGGGTGACGCCGGAGCGAAGAGACTCAAGAGACCCGATCCGCAGAACGCGCGTTCGGTGACCCGAAGCCGGCTCCGGCTCCGGGTCACGACGGCGGAAGCGTTATCCCCAGCTCCCGCATGGCCGCCGACGGCGGGCCGCCCTCGGACCGCTCGGTCTTGTACCCCTTGACCCCCGCGGCCACGGTGCGCGGGTCGACGGCTTCGGACGGGGCGCCGGACGCGTAGACCCCGTCAGGCTCGTTGTCCCGGTCGTGCGGGAGCAGGAAGAACACCCGGCGCTGGAACGTCCCGGAGGCCTCGGAAGGCTCGGCCGAGGCGCTCAGCACCGCGTACCCGACCATGCGTCCGTCCCTCGAGTACCTCGGTACGCGCCGCCGACTGCTCAGCCGGTCCAGTGCCTGCCGGACGTAGTCCAGGCCGTCGATCGACTCAAGCCAGACGAGTTCGGCCTCGTCCTGAAGTTCCTCCGGCTCGATGAGACTGCTCACGACGTCCCCTCCGGCGTGGTGGTGAGTGCGATACCGCGGTAGTACTTCTTGCCCATGGAGACCTGCATCTCTTTGGGTGAGACCATGCCCAGCGTGTCGCGGATCCGCTGCGCGAACGCCCGGGCGGAGCTGGGGTTGATGCCTTCGGCGCGGCACCAGGCCTGGTAGGCCAGATAGAACGACGTCTGCTCCTGCCGCACCTGGTGGTCCACGCGGCAGCGTTCGGTGATGAACCGCCCCATGTGGTCCTCGGTCTCGGCATATGCCGTCGTGGCCAGGCGCACCCGCGATGGTCCGTCGAGGTTCTTCTCGCCGTTGAGGTAGCGCTTGGCCCCGTCGATCAACCAGGCGAGAATGCCCGGCCCCTCGTGCCGAACCAGCACATCGGCAAGGTTGTTGACCTTCCGGTCGTCCGAGATGACACGCTCGAAGGGGATGAGCCGCATCCGGCGCCAGAAGGCGAAACCACCGCTCACCACCTCCGGACGGTGGTTGCCCAGAAGCCAGAGCTTGTGCGTCGGCTGAAAGCCGAAGAAGTCCTGTCGCATGCGGCGGGCCTTCAGGCGGTCCCCGCCCGTCAGGAGCTTGACGCGCGCCTCGTCGAACTTGTCGCCGGGCTTGAGTTCGGAGCACACGATGATCCGGCGCCCGGGCAGTTCGGCCAGGTCGGTCGGATGCTGCTCGAACGGCCGCGCCATCAGGAAGCCCGGTGGCGCGGCGTCCGCGTAGTCGCCCAAGAGCTTCGTCATCGTGTCCAGCATCACCGACTTGCCGTTCTTCCCCTCCCCGTACAGGAACGGAAGGACCTGGGCCCCGACATCCCCGGTGATCGAGTAGCCGAGGAGGAGGTGCAGGTAGTCCTGCATCTGCTTGCCCGCAGTGTCGTCGCCGAACGTGTCGTCGAGGAAGCGCATCCACCGCGGTGTCGGCATGGCCGACGGCGGCACCGACGTAGAGCGGGAGTGGGTGTGCCGGGTGGGGTCCGGCTGCTCGAGGGCGCCTGTGCGCAGGTCGACGATTCCGCCCGGGGTGCACAGAACGTAGGGGTCGGCGTCCAGCTCGTCCGGCCCGAGGACCATGTCCGGGGCAGAACTGGCCACTTCGAGGATCGAGCGCATCCCCGAGCTGGACAGCGCACGTCGGCGGTTGCGCACAAGTTCGTCTCGGGCGTACTCCCCGCCCGGGTCATCCTGCGCCAGCTTCTCCGCGAAGTCCCCGACCGCCCACATGATGGTCTTCTTGCGGTCGCGTTGCCATCGGTGACCGTTCCACTGGTACCAGCCGACCTCGGGCACGTAGCGGAAGTCGGTCCGGTACAGGTTCACGAACAGCTTGCCGTTGCCGCGGTCGCTCAGGGTGTCCGGGATGAGGCCCCGGTCGGTGACCGAAGCCGCCGCGGCGAGGTCAGGTGGGGGAGTGGGGCCGGGGAAGTCCAGCATCTGCTGTGCGGCCGCCTGGGGGTCGAAAGTGGTCACCGGGCGCTCCCCGCCCGGAGGGGACGGCGGGTGCCGGCGGCGATTCCGGCACGGATGATTCCCGCGGACCGGGTCGTTTGGCCCGGCCGGGCTGCCTCGGCCGCGCTCAGGAGCGTGTCGGCTGCCTGCGCCTCCGTCAGGAACCCGGCCGCGACGAGGCCGCCCGCGGTGAACGCCGCGCGGTTGAGCTTGGCGCTGAAGCCGGTCCCGGTCGCCTGTGCGGCGCATGACGCGACGTCCGACAACACGGTGGTCATCGTGCTCTCGGCGAAGGACCGGCCTCCGCCCGCCGTGATCACCGCCTGCGCGGCACGGTTGACAGGGCCTGAGTTCCGGGGGGCGGCGTCGGCCGGCGCCGTCGGTGCATGGCCGGTACGTCGCAGCTCGTCGGCGACCCAGCGGGGCAGCGGCGCGGGGAGGCGTACGGGGCCCACGGCCTCGTACGCGCCGACGCGCGAACGGTTGCCGGGCGCGATGATGTACGAGCCCTGAGCGCGTATATCGACCTGCCAAGCCAGGGCGCGCTTGAGCCCGGACCCGGTCGACGACAGCCACTGCTGGCCCGCGGGGGCCTGGTACCACACGTGCATGCCGCCGGACGGGGTGCGCACGCGGAGCGTGCTCTCGTCGTCCGCAGGGGACCGCTCGCCCCTGAGCGCCGCCAGTAGCGCGATGGTGTGGTAGCCGTTGGCGAGGCCCGTGAGGTCGACGTTCTCGTGGATGAACACACCCGGGAGAATCCGGTCGCGCGTCGGCACAGCGTCCACATGCGCGTCCACGTCGATGACCACCAGCCCTGCGGGGCCGCAGGAGACCCCGACACCGTACGTCGGATTGCCCGTCCACCACTGGCTGATGCGTTCGTGGGACAAGGTGGCCGCGTGGAACCCGTGGCACCACGCCCCGGTCCGGATGCACGGGCAGGAAGCGGGGGAGTGCCGACCGGTGCGAGGCGAACACGCGTCGCAGTTGGCGGCCGGCGTCTTGCCCAGGGGCGCCAGGGGATGAACGGGCCAGCCCTGAGCGGCACACCAGTGGGCGATCTTCACGGTGTCCGGACTGCGCTGCACATCAACATTTCTGGTCCTGGGTACTCTGGTGCTCATACGAGGTCTCATCTCGTGAAGCCGTGCATCGGCCAGTCCGAAGGTGGTAGCCGCCACCTCCGACCTGAAGAGCCGACGCACAGCGGGATCAAAGGCGGGGTACCGACACCTGGGTGCCCCGCCTCTCGTTGTGGTTCATGAGGCGAGCTGGTGAGCCCACTGGCCCGAACGTTGCATGAGTATCCCCACCTCCGGCCAGGACGCCCCGAGGTCCCTCAGCGCGCCGATCAGTTGCAGCTCGAGTTCGCGTTCCCTGGCCTGGGCGCGAAGCCTCGCCGCACGCTCCCGTTCCAGGTGGTCGTGGACGGCCGCGAGACGGTCGTCGAGGAGGCGCCAGGCGGGGCGCTCACCGTCCTTGAGGAGACCCTGCACCAGGGCCTGTCGGCACCACTCGTCCCGAGTCCGGCCGAGGCGTCGTCCGGAGATCCGCAATGCGCCGTCGCCGTCGTGGACGTGCCAGCCGACGGAGTCACGGTGAACGAACACCACGGTCTCGGTCACTCAGCCACCTCCCCTGAAGCCTTCAATGTGTGTTGAAAGAGAAGGTTATCGGCCGAACCTGCGCGCCAGCGCTGACACACCGCAGGCAGGCTCCGAATCTCCGAGTGACCAAACCCAGAGACCGAACCGCTTCGGTCTCTTCGCTGAGTAACCCTGGAAAACCGCAGGCCAGAGGCCTGCCCAAAGGCCTTCAGAGACTGTAGTGACTCAAGGCTCCTATCTATGACCCCACGCGCATACGCGCGCGCACACGCACAGTCGATCTGATAGTTGGGAAAATGAGTCTCTACAGTCTCTCCGAAGGGCCAAAGAAGGGTCCTGAGCTGCACGTTTCCGAGGAACTGAGCGGCAGATACCCAAGCCCTTCCGGTCTCTCCCTGGCGGCAGGTTCAGCCCCTGCCCGGCCCCAACGCGTGTCCCCGCGTGACGAAGCCGCAGAGACTCAGGAGCCCGCCGCGCACGAGCCGGGGCCGACGACCTCCGGCACGCGCAACTGTCTCGAGACGGCGACGCCTGGACGCCCCCAGGGCCAGTGACTCAAGAGACCGAACATCCGGTATCTCTCCGGGCTTTGCCCAAGTGCCGTACCAGGGCTTTCGGTCCCGGACCGCCCCCAGCAGGGTCGGCCCTCCAGCCGGTTGAACGCGTCGACAGCGAGCGGCGCTTGATCATCATCCTCGGCAGTGCCACGGATCAGAACATAGTTGTAAGTACTTACTTACAACTGTCACTATCTGCCGCATGACCACCGCGCGCATAGGCGACGGACACCAGCGCACCCGTACCGCCAAGGTCGGCGGGTACGCCAGGCCGCACCTCCTCCCCGTCCTGGCCCTGCAGGCCCTGTGGGTTCGGGCTCGCATCGAAGAGCTGCCGCCCGCAGCAGGTCCGACCGACGGGGTCGTCGCCGGCTCCTGTGCCGGGTCTGAGCCTGCGCTTCGTCTGGCTGTCATCGGCGACTCGACAGCGGCTGGCTGCGGCGTCGACACACACGACGAAGGCATCGTCGGCGCTCTCGCCCGTGAGCTCTCGACCGCAGCTCTGCGGCCCGTCCACTGGGAGGTTGTCGGGCAACACGGCGCCACGTCGCTCCGCATCCGCCACCGACTGCTACCCGAACTCCGCCAGGAGAACTTCGACGTCGCGGTCCTCCTCGCCGGAGCCAACGACGTGCTCGGCAGGCGTACCCCCGCCGAGTGGCACGACGACCTCAGCGCCATCCTCGCCGACCTCACCGCACGAGCCGCGCATGTGGTCGTCGCCGGGATCCCGCCCTTCGCCGTGTTTCCGTCGCTGCCCGGCGCACTGGCCGGGTACCTGTCACGCCGTGCCGCAGCCCTCGACGAAGTCGCCGACGACTTGTGCGCCGGCAACCCCCGCACCACGTGGATCGACTCCGCCGGACTCATCCCCGCCGACGTTGCCGCATTCTTCGCCCGCGACCGCTTCCACCCCTCGGCCCTCGGCTACCGCATGTGGGCCCAGGCCATCGTCCGCGGCCTGCCGCTGGCCGCGGCGAACACCCTCCGCGCTGAGGCCCCGTAGCCCACGGCCGCGCGGACCGTGCCGTTTACGCGCGGGAGTTCACCGGCGCTCCGCGCGGATGGAGTCGATCGCCCCCCGGCTGTCATGGGACAGGTCCGCGCCCACCGCCTGGAGCACCATGACCAGTGACCCCGTGGCCAAGAACTGCGCCAGAGCTTCTTCCCCGGCCCCGGTGGCCTGGTCGACCTCTTCCAACACGTTGGCAAGCAACAGGCGGCAACGCGCCGCCACCGCCTCGTCGGCCCGGGCCGCGGCGCACGACTGGAGCCACAGGCCGCTGACAACCCCGTCGGCGACCAACTGTCGGAACCCGGAGCCCATCGCCTCGAACGGCTCATCGGGCGCCGCCGCCACAGAAGCCCGGAACGTTGCGCGGATTCGGGCCTCCATCTCGTCCATGCAGGCCAGGAAGAACGCCCGCTTGCTGCCGAACAGACGGAAAACGTACGGCTGCGACACGCCGATTTCGTCGGAGATCCGCTGGACCGCAGTCGTCGTCAACCCGTGGTCGGCGAACACCCGCATGCCCGCTTCGATGGCCTCGGCCCGCCGCTGTGCAGCCGTGCTGCGCGTTGCCATGTCCACCAATCCCGGGAGCCTGAGGATGCCAACCCTACCGGGCCGCAGGGAGCCCTCCGTGGGCCGATTCCGCGGTTCCGTCTCGTCGTCAGAATGACGTGTTTCTACTAACTCCCTCACCGTTTCGACCGCCAGACTCGGCGAGCCACCCTGCCCCCGGGCCAGGCCCCAGTGCCTGGGGCAACGCCAGCGGCTCCGCAAGAATCCGGGCAAGCGCAAACAGGATCCGATGAGTTCTCCGGCCACCCAACTCCCCTCGATATGGCGTGCAGGGGTAACCGGCCAGGTATCAGAGTGCCAGGGGTGCGGGTTTGATCAACAACTACGAAACCGGACTCAGGACACAGGACGTTCACCAGGCGCTGCGCAATGTGGACCCGCATTCTCCTGCGCTGGTTCCGCTGACCAAAACTCGGCTGGTCGGCAGTGCCGCGGACGTCGCCTCACTGATCCGAGGGCGCGAGTTGATCCAGGACGTCTTTGCCTTGCAGGTAATAGCAGCCAGAGAACTCGACGTCGCCCCGTCCTCTTTCGAACGGGTGTTGGAGGTCTTGGAGACCTGCGGTCTCATTGATGTCATGCGCAACAGCCGAGGCGAGGCCGTCGGGATCATTGAGCAAGTTCCCAGTTATCGGGCCCTCTATGAAAAGCTCGGATCTGTATGGCGAGAGAGCAGGCCTCGGCAGCTGGAAGAGGAAATTCTTGCAGTTGTGCGGCGCTTGGCACGCGGGCCGATGGCGTTGGAGTCGCTTGCCGCGGAAGTCGGTGTCGATTCCAGCCCGGACGAGATCGTCGCATTGGGGAGAGAAACAAGCATCCTCAAGGTTGCGACGACGCTCGACGGGGATATTCTGTACTCTCCGTACTCGGCATTCGAGAATCCGGCGGCGGTGCGCAGGCTGCTGCATGAGCACGGCAGTTCGCAGATGCAGGCAGAGCTGGAAGCACTGCATCGGCATCAGGGCCTCGCCATCACAGCAGGCACCTACCCAATGCTCGCAGATGCCGTAGCCCGTGGACTGATATCGGCACCTTCGGTCGCGCTTCCGGACGGCAAGGAGACGCCCTTCGCCGTCCTTCCCTACTCCCTTGACCGAGAACTCCTCGTGGGGAGGAAGCCGGTGCTGGACAAGGCGCTGGCAATAGTTGCGTGCCTGCGTTGCGCCCAGAAATTCGGCGGGTTCACAAATCTCGCGGACGAGCTTGCGGTAATTTCCGCATTCCTCGACCCGGACAAGGGAGAATTGACTCCACACGGCTCGCACGAACGCCAGTATGCCTTGCTGCGAAACCTTGGAATCATCCGCTTCGGTTGCGACCCGCATCCCGGCAGAAAATGGGTGCAGCCAGTCTTCGTCGACACGGCAGACAATCGCGAAGCGATGGAGATCGCACGCGAATTGATCGACGTCGGGGAAACCATGGCCGGCCGCACGCCTCCCCTCGAGACCCGCCGACTACTCGACGTCAACGCGTCGTACATGCGCCCGATCCAAACGGTGGCCCGTACGCGCGCGAAGCCTGATCTAAGCCCTGCTCATTACCGTGATTTCTGGTCCGCGCTGATGGAAGGGCGCTCGGAGTGACGGGCCCCCACGAGCTGTCGCTGTCGTAGCACCCGTAGTAGCTGGCGCATTCTTGCTATCGGCAGCCCCTCCTGCCTGCCTAGCGTCGCCGTTGCGCCGAACCCACCAGCCAGGGAAGGCGGGCTGGTGGGCGTGCGCGGTCCGGTGCGTCGGCGCGTTCTCGGCGCGATGCCTGCACACGCGGACGATTCCTTCTCTTCGTGCCCGGCGCACGTTCCCACGAGGGTGTAAAAGGCTGGGCGCGCCCAACATTCCCCGAAGGAAAGACTGGTCATATGAAGAGGCTGACCCGGTTGGCAACAGTCGGGATCGCGGCGACGACCCTCGTGGCTGGAGTGTGCGCTACAGCCGCCACTGCGCTGTCACCGGGGGTAACACAAAATCCGGCCGCCCCGGCCAACGGCCCGGTACCCAAGGTCACGATGACCGCTTCGGGTTTCGTCCAGGGGACGGAGCGGGCCGCATTCACGCCTCGCGGCGCGAATTTCGTACGCCTCGCCGCGACGCCCGGGGGCGGCCACTACCACTCCACATTCGAACCGGGTGCTTACGACGCAACTGCGGCCAAGCAGGCGCTCGGCGCGATGAAGCACGACGGCTACAACCTGGTCCGCGTGTTCATCGACCCCGGCACGTTCACGGCACCCTTCCACGGGAACTCCGCGAGCGTGGAAAGCCGGGAGCCCGTTCGCGCCGAATACATGGACAACGTCGCGAAATTCGTGAAGGAAGCCGGAGCCCAAGGGATCTATGTCCTTCCCTCGCTCGACTACATTCCCGCCAACACGTACTACTACGCAATCGCGGGATCGCCCAAGGGCAACATAGACGGCGACAACACCAAGTACCTCGACAAGGACTACGTCAAGGCCAAGGCCGAATACATGGCGCAGTTCGCCAAGGCACTCATCGCGCGTGTGGGACCCCAGTACAAGAACGCGGTCCTGGCGTACGCGTCCGACAACGAGGCGTTCTTCGACGGCAGCAAGGCGCCCTACGCCACCATGAGCGGGACGGTCACCACGCTCGACGGCAAGACGTACGACATGTCGAAGCCGGCGGATCGTCAGCAGTCCGCGGACGCGAACCTCGTCGCGTACACCCACCAGATGAAGCAGGCGCTGAAGTCAGTCGACTCGGACCTCCTCCTCACCATGGGGTTCTTCACCAACGGTGCCGTCGGGAAGCCGGGCTTCGACGGGCTCACCGTCCACTGCAGCCACAGCTGCAACCCCAATGTCGACTACCGCGTGCCGGGTCGTCCGCTCATGGTCGCCAAGCACGGAGCCCTGGACTTCGTCGACCTTCACCTGTATCCGCGCAGCCGGGGCTACGACCTCGCCGCCGACATGCAGACCATGGAAGGCGGACGATTCGACAAGCCGCTGCTCATCGGGGAGATGGGGGCGCTGAAGTCGATCTACGGCAACGACATCACCGCGGCCGCATATGCGATGCGAGACCTCCAGGTCGCGACCTGCGCCTACGCCGCCAAGGGATGGGCCTTCTGGACCTGGGACACGACGGAAGACCTCGCCGAACAGAGGCGCTTCTACAACCTCAGGGACAACAGCGGAGCGATCAACGGGCAACTGGCCCCCATCGTGCGCTTCGACCCCTGTAAGAAGGAGCCGACATCGCCTCCGCCGGCGCCGACCGCGTCGCCTACTTCGCCGCCCACTGCCACGGCGACCGCCACCCCCACCGGGACGCCCACGGCATCCCCGACCACCGCGCCGACCACCGCGCCGACGGAGTCGTCGACAGGCTCGCCGGAAGCTTCCAGTTCCGCGCCGGTGATCCCCAAGCCCAACGATCAATCCGGCCCGCCTCTCGCCGACACCGGCGGCAGCAGCCGTCTGCCTCTGCTGCTCGGCGTCGGCATCACCCTCGCCCTGCTCGGTGCCGCCGGCGCCGTGTTCATGCAGATGCGACGCAAGAAGCTCCAGATCGCAGGCTGACTCGTAGTCGGCCGGCAACCGCAAGCCACACCTGAGCTGCTACGACACTCGTGAGGGGCTGAACCCCGCGTCAAGCGCGGGGTTCAGCCCCTCACAGAGTTCCCCAAGCCTGGGTGCCCTCGGAGACGCCATCCCCTCGCGGGCATCATGCCAGCGACGTCGACCCCCCGATCAAGAATGTGACCTAGCTGCCGATCCACCATGCCGCGCAACTGGACACCGGAGCCGACAACCGGCTCGACTCGCCGATGGAGGCAGCGCTCTCCGGTGGTTGGCGGCCACTGCACACATGTGTCGTCGGGCCTGTGCAGACAGATGTCGTGGCGGTACGCGACCACTCCCGCGCTGGGTTCGCCCACGAGCCGCGCCAGGACGTAGCCGGCGTGGTTGGGGCCAGGGAGTTCGGTCGACGGTCGTGTCGGTTCCGCGGGCTACTTCGGCAGCCTGGGCCAGACGTCGACGGCGATGGCCTGGGCGGCGGCGCAGACGCGCTCCTTGTCGGGGTTGTCGGGGGCGAGGACGAGTACTTCGGCGACCTCCAACATCCCTGTGCCTGGGAGTTCGATGCCTGTCGTGGTGACGGAGCAGCGGCCGGGCAAGTCGGAACTGCGGTCTTTCTCCAGGTATTTGACGACGGATTCGCGTCCGGCGATCTGCGTCCGCCGGGCCGGGGGAGCGTTTACGTACTGTAGTGAACTGACGGCGAGCCTGACGAGTGCGCTCGTTGCCGTGGAGTCCTTGTCGGTCGGTCCGATGGTGCAGGCGAAGCCGGGCGCGGTCGGGGTTTTGGTGGGGCGCATGTCCGGTACTTTCGCGAGGGTGGTGTCGGCGATCAGGTCGCAGGCGCGGAGCCGCGCGAAGGACTGGGGGCCGTACGTGCGCGCTGTCAGTCGGCCCTCGGCGACGACCTTGCTTCCGGCCTCGGCGACGGCGTCTGCGATCGCGCAGACGTCGGCGCGGGCAGCTGCGACGTCGCCGACTGCGTCGATCGTCGTCACCATCGACTCCGTGTCGACGAGCCCGCGTCGGCAGGGGATCCCGGCGGCGCCAGAGTGTTTGATCGAGACGATGCGCAGGCCGTTGGACTCACGGACGGTGACTCCGGCCGAGAGGTTGGCGAGCGCGTCCTCGTCGACGGGGACGGTGGCAAGGTCGACACTGATGTGCACCGTCCCGCCCACAGCCGTGCGCACGTAGACGATGCAATAGTTGTAGTCGGCGCCTGGCGTCGAAGTGATGGTTTCTTGAGCGGTTGCCGCGTCGGTGTCGGGCAGGGGGGCCTTGGCGGCGAACGGGGCGAGTGCGTCGTGGGGGACGAACGAGCAGGGGTCGGCAGTGCGCGCGTCGATCCTGCCGTTGGCCGGGGAGGCGTCTTTCGAGGTCCCGGGTTGGGCGGCGCTGCCGAACGGTGTCACCGCTATGCCGCCGCCGCCGTTCCCACAGGCGCCGAGAAGGAGCCCGACGCAGGTCACGGCGATGGCGGCGCGGAGTGGCCGGCGCCCGATGTGTTGTGAGTGGGCCGAGGTTCTCGTGCGCACGTGTGTTCCTCAGCTTCCTGGACGCTGCGGGAAGGGAGGGCAGCGGCGCCCGCGTGGGCGCACATGCGCCTTGTGGTTCGGGAGTCTGACGGCACCATCCGGCACCAAGTCCACTTCCGCATGCCGGTGGTCGTGGTCGGCGTGTGTGGTGACCAGGAGGCGGACGTCTCGGCAGGCCATGCCGCAGGACGCGCCTGCTCGGCCGCGTCAGCGGCAGGTTCCCGGGATGATCCTGAGGTAGGTCATGGATATCCAGCCCGAGCGGGCGTGGCGGCTGCTGTACCCGTGCGCCCATCCGTTGGAGAGGGTGCCGCTCTGGAACTTGTCGCCTCGGTGCATCTGGCCGAAGGCGGTGTAATTGGTCCCTGGTCCTGTGCGGATGCGGACGTTGTCTCCAGTCACCTCGTAGAAGCACAAGTACTGGGCCGACAGCGGCCTCGCCGCCGGGGCGGCCCCGTGGTGCGACGGCGCCGCGAGCGCTGGACTGGTGAGGACGCAGGCCAGGGCAAGAGAACCTGCCAGGGCACCGCCGGCACGGGAAAGACGACGCATCGAGATACTCCGGGTCTGAGAAGGTCTGTGCTCTGCTGCACAGTCAGGGCACTGTGCGAGGGTCTGTCCGTCAGGCAACCCATTAGAGCCACAAGCGCATCGGCGACGGCTTGGAGGATCGCGCCACGATGCTTGATCCTGGCTCCAGGACCGGCCGTCGCTCGTACGCGCGGCCGGTGCGGCACCCGACGCGGGCGCCCGTACATGCCGCCTGCAGCGTCGGGCTTCCCCGCCACGCTGATCCGCTACCTCAGGGGCGTGCCTTGCCTCCCGAGTCTTCCCCATGGTCGAACGGCACCCGCCTCGGTAACGAAGGCGAAGACCTGATAGGGGAGTTCGATGGTTACGGCCTCCACGATGCGCGGGGCGTAGGCGGCCCCGGACAGTCCGACGCGCGCAGGGTCAACCCGCCGTCCCCGGCTCTGACCACGTTGGCCCGCAGCCACTCAAGTCATCGACTACATGTACGTCACCGAGCTCAAGGTGGATCTCGGCTCGCTCGACCCCCTGATGGAGGCAGCACGGGCGTGACAGGCCCCAGGAGCAGGCCAACGCTGACGCAACCGCGCCGACCCGGCGGGCTCGTCATGTGATCGGTTGCTTGTGCCGCCGTCCTTGGGGTGGGTCAGTGCCTGGTCCAAGCACGGAGTTGGCGGGCGGTCTGTTGGACGCCGAGGGTGCCGTGGGCGGCGTCGCGGACAAGGGCGACGGCGTGTTTGGGCGGGTAGTCCAAGTCGTGTCCGTGGAGGGCGAGGAAGGCCTCGGCGGCATGCCAGGAGAACGCTTCGTTGGAGTGTTCCAGGCAGGGCAGCCGGACCAGGGTGTGCAGCAGGGCGGCGGCCTTGAGGTGGTCGGACCCGTACACGTCCTGATCCATCGCGCGGGCGTGGACGCGGGCCACGGCGGCGTAGAGCGGGCCGAGGTCGTCGACCTGGGGGTCGCCGGGCAGCAGTTCCGCGGCGTGGAGGAGGAACGCGACGTCCAGGTGTGGAAGGTGCGCCTCGTTCACGCGGCGTGGCCTTCGCCGCGGCGTGCGAGTTCGCGTCGCGCGTCGGCTTAGGCTGTGCGTTGCTCCGCGGTGGGGTCGGTGTCGCCGGGTTCGCGGGTGAACGCGTCGCCGCTGCGGGCCTGGGAGGCGCGGAACGCGTCGAGGAACCGTCCCTCCAACGCGGTCGCGCGGGCGTACGCGGCGCCGAGGATGTATTCCTGCATGCTCACGCCCTCGGCCTTGGCCGCGGCGGCGATCGCGGCCCGCTGACCGGGATCGGGGAACCGGAGGTTGATGGCTTTCGGCTCACTCATGGCCCCGATGGTACTAGCAGGGCCACGCAAGCGGCCAGGGCCGTCACGCCACTTGTCGAGTGCACGCGGGCCGCCGGGATCCTGATCCGATTCCGCGCGCTCAACCGGAAGTTGCAAGAGCCGCAAAGCATCGTGCGCTACGAGGCGGTTGCTGCCTCAGCTTGTCGTTCAAGTGGTTCGCCTTGGTTTGGTGCCGACGTTGTGGTGGCCAAACTCGCAGTCGCCCGCAATCCCACGCCGTCGCCGTCGCTCACCACCCGGGCCTCGGTCACCGACCCCGCGCAGTCGGGTGACCTGCGTTGCTCCGGGCCATGGCCTCGTATGCGATCCGCTGTGCCCTCGAACAAAACTTCGGGGTCAAGCTCGTGTTCCGGAACTGCCACCGCGTCGCCGTGTTCCGCGCCGACAACTTGGACGCGGACCGGTACGCGAAGTTCACTTCGATCCGCGGCCGGCTGCTCAACCAGTCGCCGACGTTGCGCGACTGCTGACGCACCTCGAACGCGGTGGGAGCGGGGGCCGGCTTCACGGCGGGCCCCCTCTGCACCGTTCCCGGCGATCGAGGTGCATCTCGGTCGTGGCGGTCGTGCGCGTGGCGGTCGCTGCCAGGTAGGTGATGCGCAGCGTGGCTGTGGTGTGTTCGCGGTCGACGAGCACCTTGACGCCGTAGACCGACTCGATCAGGTCGGGAGTCAGCACGGCCTCCGGGACGCCCTTTGCGACCACGTGTCCGTGATTGAGGACGACGACGTGGTCGCAGTACCGGGCAGCGAGATTGAGGTCATGCAGGGCGACGACGCACGTCACGTCCAACGAACCGAGCAGTTCGAGGAGTTCGAGCTGGTGGCGGATGTCGAGGTGGTTGGTGGGTTCGTCGAGCAGGATCTCCCGGGGCTCCTGGGCGAGGGCGCGGGCGAGTTGGGTGCGCTGTTTCTCGCCTCCGGAGAGGGTGTGCCGGCTTCGGTGCTGCCTGTCGGTGACGTCGGTGCGCTCCAGCGCCGCGTCGACGATCCGCCGGTCGTGTTCGGTCAGCGCGTCGAAGCGGCCGCGGAACGGTGTGCGGCCGAGTTCCACGACCTGGAGGGCGGTGACGTGGTTGTGTGCGGCCACGTCCTGTTCGACGACGGCGAGCCTCCGGGCCAGCACCCGTCGGCCGAGGTCGTGCAGGCTGGTGCCGTCGTATCGGACGACACCGGTGTCGGGGCGGCGCAGCCCGGCGAGCAGGCGCAGCAGTGTGGACTTGCCCGAGCCGTTGGGGCCCAGGAGACCGACGATCTTGCCGTCGCGGGCCGTCATTTCGATGCTGTCCAGCAGCCGGTGGCCTTTGACCGACCAGGAGAGTTCGGAGGTGGTGATGCGTCCCATCAGGACTCCAGACGCCTCAGGACGAGTGCGAAGGCGGGCGCGCCGAGAAGCGCGGTGATGACCCCGGCGGGCAGTTCATGGGGCGAGAACGCGGTCCGCGCGAACGTGTCCACCCAGATCAGGAAGATGGCGCCCACCAGCGCGGACAGCGGGAGCAGGGAGCGGTGCGTCGGACCCGCCAGGGTGCGCACGGCGTGCGGGACGAGCAGCCCGATAAAGCCGATCGCGCCGGAGGCCGCCACGGCGGCGGCCGTCATGACCGAGGCCAGCACCATCAGCCAGATGCGGGTCGCGGTGACGTTGATCCCGAGGGCGGCGGCGGAGTCCCACCCGAACGTGAAGGCGTCGAGGCCGGGTGCGAAGTACTGGACGGCGAACACCCCGATCAGGATGATCACGACGGTGCTGGTCGTCCCCTCCCACCGGGCGCCCCCAAGGCTGCCAAGCAGCCAGTAGGTGAAGCC
Organism: Streptomycetaceae bacterium NBC_01309; assembly: GCA_045039925.1. Classification (GTDB taxonomy): domain Bacteria; phylum Actinomycetota; class Actinomycetes; order Streptomycetales; family Streptomycetaceae; genus Yinghuangia. Next base: position 171,532 of record CP108401.1, read on the forward strand.
GCGGGTGGAGTTCGCGTCCCCGTTGGTCATGAGGATGACCGAGGTGACCGCGGCGAAGAACTGGGACACGAGCACGCCGGTGAGCACCACGCGGGAGGGGCTGGCGACGCCTCCCCCGCCGAGCAGGAGCAGCAGCAGGCCGAAGGAGAGCAGCCCGCCGACGAAGGCTCCGGTCGAGAGGGAGACGCTTCCGCCGATGCCAAGCAGGAGTACGGCGACCGCACCGGTGGACGCGCCGGAGGAGACCCCGAGCAGGTAGGGGTCGGACAGGGGATTCCTGGTGACCGCTTGCAGGACCGTGCCCGAGACGGCCAGCCCCATGCCGACGGCGGCGGCCAGCAACACCCGTGGGAAGCGCGACTCCCAGATCAGCGCGTCCAGCAGGTCCGGCAGGGGCGGGGTGGGGGCGATGGAGCCCAGACCGACGTGCCGCAGGATCGTGGAGACGACATCCAACGGGCGGATGTCCGCACTTCCGAACAGCGTTGCGGCGACGATCGACGCCAGCAGGCCGGTTCCGGTAAGGAGGAAGAGCGCCGCCGTCGAGGCGCGGCGCGCCCGCACCGGAACGGTGCCACGGCAAGTGGCCGGTGTCCCGGTGGGCGCGGGAGTCCCAGGTGAACTCGTCGTCATGGCGGTTCGCGATTCACCGAAGCTTGTTCAGGCCGTCGACGAGCGCGGGCACCGCGGAGACGCTGCCGTAGCCGGGATCCATGTGCGCGCCGGGGACGGTGATGAACCGGTCGCCCTTCACCGCGGCGAGTTTGCTCGTGAGCGGGTCCTTCTTGAGCAGGTCGACCTTCTCCTTGGCGGTGTCGTTGGGTTCGCCTCGGGTCAGGTCGGCGAGGACGATGACGTCCGGATTCCGTGCCGCGACCTCGTCCCAGCTCACCTCGGTCCACTTGGTCGAGGCGTCGGCGAAGACGTTCTCGACACCGACGAGTTCCGAGATGTGCTGCGGCAGGCCACCGGGACCCGCCGTCCACGGAATGCCGTCGTAGGTGGAGTAGAACCACATCACCTTCAGCGGAGTGTCCCGCTTCTTCACGTCGCCCAGCGCCCGGTTCACCACGGCCCGCTGTTCCGCCACCAGCTTCTCCGCGGCGGCGGACACGTTCATGATCTTGCCCAGTCGGACGTATTCCTCGTACAGCTTCTCGTAGTTTGCGCCCGACACGCTCTCGTGGTACGCGCAGTCGAACTCGGTCAAGTAGGTGGGCACGCCCAGGTCGTGCAGCTGCCTCCGGTCGCCGGACTGCTCCGCGGTGAACATGCTCGCGAAGGAGCCGTAGACGAAGTCCGGCTGCGCTTCCAGCAGTTTCTCGTGCTTGATCTCCTGTCCGTGCGCGGACAAGATCGGGATCTTCTTGTACTGCGCGGCGATCGCGTCCGGCGTCTCCTCGACCTCGTAGCCCGATCCGACGATCCGGTCACCCACGCCTAGGTGGATGAGGATCTCGGCGGCGGTCTGGTTCAGCGTGACGACCTTCTTCGGCGGACCCTTGTAGGTCACGTCGGTGCCGCAGTTCTTGATGGTGAACGGGTAGCCCGCCGTTCCCGCGCCCTTCTGACCACCAACGTCGGACGACCTGTCTCCGGCTCCGCACCCCATGGTCACCGACACGGTCAAGGCCGTAAAGATTGTGATAACCGTTTTCATTTTCATGTCGAGGAGAGTAGCAGCGTCGTACACGACGACGGGCGAGGCCGATGGTCTGGCCGACCCAGCCGCCTTCGACGCCCAAGCCGGCTGTTACGCCGAGCAAGTAGGCCGCGGGCAGGCCGATCAGCCAGTACTCGACGAGGGAGATCCGGAACGGCCCGGCTGTGTCCCCGATGCCGCGCAGGATGCCGTTGCCGATGTTCTGCGTGGCGTCGAATGGCAACCTTCAGTCGTGTAACTACTAGTAGCGTTTTCGCACCCGCCCCAGAATCAGTGCATGATCTCGGACAGGCGGACACATACTGAGGGTGCACGCCGCCGCGCGAACTGCCGTGCCGCGCTGGCTTTTTGTGTTGCCGGCTTGCCGGTGCTGGCCGGGTGCTCTGGCGGCGGGTCCCCCGCAGCCTCCGGCTCTGCCGCCGATACGTCCCAACGTATGGAAAGCAGCCTTCCGCGGTTGATCGCGGGCGCTACCTTGAGCGCTTCTCCGACTCCGGCAGTCGAGTCGAGCAGGGCTCCCTCTGCGACGGCGCCCGCGGTGACGGACGCCTGCACGCTGCTGACAGGAGCCGACTTCAAGCAGCCGGGGTCGCCGCCAGAGCCTAAGCGCGACCACCTGGACGGCTGGGACAGTGTCTGCAAGTGGGCAACCCTGCAGTCTCGACCCGGCTACTCACCGCCCCCCGATGTCAACCGCAGCGACCACGGGCCCGGAGCAGGAGGCGACCTCGCCGCCGCGGGCGAGTCCGCAGACAAGCTTGCGGAGACCTTGGAGAACTCGGTCTGGGTGATTGTCCACGTCGTCGTGAGCGCCTCGCCGGAGCCGCCCAGGCCACAGGCAAGTTCATACACTCAGGGCGGCCGCAGATTCGAGGTCTCACCGGGGGGCGCCGATAGACCCGACAGCTGCGTCGCAGCCACGGCCTGGGGACAAGGAACCGCCATGGTCGCCATCACGGACCCCACACGGGTCGTCAAGCCGTGTGACACGGCGAAACGTCTCATCGGCCTTGTCGCAGCCAAAGCGCCGAGCTGATACACCCGGCGGAGATCGTGTCCTGAGCTGGTGCTTTGTCGTCGGCGGCGGTGGCTGCGGCGGGCGGTGGCTTGGTGAGATCCACGCCAAGCGGACCAGGTGCCGTCCGATGTGGGAGGAGTCCCACAAGCACTTCAACCGCCGCAAGGTTGAACTGGGAGCCTACGGCCGCGGGTACGGAACCCCGCGCCAACACGAACACGCCTGCATTCGCTGCCTGATGCTCCGCCCGGACCCACACGGCGCCCACGACTCGAAGAGATCAGCTTCGACATCCCCCGCCCGGTTCTTCGTTCTCCATTGGCGCGAAGCTGCGCGCCTCCGAGCCGCCGGTGCCGATCCCTGGGCATGACCCTGTGGGTGCTGACTCCTGCGTCTGTGAACACTGATCGGGTTGTTGCCGCACGGCGAACGCGAGCTGACCCGTGCCCACCCAGCGTCGTCGGGGCAATGACTCAGGTGTTGGCGGCGCTGTAGTGCAGAACTTCGCCTCGTGGAACCAGGCATCCGATGTCCCGTGCCTGTGGCCGCCGCCCTGCCAGGCTGGATGCGTCCGTGCACCCGGAGACGTCCCAGCCGAAGACCCCGAGCAGGAAGGGCGCACTTGCGAGGGTCTCGGTGCCGACGGCCGTCGTCTTGGCAGACGACACGGGTGTCGGGGTACGGACTCAGGTGCAGGACTCGGTACGAGTTCGCGTGCAATGTCATCTCTCGGTGTCACTTCCATGATCAAGTTCCACCGTCGGCGGAGTCGAGAGGGATGGGTGCGAACATCGGCGGTTCGTCCCGGGGGAGCAGGGCGGTGGGGCTGTAGAGCCAGTCGACGAAGGAGTAGTCGTAGGTGTCGCGGGCGCGAAGGATTGTGTTGCGTCGCTCGCGGGCAACACCGTCGAGGTGCCAGAGCTCACCCCAGGCGCGGGAGGTCGTGATCACGCGTCGGCAGTGCTCGGGGCGGACGGCTTCGTAGGCGGCGAGGGCGGCGTGCCAGTCGATCGTGCCGACGTCTCCGGTACGGGTGCGGGCGACGTGCTCGCCGAGGACCCAGCCGTCCTCGATCGCCATGATCGCGCCCTGGGCGATGTATTGCAGCGGCGGGTGGGCGGAGTCGCCCAGCAGGGCGATGCGGCCGTGGACCCAGGTCATGATCGGGTCGCGGTCGTACATGCGCCACCACTTGTCCCGCCACAGGTGGGGGAGGCCGTCCTGGACGAATGAGCAGGTTCTGGTGAACGCCTCGTCGAGTTCGTCGGGGGTGCCCCAGTCCGCGTCGCCGGCGAGTGCCTTCGGTGACTCGAAGACGGCGACCTGGTTGAGCAGGTCGCCGCCGCGTAGTCCGTAGTGGACGAAGTGGCAGGCAGGACCGATGTGGACGACGACCTCGCCGAGATCCACGCCTTGCGCGCGCGGCAGGTCGACCGGGACGGTGCCGCGGTAGGCGACGTATGCCGAGGAGACGGGTCGGTCGTCCACCAGGAGTTTGCGCGCGACGGAGTGGAGGCCGTCGGCCGCGATGACGGCGTCGGCTTCGTGGACCTCGCCGGAAGCGAGGACGACCCGTGCGCCGTGGCCGGTGTTCTCGTACGCGGTCGCCCGTGCGTCGGTGACGAGTTCGACGCCGGCGCGTCGGCACGCGCGCAGGAGCAGGCCGTGCAGGTCGCTCCGGTGGATGACCAAGTACGGGTGGCCGTACCGCTTTTCCAGGTCGCGCAGGTCGAGCCGGGTCAGCTCCGTCCCGTCCACTGCGTCGCGCATGACCATGGAGCCCGGCGCGACGCCGAGGCTTCGGGCTTCGTCGAGCAGACCGTAGTCGTCGAGGATGCGCGTGCAGTTGGGCGCGAGTTGGATGCCGGCGCCGACCTCGCCGAAGGCGGAGGCCTGCTCCAGCACGCGGACCGCCAGGCCCTGCCGGGCCAGCGCGTACGCCGCCCCGAGGCCGCCGATGCCACCGCCGACGACGATCACGCCAGGGTTCATGGTGCTGTCCTAGAGCCAGGGGGCGAGCGGTGGGACGCCGGGGATCGCGTACGGGCGGCCGGCGAGCCAGGCGGTCAGCTCGGGGAGCGGCGCCGCGGCAACCCCGGCAGGCAGGTCGCCGAGGTTGCGTTTCGCGCGGATGTCGTCGCAGAGGGCCTGGTTGAAGTCCTCCGGCAGTTCCGCGAAGCCGATGCCGCAATCCAGGTCGACGACATGCACGCAGACCTCACGGGCGCGCATCCACGGCGTTTCCGCGGCCGGCACGGTACGCCCCTGCGCGGTGACGACCTCGTGCCGCCACGCGTCCTCGGGGAGGCGGTCCATCGCCGCGGCCAGGATCTCGGCCGAGGTGGCGAGCCAGGATTCGAGAGCGTGTGCCGTCATGGTCGCCCCTTGCGCGATACCGTCGCTGCGTTCCTCCGGGGACCGGTACATGGGCGTTTCCACGCCGGTTGCTGCCCAGCGCACGAGGCGGCCGACGGCTTCGGCGTTGGCCGCCACGTGGGCGACCAGGTGTTTGCGGGTCCAGCCGGGGAGGAGCGTGGGGGCGGCGAAGGCGTGCGACAGACCTGACACGGCGTCAAGAAATCGGTCGGTGCCTTCCGTCATCCAGCGCCGGGCGTCGGTGAACGTGCGGGCCATCAGGACTCCTTGACGACCCGGTTGGCGCACGCACCGAGTCCGGTGATCTCGGCCACGACCGTCTGCCCCTCGGTCAGATAGACCTTCGGGTTGCGGGCATGGCCGACACCGGCGGGTGTTCCGGTGGCGACGAGGTCGCCGGGGCGCAGGGTGATGACGGTGGAGATGTACCGCACGAGAGCGACGGGGTCGAAGAGCAGCGTTCCGGTGTCGTCCTGCTGCATGACCTGGCCGTCCACGGTGGTCCGGACGGTGAGTGCCGGACGTACGCCGCCGACCTCGTCGGGGGTGACGACATACGGGCCGACCGGCGTGGAGGAGTCCCAGATCTTGCCCTGGGTCCATTCGACGCTGCGGAACTGCCAGTCGCGCATCGAGATGTCGTTCATGACGGTGAACCCGGCGATCGCGTCGGCGGCCTGCTCCTCGGTGGCGCGGCGCACCTGCTTGCCGATCACGACGACCAGCTCGACCTCCCAGTCGAGCGCGTCGGTCTCGGCGGGCTTGCCGATGTCGTCATGAGCGCCGGCCAACGTGTCGGCGAATTTCGGGAACAGCGTCGGGTACACGGGCAGCTCCCGACCCATCTCCGCGATGTGGTTCCGGTAGTTGTGGCCGACGCACACCACCTTCGAGGGGTTCGGTACGACCGGGGCGAAGTCGGCGCCCTCCGCCGGGTACGTCGTCTCCGTGCTCACGGCCGCCCTGGCCTGCCAGTCGGGTTCGGCGAACAGCCCGCCGAGGTCGGCGTACCCGAGGCCGACGAGCACGTCGCCTTCGAGGCGCACCGCGCGGGTGCCGTCGGCGGTACGGATGGTGGCGAGCTTCATCGGGCGTCCTTCTGGAATCGGTCGAGCTTCAGCGCCGCGAAGACCGGCGCGTCGGAGAAACGGAAGAGGTCGAGCGAACCGGAGTCGGAATCGCTCAGGCCCGCCTCGGACTTGGCGGAGAAGGGTGTCCACGACGGGACCACGAAGAGGTCGCCGCGGGTGACTGACCAGGTCGTCTCGCCGACGGTGACCGTCCCCGAGCCGTCGAACACCTGGTAGACGCTGGAGCCGGTCTCCCGGACCGGTGCGGTCTCGGCGTGCCGCACGACGCGGTGGAACTCGGCGCGGATCGTGGGCAGTACGTCCGTGCCGTCGACCGGATTCATGAAGCGCACGGCGGCGTGGCCCGGTTCGACCGTGCCGGGGAACCCCCGCGTCTCCAACTGCAGCTGGTCGGCAAGCGCGCGGTCGGTGTGCTCCCACTTGTACGCCAGCAGCGGCGACCCCGGAGCCGCCTGCCGCACGCCGAGGGGACGCAAGCCCGGGTGTCCCCACAGCAGTTCGGACCGGGAGTACTCCGGCGTGATCCGCTCGGCGTCGGAGATCCCGTCGCGGCCGAACTCGAAGAACTGCGCCTCGGTCGCGTACTGGAACGGGATGTCCAGACCGTCGACCCAGGCCATCGGCCGGTCCGTGGAGTTGTGGTGCGCGTGCCAGTTCCAGCCCGCCTGGGGCAGGAAGTCGCCGCGGTTCATCGGTACGGCGTCACCGCCGACGACCGTCCAGACACCGCTGCCCTCGACGACGAAGCGGAAGGCGTGCTGTGTGTGCCGGTGCTCCGGGGCGTCCTCGCCGGGCATGAGGTACTGGATGGCCGCCCACAGTGTGGGGGTGGCGAAGGGGCGGCCGTCCAGGGTCGGGTTGGCCAGCGCGATCGCGCGGCGTTCCCCACCGCGCCCGACCGGCACGATGCGGCCGGCCTCGCCGGCCAGCGCGACGAGGTTTTGCCACCGCCACAGGTGGGGGACCGCTCGCGAGCGCGGGTGAGCCGGCATCAGGCCGCCGATCTCGGTCCACAGCGGGACGAGGAGTTCCCGCTCGAAGCCGCGGTACAGCTCCTCCAGGGCAGGCGTGACGGCGGGCTGATCGGGCGACTCGACGGCCTTGAGACGTACGGGGGAATCGGCGGTCATGTCGACCAGAGTGGGCCCGATCCCGGTATGCAGAACACATGATTCTGTCTTGCAGAACGGCACCCAGATCGGAGCAGCAGCCGTGAAGACGCCGCCGAGCGCACGGGCGTCGCCCGCTCGACCGCCCACCGGTTGCTCCAGATGCTCGTCTACCGGGACTTCGCCACGCAGGACGAGGGCCGGACGTACCATGCGGGCCCGGTGCTCCAGCTCGCCGAGGACTCCCAGTCCGGACCGCCCTGTTGCGCGCCGCCTCGCTGCCGCATCCGCGGCAACTCGTGGACGTGGTGGGCGAGTCCGCGAACCTGACCGTTCGCACGGGCCGCGACGCCCGCTTCATCGCCTCGGTCGAGTCGGCGCAGACGCTGCGCGTCACCTCGCGCGAGGGCATGGTCTTCTCGGCCCACCGCACGTCGGGCGGGCTCCTGCTGCTGGCCGAGCTGTCCGCGGACAAACTCGCCGACGCCTATGCGATCGCGTACGACGACCACGCGGACAACCCCGACCTGGGCAAGCTGCGCGCCGAGCCGGCCCGAATCCGCAGGCAGGGCTTCGCGCGCTCATGGGGCTCGAAGCGGTCCGCCACGGCCGGCCCGTCGTCGATGTCGCTGATCGCCTCGTCAATCCAGCGCTCGCCCAGGTTCGCCACGTCCGGGTCCACGGCAGTGGTCGGACCGGTCGGGTGCACGCCTTCTACGAACGCACGGTGACAGACGTCCCCGTCGACGCCCGCCGGGTCGTCCTTCTGGCCCGGCTCCGCCGCCTCGTCTGCCCACGCCGGCATGCCCACGGATCACGTTTCGTGAGCAAGTCCCCGGCGTGCTGGACCGCTACCAGCGGCGGACGGTGCGGCTGCTCGCCCAAGTCCGTGCCGTGGTGCGGGAACTCGCGGGCCGCGTGTCCCGGCGCGACGTCTTCAAGTCGCGGGGGACCGCTGCCTTACCTCGTCCTTGAAAAGCTCGATGCCGGCACGGTGTCCAGCGCCACCGCCCCTGGTCACCGCGGCAGGAGCTTCCCGTCGCGGGCCACGATCCGGCCGTTCTTCAGCACCAGGGCCCGCGGCGGCCGTACCGCGATCGCCTCGGCGGCGGTGGCGGCGCGGACCACGACCAGGTCGGCGCGGGCGCCCGCGCGCAGGCCGTGGTCGGTGAGTCCCAGGGCCTTGGCGGCGCCGTCGGTCGCGGCGTGCAGGGCGAGTTCCATGTCCTGGTCGCGGCGTGCGACGGTGCGGTAGGCCAGGTGCATGGCCCGCTCCAGCATGTCGGCTGTGCCGTACGGGCCCCACAGGTCGCGGATGCCGTCGTTGCCGAGCGCGAGGGTGACGCCGGCCTGCGCCAGCAGGGGCGGGGGCGGCACCGGGAAGCTGTAGACGGCGCAGGTGGAGAACGCGACTCCGGCGTCGGCCATCATCGCCGCGAGGGCGCGCTGCCGTTCGGGCGCGGCCTCGCCGAACGCGTAGCCGTGGCTGATCGTCACGCGGCCCTGGAGTCCGGCGGCGACGGTGTGCTCGCAGATGAGTTCGAACTCGAACGTGCCGAGGGTGCCGCCGTCGTGCAGGTGGATGTCCACGCCCGCGTCGTGCCGGCGGGCGAGTTCGAAGGTCAGCCGCAGGCTGCCGACCGGGTCGCGGTCGGTGCCGGCCGGGTCGATGCCGCCGAGGGTGGGGATCCCGCGCCGCAGTGCCTCGTCGAGGAGGTCGGCGGTCCCCGGACGGGAGAGCAGGCCGTGCTGGGGGAAGGCAACCTGTTCGACGGTGATCCGGCCGTCGAGGCGTGCCGCGGCGTCGGCGACCGCGTCGATACCGCGCAGCCCGACCTCGGGGTCCACATCGGTATGGGTGCGTACGTGTGTGGTCCCGAGAGCGGCCATGTGCTCCAGGAGCGCGGTGACCGCGTCGGCGTCGGGGAGGCCCAGTTCCTGACGGCGCCGCAGGTCGTTGGCGATCCGGTCGGCGAGGGCGGGGCCGGCGGAGTGCGGTTCCCAGGGTCGTCCCCACAGGGACTTGTCCAGGTGGGTGTGCGCGTCGATCAGGCCGGGGAGCACGAGCAGGCCGGGGACGTCGACGACGTCCGCGTCCGGAGCCGACAGGTCGGGGGCGATGTCCGCGATGCGGCCGTCGCGGACCAGGATGTCCGCGGTACCGGGGCTTCCCCATGGCCGCCCGCCGCGCAGCAGCAGTGCCGTCATCGGTCCTCCGGCTTCTGTCCCGTCGTTCGTTCCGCCGACCTTAACGTCAGGACGAGTTCGTCGAAGCCGGAACTCGATCGGCTTCGAAGTATGTGCCGCCCAGCTCGCAGGGCTGCCCGCGACAGAAGACCAAGTTGGCTCCGTATGTTCCAGAGGTTCGTAGTCGGCCTCGTCGACGGTTCAGCGCATGCCGCAGCGAGCGCTGTGTGTGGCTATGGTGACGGCGATGCCCGCCCCCAGGACAAAGCAGGCCAGGGCTGTGCACATGGATACCGTGACCAGCGGCGTTGCCGCTCCGTTGTCCGACAGCTGCGCCCCCATGTGCCGACCCAGGCCGATGAGGAACGCTCAACCAACCGTTGGAGTGCGGGTCCTCGTGGTACTTGCGGTCCACTCTCGGTGACCTGGCAGGTTGGACGTCACGACTCACTGTGTTGCAACGGCCGCGGGCCGGAATAGCAGGAACGCGCCTAATGGTGGGCGCCTGCGCTGCCCTGGGTACTTCCTGTTGTCAGCCTCTGCAGCCCGGAGGAGGCGTTGGGCAAGGTGACAGTGTGTGCCGCGGACGCTCCCGGGTCCGGGGGTGCCGATGCCGCAACCGCATCGGCACGCGCGGAGGTGCGGGAACACGCGGCGCCGGGCAGTCACGGCGGCGTAGCGGCGTGCGGCTTTCGTTGACGACACTGCGGCAGAGGTGGCGCAGCGGGTCGTCGATGCCCTTGAGGCGGACGCTGTAGCGGCGGTAGGTCGCCGCGAAGGTGTCCTGCGCGATGTCCTGCGCCGCCTCCACGTCGGCCGTCGCGGGGAAGGGCGTGCCGGGGTGGTCGCCGAGGTCTCGGCGTGCACGGAACAACACGCCGGACAGGTCGTGGCCCGGTGCGCGGCGGAACCAACTGCACCGCGGTTCGGCCGGGCCGGTTCCGAGTTCGTTTGTGTCGGCGACCCTGGAGGCGTGCCGCGGGGTGGTGACGATCCGCTCCCAGGTCTTCAGTGCGTACCACCCAGCCAGCCAGCCCGAGGCCGCAGCCACGCGGTACGCGGGCGACACGGGTTGTTCGGGCGGTAGGTGACATGGCCGAGAAAGGGGGGTCGGCAGGCCGCCAGCGTTGGCGGGCGCCGGCAGAGTCCGTGCCGCGATGAGGCCCACGGCGTACCGTTGAAGCGGTTTCCGGCCGGGCGTGGTGCGTCCGCTACGGGGATGGGCGATCTGCTGAGCCGTCTGGGAAAACCTGTGCATATCGCCACTTAACTGTGATCTGGGCCATGCCTAGAGTCCCTGGCATCCCACCTCGGGCTCCCGGAATGAGGTCACCGTGAACAGACGGCAGGCAACGGGTGAACAGGCGCCAGGGCACGACGACTATGCCCTTGAGCGAGTGCCCCAGCATGCTCGGTATTCCTGGCTGAGCGTCGCGACGCAGCGTTTCGGCCAGCTTTCTTCGTTCTCCCAGTTTCTGATCGGAGCCACCCTGGGCTTCGGGATGACGTTCAAGGACGCGCTCATCGCCATCACCGTGGGCGCCGTGCTCCTGGAGTTCGCGACGATCCTTGTCGGCATCGCAGGCGCACGGGAGGGACTGTCCACCTCCGTACTGGCACGATGGACCGGCTTCGGCCGCAAGGGCTCGGCACTCGTCGGCCTCCTGATCGCCGTGAGCCTCATGGGCTGGTTCGGCGTCCAGAACGCGGTGTTCGCGCAAGGCCTCCACTCACTGGTCGGGGGACCACCCGAGTGGATCTGGGCCATGCTCGGCGGAATCGCGGTCAGCCTGCTTGTGGTGTACGGGTTCGAATCCATGGCATGGGCCGCCTACGTGACGGTGCCTGCCTTCCTCGGCCTCGCCATGTGGTCGATCGTGAAGGAACTGTCCCGCCACGATGTCTCCGATCTGGTCACCTCGGAAGCGCCCGGGCCGGCCCTGTCACTGGCGGCAGGCACCACCCTTGTGGCGGGCGGGTTCATCGTCGGCGCCGTCATGACCCCCGACATGACCCGCTACAACCGCAGTTCGGCCGACGTGGTGAAGCAGACCCTGGTCGGTGTGACGCTCGGCGAATACGTCATCGGCCTCATAGGCGTGCTGCTCGCGCACGCCGCCAAGAGCGTCGACATCGTGGCCACGGTCACCTCGACGTCGGGCTTCATCGGGACGATCATCCTCGTTGCGGCGATTCTCAAGGTCAACGACTGGAACCTGTACTCCTCGTCCCTGGGGATCGTGAACACCATCGACGTCCTCTTCGGACGCAAGGTGAGCCGCTCCGCCGCCACGATCGCCATCGGCGTCGCCGGGTCCGTCCTGTCCGCGGTCGGCATCCTGGACCACTTCGTGGACTTCCTGATCCTGCTCGGCGTGATCACCCCGCCGGTGGCGGGCATCATGATCGCGGAGTACTTCGTCATCCGGAAGTGGCGCACGGATCTTGAGGTTTCCCGGTCCGAGGGGAAGCTGCCGGCCCGTGCCCCCGAGTGGGTCCCCGGAACCCTCGTCTGCTGGCTCGTCGCGGCTCTTGTCGGCAAGTACTGGGACTGGGGTATTCCCGCTCTCAACTCCATCGTCCTGGCATTCGTGCTCTATGTCGTCGCAGGCAAGTTGGGCTTGATCCGCGGCTACGGATCGGCCAGGACCGAGGACGACGGCTCCGGGCACACCAAGGCCCCCGCACCCGATGCCTCGTCGGCGGCAGTCGGCGCTCATCACGACCAGACCGTCGCGGGGGCCCAGGCGTGAACACGCGAATTGGCATCGATGTCGGGGGCACCAACACCGACGCCGTCCTGATGCGGGGGAACGAGGTCCTCGGGGCGGTCAAGCGACCGACCACCACGAACGTCACCCTGGGGATCGTCGAAGCGTTGCAGGCACTTGCCCACCTGGCCCCGAAGCACGGCCCGGCGTGGGCCGTGATGATCGGCACCACACACTTCACCAACGCCATTGTCGAAGCCCGCAGGCTCACACCAACCGCCTGCGTGCGTCTGGGGCTTCCGGCCACAGCCGCGATTCCGCCCATGACCGAATGGCCGCAACACCTCTCTGAGGCGATCGGCGTCCACCGCTACCTCTGCCACGGAGGGCACGAGTTCGACGGTCGTGAGATCTCTCCGCTCGACCCCGACGAGATCAAACGGGCCGCGCACGACATGTTGGAGAAGGGCGTACGCGCGGTCGCGATCTCCTCGGTGTTCTCCCCCGTCAACGCGGACCAGGAGCGCCTGGTCGCCGAGCTGTTGCGGTCAGAATGCCCCGATCTCCGTGTCTCGCTCTCCCACGAACTGGGCCGGATCGGTCTGCTGGAACGTGAGAACGCGGCGATCGTGAACGCCAGTCTCAGCGAACTTGCCGACGCGACCGTCGACGGATTTCACAGCGCTCTCGCCCAAGCGGGCATCGACGCCCCCGTATACCTGTCACAGAACGACGGGACACTGATGGACGTGGAGTACGCCCGCCGTTACCCGGTGGCCACCTTCGCGTCCGGGCCCACGAACTCCATGCGGGGAGCGGCCCTGCTCTCCGGCCTCTCCGACTGCGCGGTCGTCGACATCGGGGGTACCACGAGCGACGTCGGCATGATCGTGCAAGGGTTCCCCAGGCCGGCTGGTGCGGCCGTGGACGTCGGTGGAGTGCGCACGAACTTCCGCATGCCGGACGTTCTTGCCACGGGTCTCGGCGGGGGCAGCATCGTGCGGCGAGCCGAGGACGGCCGCGTCACCGTCGGCCCCGACAGCGTCGGCTACCGGATCAACCGGGAGGCACGGATCTTCGGCGGCGACGTCCTGACCGCCTCCGACCTCGCGGTCGCCGCCGGCATTGCGGATTTCGGCGACCGGGTCCTCGTCGCGGATCTCGACCGTGACCTGGTCAAGGCGGGCCTGGACCACATCGCGACACGTGTCTCGACCGCGGTGGATCGGATGCGCACGTCGTCCGAGCAACTGCCGGTCGTCCTGGTGGGCGGAGGCAGCGCCATACTCGGCGACTCGCTTCCGGATTTCGACGACGTGGTGCGCCCTGACCACTTCGCCGTGGCCAACGCGATCGGGGCGGCCATCGCCCAGGTCGGAGGCGAGGTCGACCGCGTCTACTCCCTGGGCGACCGGACGCGTCGACAGGTGCTCGACCACGCTCGGGAGGAGGCGGCGGACAAGGCCGTCGCAGCGGGTGCCCGGCCCGAAAGCGTGCGCATCGTCGACGTGGACGAAGTCCCCATGGCCTATCTGCCGGGGAACGCCCTCCGCATCCGTGTCAAAGCCGTCGGTGACCTGCTCGAACCGCAAGGAGAGTCGTGATGCGCCAGATCGGAACGGCCGAACTCGAGGACATCGCAGCCGGCGCGGCGGTGCTCGGGACCGGCGGCGGCGGCGACCCCTACGTGGGCCGGCTCATCGCCGCCGAAGCCATCAACCGCAAGGCGCCTGTCTCGGTCGTCGATCCCGGGGAGGTCCCAAGAGACGCGCTCGTCGTCCCGGTGGCGGTCATGGGAGCGCCCACAGTGATCGTCGAGAAGATCCCGTCAGGTGACGAGTTCACCGCCGCATTGACCGCGTTGGAACGCTCACTCGGCGCCCGGGTCGACTACATCGCCTGTCTGGAGGCCGGAGGCATCAACTCGATGGTGCCCATGGCCGCGGCGGCGGAGACGGGCCTGCCGGTGATCGACGCGGACGGCATGGGTCGTGCCTTCCCCGAGATCCACATGGTGCTGGCCACGCTTCAGGGGATCGCCGCCACGCCCATGGCCATGGCCGACGACAAGGGCAACGGCACAGCGCTCACCACCGTCGACAACGCCACGGCCGAGCGCCTGGCCCGCGTCGTCACCGTCGAGATGGGGTGCGCCGCCTTCATCGCGCTCTTCCCCATGCGCGGCAGCCAGGTCCTGGATGCCATGGTGCCCGGCACACTCAGCCTGGCCGAAGACATCGGGGCCGACATCCGCGTCGCTCGAGGGCAGCACCGGGATCCGGTGAAGGCCGCGTGCGCCGCGATCGGCGGCTTCCAGCTCTTCACCGGAAAGATCGTCGACATCGAACGCACCACCACAGGCGGGTTCGCCCGTGGCGAGGCCCGACTCGAAGGACTGGACGGTGACAGCGGCAGCACACTGCGCCTGCTGTTCCAGAACGAGCACCTCGTGGCCGTCCGTGACGGCGAGGTCGTGGCCGGCGTACCGGACCTGATCTGCGTACTGGACTCGGACACCGGCGCGCCCGTCACCACCGAAGCGATGCGCTATGGCTTCCGGGTCAGCGTCCTCGGCGCCCCGTGCGACCCCCGGTGGCGGAGCCCGGCCGGCCTCGAGCTCGTCGGACCCCGCTACTTCGGGTACGAGCACGCGTTCGTGCCCGTCGAAGAGCTTGCGAGCCGCGACAACGGCCGACCCGACACCAGGAAAGCGGGCTGAACCATGGACTACGCGATCTCCGTACGCCACGAAGGCGAGCTGAACTTCACCGCGGACAACGGCCGCTCTTCGACATCCATCACCTGGGGACCCGAGGACGGCGCCTGGATGGCCACCGAACTGTTCTTGGCCGGTCTCGGTTCCTGCATGCTGGCGACGATGGCGGACTACGCCCACTCCAACGGGATCGACCTCACCGGGGCGTCCGTGCGAGTGGCAGCCGAAAGCGCGGTACGGCCGGTACGTATGGCGACAATCGACGTCGTGTACACCCTTCCCGAGGGGCTCACCGAGCAGCAGAAGGACGCGCTGATCAGGGCGGGCAATCGCTGCAAGGTGCACAACACCATCGAGCACCACCCGACCTTCGCCGTACGGGCGGCGGCTCCGGCGGCGTCGTGACGACCGTCATGCCCCGCGTCGGATCGAACGTGCGGGATTGGGTGTCCGGCGCGATCCGCACGCTGGAGAGCGAGTCGGCACGCAGCGCGGACACCCACCTGATCCATTTTCCACTGCCGCGGGCGTGGAATATCGACCTCTACCTGAAGGACGAGTCGGCGCATCCGTCGGGTTCGCTGAAGCACCGGCTGGCGAGGTCGCTGTTCCTCTACGGCCTGTGCAACGGGTGGATCGGGCCCGACACGACCGTCGTCGAGGCGTCGAGCGGATCGACCGCAGTGTCCGAGGCCTACTTCGCGAACCTGCTCGGCCTGCGATTCGTCGCGGTCATGCCGAAGTCCGTGAGCGCGGAGAAGACGTGGCTGATCGAACGCTTCGGCGGGGAATGCCGGTTCGTCGCGGGACCGGCCGATGTGCAGCCCGAGGCGCGCCGACTGGCCGCGGACATCGGCGGACACTTTCTCGACCAGTTCACCTACGCGGAACGAGCCACCGACTGGCGCGGCAACAACAACATCGCGGAGAGCATCTTCGAGCAGCTCGCCCGCGAGCGCCATCCGGTGCCGGAATGGATCGTCGCCGGGGCAGGCACGGGAGGTACCAGCGCGACCATCGGCCGCTACCTGCGCTACCGGCGCTTCGCGTCCCGCCTCCTGGTTGTCGACCCGGAGAACTCAGCGTTCTACGGGGACTGGTCGGGTGCGGACGAGCCCGAGGTGCGGGGTCCCCTGCGGATCGAGGGGATCGGGCGGCCCCACGTCGAACCGTCATTCCTGCCCGGAGTCGTGGACCGAATGATGCGCGTCCCCGACGCCGGATCCGTCGCCGCCATGCGGTTGCTCCACGAGTTCACGGGACGGCGTGCCGGTCCGTCGACCGGCACCAACCTCTACGGTGCGCTGCGCCTCGTGGCCGAAATGCGCGAGCAGGGACGCGTCGGGTCCGTCGTCACGCTGCTGTGCGACAACGGGGAGCGCTACACCAACACCTTCTGGGACGACGAGTGGGTACGACGGCAGGACCTCGACGCGGTCGAGCAGTCCGCCGCTCTCCGCGGCATCCTCGCTGCAGTCGCCGACCCCCGGGCCTCAGGCGAACCGGGAGCTGACCGATCCGAGAGGTGCGCTACCTAGCCATGGACTCAAGGCCCCGCCGAAGCTCAGTCATCACCGCAGGTGACATGGACGACCTAGCGGCCGGAGCCACGCTGCTCGGCTCCGGGGGCGGAGGCGACGCACGCGCGGGCGCCATGCTCGCCAGGCAGCAGCTCAACGTGCACGGCCCCGTCGAGCTGCTGCCCCTTGAGTCCCTCCCACCGGATGCGATGGTCGCCTGCGTGGGCGCGGTGGGGTCCACCACCGCTCTGGTGGAACGACTGCCAGGCGGCAGCGAATTCGTGGCGGCGGCACGGGCGTTGGAGCATCACCTGGGTGCCTCCTTGGCCGCGGTCCAACCTTTGGAGATCGGCGGGGTCAACGGGCTGCTCGCGGTCGTCGCCGCAGCCGGCCTGGGCCTACCCCTGGTCGACGCCGACGCGATGGGTAGGGCCTTTCCGAGGCTGGACCAGACCACCTTGGCCGCGCACGGCGTCGCCGCCTCGCCCACGGCTCTCGCCGAGGCGCGCGGACAGGTCCTGGTCGTCGTGACACCCGAGCGGAGCACGTTGGAACCGCTCATCCGGCAGCTTCTGCCGGCGATGGGGGGATGGTGTGCCATCGCCACCCACCCGGCTCCGGCGCGGAGCTATGCGCCCGCCGTCGTCCACAATTCGGTCTCGCGGGCGATGAGGATCGGCGCGGAATTCCTGGCGGCCCAGCGCGCCTGCGACGGCACGGCACGTGCGGCCTTCCTGCGCCGGCAGCACGCCATCCCGCTGCGCGGCGGCGTGGTCACCGAGGTGCGCCGCCAGGACACCAGTTCGGGATTGCGTGCCACCGTCACAATCATGGACCGCGATGAAGCCGGCCGTACGATCCGGCTCGAAGCCGGAGACGAGTACGTCCTCGTGCTGGACGACGGGGAGCCGGTCGCGGCGACGCCCGAGATCATCTGCGCGGTGGACTCGCGGACCTGGACGTGCGTCGGCCCGGAGTCGATCATGGAATATCAGCAGGTGGACGTCTTCGCTCTGCCGGCGGCTGCCGCCTGGACCGCAGACACCTCGACGATCGTGGGCCTGACCGCCTACGGCCTCCACGAGACACCGGGAGGCGAGCATGGCCTCGCTGACATTCCGTGACCTGATGGCGGCGGGAGCGCTGGAGACCGGTGAGCTGATCAGCGGGGCCGCCGGGCTCGACCGGGCGGTGGTGGGCGTGACCATCCTTGAGGATCAGCCGGACGCGTCGCACAACGGCACGGCCGCGGTGCTCGAACTCCCCCGCCGACAAGGAGCCGTGGTCAGTACCTACTTGGTCGACGTGATGCTCCGTCGGTTGCACGCCGTCGGTGGCTCCGGACTCGTGATCTGCCGCGCACCGAGCGACGTGTTCGCCGCCGCCTCGCGAAGGCTGGCGGACCGTCTGAGCATGCCGATGGTGGTGGTGGAGAAACGGACCTGTCTGGACGTCGCGAGCGATCTGCGGCTGTGGATCAGACAGCCGGACCTCCAGAGCGCCTGGGTTCTGTGCGAGGTGGCGCGAACCCTGCACAGCTCTGCGTCGTCGCTGTCCGGCATCACCGACGCTCTGGCCCGGGCCCTGAATGCCGAGGTGTCCGTGCTCAGCGCGCAAGGCACCGCGATGACCGGCCCCGACCTCGGGGACGCGCTGTCCTCCTACTTGACCAAGCCGGCCCCCATCACCGGTGTCCACAACGGCATCTCCTTCGCCGCTCTGCCGCATACCGGCGAGTCGGGGGAGCCCGAACTGTGGCTCGTGGCCCAGAGTCGGCAAGGAGGAGTCTTGTGGCGCGACCGAGCCGCCCTGGTGCTCTCCCTCGGGGAGGCGTACGTGTCGAGCTGGCTGAGCAATCGAGTGGTGGCCGCCGAGCGGGACGCCCGTTTCCGCGCCACGCTCCTGGGCGAGATCCTGTCCTTCGGTGGTGCGGTGCCGGCGGGCACCGCCGCTTTGGCCGCGCGCATCGGATGGCGGCTGAGCGGCTGGCACACGGGCGTCTACTTCTTGCGACTGTCGAGGACGAAGGCGTTCGGCACCGCGATCGCGGACCTTGAGCGACTGATGGCCGACGTGGGCGTGGCCATGGGACCGTTGGTCGAACGCTCCGACGGTTGGTCGGGCTGGATCTCCGCTGACCGGCCGCCGAGCCCGCACGAGGGAGCCGGCCTCGTGGCGAACGTCTCCGCGGCGCTGCACCGGTACGCGGCTCGGATCGGCACCGCGCCGGTGGTCGCCGGTATCGGCCGCGCGGCACTGGGACCCGCCGGGCTCACCACCACGTTGAGCGAGGCCAGACACGCGGCACTGGGTGCCGCTGTCGCCCACGTGCCCGGCGGAGTCCAGCACGTGGACAGTCTCGGTGCAGCCCAGGTGCTGATGGCGTCGTGCGCGTCGCCCGCATTGCGCGAGTCGGCGAGGACACTCCTCGCCCCGCTGCTGGCCGAGAGCTTCGGCGACGACTTGCTTCGCACCCTGGAGGCGTTCCTGGACGCCGGTGGATCCACCACTCAAGCGGCAAGGCGACTGAACCTGCACCGCAACACCGTCATGCAGCGCGTTGACCGGGCCTGCGAGGTCTTGGGCATCACAAGGGACGACGCGGACGAACGCCTCGCCATTCAACTTGCCTGCCGCGCATATCGGTTGGAGCGATAGCACACGCCGACCCCGACCGGCTCCTCGAGACCGCCGAGACCCACCAGGTGGACTGGTGCGCGGGCCTCAGCCTCGACCTTGTGGACGATCAGGAGGTGCGACACCCCGACTACATGCCCACCGGCTACGTGGCACCGGGCGCGGTGTACGAGGTATACGCGCAGCTTGGGTTCATGCCCTTCCACGGCTGGGCGGTGCTGTGGCGAACGAGCGTCCTCTGGAGGACGGGACGGGTGGTACGGCGGCCCGCCCGCCGGTTGCCCGCGGTACCGCTGCCGGCGCGCCGTGCCCCGATCCTCCCCGACGGGCCCTACTGACGACACCCGTTCACGGTCGCGGCAAGGCCGTCCATCGCGTCCTTGATCGCACCAGGTGCGGCGGTGGACTTGTTCTCCACGAAGGAGAAGACCTTCCAACGCCCGTCCGCGCCGCGCGTGACACCGCTCAGGGCGATGGCGCCGGTGAGGGTGCCGGTCTTGGCATGCACCGCACCGAGCGCGCACGAGGAGTCAGGGTCGTCAAACCGCCCCCACTCCGGACCCAGCGTGCTGCCGGGCTCGCCCGCGATCGGAAGGCCGTCAAGCACGGGGCGCAGACGCGGGTCGCGGCCGCGGTCCTGGAGCAGGTCCAGGATCTTCACGATGGCGGTGACGGGCACCCGGTTCGCGCGCGACAGGCCGCTGCCGTCGTGCAGTTGGACGCCGGTGAGGTCGATACCGTACCGCTCGGCCAGCATCGACCGTACGGCGGCGACGCCGCCTTCGAATGTGGCCGGCCGACCGGTCGCCAGTGCCGTCGCGCGCAGCAGGGTCTCGGCGATGTTGTTGTCGCTGACCTTCACCATGTGCCGGACGATGTCCGACAGCGGCGCGCTGTGATGCCATGCGGCGGTGGGGGTGTGCCGTCCGGCGCGCCCGCGGGTGACCTCGCCGACGACCTCGACGCCCGCCGCGGCAAGCTGCCGGGCGAACTCCGTGCCGGCATCCAGGGCGGTGTCCATCACCGGCCTGCCGTCCACCACCAGCGCCCGCACCGGTGCGACGGAGTCCGGATAGTAGCCGTCCGTCCAGCCCTCGGCGAGCGTGGGTGCGGGGAACAGGCTGTCGTCGATACGCACCTGGACGCGCGTGACGCCGGACGCGGACAGCGCCTCCGCCACCGTGCGGGCCATCCGGGTAAGGTCCGAAGTGGTCAACGTACGGTCCGCGCCTCCGACCAGCGTGAGGGTGTCCCCGTCCCGGGCGACACGCGTGGTGAACCGGTGGTTCGGGCCGAGGGCCGCCAAGGCCGCGACCGAGGTGAACAGCTTCGCGTTGGACGCGGGCATCAGCAGCTCGCCGTCCTGGTGCCGCCAAATCACCTTGTCGGACTTCGCGTCGAGGACGAACCCGCTGACCAGCGTGCCCAAGCGCGGGTCCTGGATGCGCTGGACCAGGTTCCGGGCCATCGCCTCGTCGCCGCCGGAGTCCGCCTGCGCCGCCGCCGAATCAGCCGTCGGCGCCGCGCTGTACGCGACCGGCACCGCCGCCACGGCGCACAGCATCGCCGTAGTCACCGCGACGACGGCCTTGCCGCGCGCACCGCCGCGGCGCGCTCCGGATCGCCGCCCGGCGCCCATGTTGTCGATTACCTGCACGAACTCTCCTTGCCGTTCTGATGGGGGTTCTACCGCCGGCGGAGACGGGTGCTGTCACCAGGCCCCGGGCACCCACTGGGGGTGCGGCCCGCCGACCCGGCCGTCTGCCCGCCTCGGGGCCGCCGACCATGGTCCCCTCTGGGCGTCTTCCGGTGCCTGCAGGAACACGCCAATCGCAGGAACACGCCAATCGTGCGGGCGGGGTGCGAACACGAGTTCGTGCTGCCACTGGCCGCTGGGAGCCTGGCACCGCCTTCGACATGTTGAGTGCGCCTGCGTATCGCATGGCCGGGTCCTCGGTGCCTTGAAGGAGGAAGGCTCGCGGCGTGGCGGTCCACGCGATCCGGACGGGCTGCCTGGGTCCCGGATGCGGAGGCAGACCGAATCCGACGCCGCCGGGCGGTGCGGGTGTGTCGGCCGGCCTGGACGTGCGCCCGGGTGGTTCGGTCGGATGGTCGCGGTCGGGCGGGGGTGTACGCCGCTCAGGTCCTGTATTGCTGCTCAGTGTTCGTAGAGGTGTTCCAGGTCGATGAGTTGGATGCCGGGGTCGGTGCTGGCGGTGTGGTGGAGTTCGTCGGTGAATCCTGCGCCGGAGAACAGGACTAGTCGGGCAAGGGCGGCGGTCCGGTCTCTGGTGGTGAGGAGGGCGCGGATGTGGGTGAGGCGTGCCAGGTGGCCGGTCCCGATGACCTCGTTCCATTTGGCCTCGCCGATCGCCAGGATGCCCTCGCGTGCGCCGGGGGCGTCCGCGCGTGTGCCGAAGGCGACGACGCCGAGTTCGTGCTTGGTCTTCGCGGCGGGGTCCGGCACGGTGCCGGAGGCGATGCGGGTGCGTGTTCCGCCGAGGGTGTCAGGCGTGGCGTACCAGCGGGCCCAGGTGCGGCACAGGTGCTCGAAGTGCGGGCCGATCACCTTGCTGCGGAAGGTGGGTTGGGCGTCGTTCCAGACGGTGTCGGCGTGGCCGGGGCGTTCCAGGTCGCTCCATCGCGGTCGCATGATCGCGTGGTAGAAGGTCACGATCGGTTCGGCGATGCGGTAGGCGGAGCGCTTGGCGTGGAAGGCGTCGGGCTGGCGGTCGACCATGCCGCTGTCCTCGAGGACGGTGAGCGGGTGGCCGAGGTCGGTGGACTTGCGACCGAGGTATCCGGCGATCCCGCCGCGGGTGTGGTTGCCTTCGGCGATTGCGGACAGGACGCCGTGGTAGAGCGCGGTGTCGCGGATGTCGGGTTCCTCGGCGAGGAGGAACCGGGCCTCGCGGAACAGCGGCCGTGAGGGGTTGAGGACGTTGCGGGTCACCCAGGGGCCGAAGTCGTCCAGGTCGGCGGGGGAGTCGCCGAGGGTGAACTCGCGGGCGTAGGCGGGGGTGCCGCCGACGACGGCGTCGACCAGGACGGCGAGCTTGTGGTCGGTGATGCCCCAGAACCGGCGTGCGAGCCGGTAGTCGAGGGTGGGGACGACCAGTTCGAGGCTGGCGCGCCCGCGCAGCGGGGCGGTGCCGGTGAGCAGGTTGCCCATGAACGACAGCGCGGATCCGCACAGCAGCAGTCGCACCGGTCCGCCGTCACGGCGGGCGGCGGGGCCGAGTGCCCGCTGGAGGAGCGAGGGGAGTTCGGGGGAGGCTTTGACCAGGAACGGGAACTCGTCGAGCACGACGGGCAGGGGCCCCGCGGTCGCGGCGCGTTGTCCGGCGAGGGCCATCACCGCGCTGATGGCCTCCTCCCAGTGCGCGAACCGGAAGGAGACCGGGGAACGGGTCCAGCGTTCCAAGGCGGCACCGAACTGGCGCAGCGACTCCGCCTCGGTGGCCTCGGTGGCGGCGAAGTAGAAGCCGCCCGCCTGACGGCAGAGTGCATCCAGCAGGAAGGTCTTGCCTTGGCGGCGCCGGCCCGACACGACACCGAGCGTGGGCTCGGGACCGGTGTAGGTCGCGAAGCGGACCAGTTCGGCCCACTCGTAGTCGCGGTCGAACATGTCTTCCGGCTTGCGCATCCCCAACCTCCTATGATGTATACGTTTATTATAGGCGCACACATCATTGATTGGTGTCGAACACGGTGAACTCGAGCGATGTGCTCGTCGGCCCACGGCACCCCGTCCGCCACGACCTGGTCGCCGCCGTCGCCCCCGGGCATCCCGCCGCGGCAGCCGCTGCGACGTGGATGCTCGCGCGTCCAGGACGCGGGCGCTCGGCTCCGCAGCGGTGTCTCCGTACAGTGGCTCGCCGAACAGGAACGCGGTGTCGCGCTCCTGCTGGGCTGTTCGGCGTGGGAAGTAGGCCCCTGCGCCAGCTGCGGCCAACCCATGCACCGCCGTAGCCGCAACACCGGCATGCGCACCCTGCCGTGCGCCGGCCTCGCTGTGAGCTTGCCGACGAAACTGATCCTTCGACGGACGCACCTGCCCCAGGCCGGATGCTCCGTCCGTTTTCCGCGAGCAGGATCACCCTGCCCGGGTCATCCTCGGTTCATGTCCAAGAACCACGTCGTCCGCGCTATCGACCCCGACGTCGTCGCACAGCTCCGCGCATGCGACGACGCGGGTTTCCGCCGACTGGTCGTCACCCGCGAGGACGGTGGGGCGCCGCTGCGGTGCTGCCTGCGTCGCAGCGAACCCGACGAGCGAATCATGCTCGTGTCGTACGCCCCGCTGCGTCGCTGGGCCGCCGAGACTGGTGCGTCGCCTGGGGCCTACGACGAGTGCGGCCCCGTCTTCGTCCACGCCGAAGTCTGCCCGGGACCCTCGAGCGGCACCGCCTACCCCCTCGAACTGCACGGCGAACGAAGAGTGTTCCGTGCGTACAGCGCCGACGGCCGCATCCTCGGCGGTACTTTCCTCCAGGACCCGGGGAACCCCGGATCCGACGTCGAAGGCGCCCTGGACGACGTCTTCGCCGATCCCGAGGTTGCACTAGTCCACGTCCGTGCCGTCGAGTTCGGCTGTTTCCTCCTCGAAGTCCGCCGCGCCGACAAGCACTCGGCCGCATAGAACGCCACGAACGTTCCGCCCCTGGAAGCCCGCGTCAGCCGGGGCGGCGCGCCGATTGGAACGGCATGACATCTATCGATTCCTCGCGGATGGTGGTGCCGGGGCGCGGGGCGTGGATCATCTTGCCGCCGCCGATGTACATCCCGACGTGGCTGATGTCGCTGTAGAAGAACACCAGGTCGCCCGGCAGGAGTTCGGATTTCTTGACCAACCTGCCGACTTTGACCTGGTCCCAGGTGGTGCGCGGCAGCTTGACGTTGGCCTTGGCCCAGGCGGCCTGCATGAGGCCGGAGCAGTCGAACGAGCTCGGGCCGGCCTTACCCCAGCCATAGGGCTTGCCCTTCTGGGCCATGGCGAAGTCGATGGCCACCGCCGCGCGGCCGGACGCCGGCACGTTCGGCAGCGGCGTCTCGGGTTCTTCGGTCTTGTCGCGCGAGCCCCGGTCGTCAGTCCGCGCGTCGTCGCTGTGGTCGTTGGAGTCCAGGACGGCCTGGCGCTCGGCCTCGGTGAGGGTGTTGAGCAGCGACTGGGCCTTGTTGAGCTTGTCCTGGATCTCGGTCTTCTTGCCGTTGAGGTCCTTGCGCAGCGCGTCGAGGTCGGCGAGCTGCTGGGAGGCCTCGGCGCGGTCCTGCTGGAGCATGCGCGCCTGGGCGGCGATCTGCTCGAGGCGGGTGGCCTGCTGGCTGTCGATCTGGTCCAGCATCTGCGCCTTCTGGAGGAACACCGCGGGGTCGCCGCTCAGCGCGAGCTGGAGCTCGGGCGGCATACCTCCGTTGCGGTACTCCTCGGCGGCGATGGCACCGATCTGCTCGCGCAGCTGGTTCATCGCGGCCTGTTCCTCGGCGACGCGGGTCTGCGTCGCGTTGGACTCCTTCTGCAGCACCTCGACCTGCTCCTGGACGCCGTTGAAGACGTCCGTCGCCTTGGCGACGTCGCGGTGCAGCTGGTTGACCTGCTCCTGCACCTGCGCGGCGGTCGGGGCGGGGTCGGCGCTGGAGGTGCCGGCGAACGCCACGACACCGGTCATGGTCACGGCGGCGGTGGCCAGCGTGGCGGCACCCCGTTGAGCGGTGCGCGGCTTTATCCGGCGGTGCTGCGCGGGACGGCGATGAGACGCCACGAAAGCGTCACTCCCTACTCAAGGTCGACAGTGCCCTCACCCGATGAGAGGACCTGAGCGAGGGGATGGGGTGTTCGTGCAAGCGGTGGCAACTGTATTACATCGATTCGGAATTGACGCAAGACATGAACCGCTCGTGCACTGTGACCCCACCCCATGAACTCGTCGCCTTTCGCCAATTCCTGCGCATGGACATCCGGTTAGATTAGCCGGGCCTGTGCCACGGGGCATTCACACCGACATACCCCACTGTCGACCGGGAGGCTGTGATCGACGCGATGCACTTACTGTCCAGGCGTAAAATCGGCGCAGATTTCCTGGCGCGGATGCCGTATGGGGTGAATCTTCCCGCGTTCCCGCCGGGCTTTTCGGCCCCGGTTGCCCTGGTGGGAGACAAGGCGCTTCGCCGACACAGCAGAGTGATAGAGAAATTCGGCACCGAAGATCTGGTTGCACTGATCGAGGGAGCCTTCTCGGCTCTGCGCGAACGCCGGGGGAGCTCGCTGTCGGCGGTCCAGATAGGCATTCCCGTGCGGGTGATCGTCTGGGACTTGCCCGGTCGGGAAAGCGAACGCCGCCAAGGCCATGTGGTGAACCCGGAGATAACCGAGACCGGCGGAAACGCCACGTCGGCACTGGAGGGCTGCCTTTCGCTCCCCGGCGCGCGGGCGTCAGTCGTCCGATGGGACACGGTGACCGTGGAAGGACGAGACGTCGACGGTAACCACATCACACTGCACGCCGACGGACTGTGGGCGCGCAGGTTGCAGCACGAAATCGACCACTTGGGCGGGAGGTTGTACATCGACCTGCTCCAGGCTCGCGAACGCCGACACGTACTGCGCGTCGTCGAGCGCCGTTTGGGCGCGCGACACGTCCTGCCCGGATGTGGCTGAGCGAATCCCAGGACGGCCGAGCGCCTTCTTGTCCGCACCGAGCCACCGCTTCGGCGCCCTGCCAGCCAGAACGCCGAGTTGAGTCCCGCACCAGGGTTCTCTCACCGGAACGGGACGCATACATGTGCTTGGGCGCATCCAGTCAGCCGACCGCTGGGAGGGCCCGGGCACGAACACATATGCGTGTCCCGCCCGACCCACTTCCAGGAGGAATGACATAGTCGAGCACCTGCGAACCGGACAGTTGGTAGAGGTTGCTCGCGTATCCCGCCCCACTCTGCGCTACTACGAACGGATAGGGCTCCTCGCGGAACCCGACCGAACCGAAGGAGGACACCGGCTTTACCACCCGTCTGTCGTAGAACGCTTGCGGGTCATCAAAGCCGCCCAGCGTCTCGGTTTTTGCCTCGAAGAGATTGCGGAACTACTGGAGCTGACGCACCACAGCCCGGATGCTGCCGAGCGGCTGCGGGCTCGCCTCCGCGAGCGCGGTGCCTGCAAACTTCACGACATAGAGGTCCGCATGACCGACCTGAATACGCTTCGGTCCGCCCTCCTGGGAGCGCTGGGCACCCCAGACCTGTGAACTAGCGTGCGATCACTCGGTTTGGTGTCAGACATCTCATGTCGTTTGATGTCAAGCGGATGCGGGTTGAGGGTGGGTGTGGTGGGCCCAGGCGGTGGCTTCGTCGTAGCGGGTGTGGGTCTTGAGGCAGCCGTGGAGGATGCCGACGAGGCGGTTGCCGAGCTGGCGCAGGGCGGGGTTGTAGTCGAGGTCCCGGGCGCGTTGCCGGTCGTAGTAGCGGCGTGCTCCGGGCGAGCTGCGTAGCGCGCAGAAGGCTTGTCGTTGAAGGGCGTCGGCGAGGCGGTTGTTGCGGACGTAGCGGGCTTGGACGGTGCGGACCTTGCCGGATGATCTGGTGATGGGGCTGGTGCCGGCGTAGTTCTTCCGTGCCTTCGCGTTCTTGTAGCGGGTGGGGTCGTCTCCGAACTCGGCGAGCACCCGCGCGCCGGTGATCTCCGCGATGCCGGGCATCGACAGATAGATCTCAGCGTCCGGGTGCTCGAGAAAATGCGCCTTCACCTGCGCTTCCATCGCCTCGATCTGCTCGTTCAGCGCGATCAGTATTCGCGCGTGCGCCGTCACCGCGGCTGCGTATGCCGTGGTGACCGACTCCGGCAACACGAGCTGCCCCTCGCGCAGCGCGGTCTGGATCGTGTGCGCTTTCGCGTCCCGGTGATGGCGTCGGTGACGGGCCAGCACCGCCGTGATCTGTGTGCGGGTCAGCTTCGCGCCGGTCTGTGGCGTCGGTGCCTTGATCAGCAGTTCCAGCGCGTCGGTGCTGGTCAGGGCGAGGTCGGCGTAGGCGTGAAGGGCGGCGGGGTAGTACTCGCGCAGCGCGGAGCGCATCCGCTGGAACGTGCGGGTGCGTTCCCAGATCAGGGTCTGGTGGGCGCGGGCGACGACCTTGACGGCCCGGGCCTGGTCGCTGTCGCCTGCGACCGGACGGAGTTGGGCATGGTCGATGCGGACCATGTCCGCGAGTGCGTGGGCGTCACCCTTGTCGCTCTTCGCGCCGGAGGATGCATAGCGTTCCTTGAATCGGGCCGCCTGGCGCGGGTTGACCGCGTAGACCCGGTAGCCGGCGGCGGTCAGGGCCTGCACCCAGGCACCGCGGTCGGTCTCGATCCCGACCGTCACCTGCGACGGCTCCAGGTCCTCGCCACCGTGACGAGCGACGAGCTCGTGGAGCTTGGCGATGCCTTCCATGCCCTCGGGCAGCCGGGCCGCCGCCAGCTTGTGGCCCGCATCGTCCTGAACTTCGACATCATGGTGGTCTTCGGCCCAGTCGTCTCCGATCCACAACACCCGGCGTGCTCCGTGCTTCTCTCGTCCGGTACGTACGTGCAGCCTGCGGAAGACACGGCTCGCGGGCTAATGGATCCAGTGCTCACGCCCAACAACTCGGCGGGCAACGCCATCTCATCGGCAGTCACGGCCTCCCGGCCGACCAGCAGGGGCACGGTCTGACACCAGAGCTCCAAAGGGCTCCGCGGTAGGTAGTGCTCACCTGCTGGCGGCTACGGCTCCGAGTCTCTCGCGGGACCCGGTAGCTCCCATTAGTGGTGGCGGGTGTCGGTGGTTGGTGTTGTGGGTGGGGTGTTGCGGGGCTGGTCAGCGGTGGTTTCGGGGTGGGTTGGTCGCTGTCGTGGGATGAGCGATTGACCGGCGGGCCGCTGTCGTGGGGCGATATCTCATGGCGTCTGATGCTGTCCAGGATCGAGAGTTCTGATGCGGTGAGCTGGGTCGGGCGGGTGTGATCGTGGGGTGGACGATGACGTACGGGGTGGAGGACTGCCTTCTTCCTCTCGGGGCGTGCTGCGCGGCCCGGCCGTGCGTCGGCTGCTCGTGCTTCGGCGGGAACGGAAGCTGACGACGCGGCAGGTGCGGTTGATGGCGCAGTCGTTGGAGGTGACCGAGCGGACGGTCTGGCGGTGGCTGGCCGCGGCCGAACGCGACGACATGGCGGTGGCCGCTCCGGGTTCGCGGGGCCGGAGCCGGGACCGCTTCACCGTCACCCCTGAAGTGCGCCGCCTGCTGGCGTTGTGGAAGGGCAACGTCGCCGCGGTCCACCGCGACCTGACGGCTCGTGCCGCCCGGCAGTCCCCGCCCGCCGGCGCCGCGGGCTCGGCCGGCTCCTCCGTATCCGGCACACCACAGCGACAGTTCGGCTAGGACGCTCTCATCGACCTTCACAGGCATGGGACACGCAAAGGAAACGTCGCGGCTTCCGGCAAATGAACCAAGAAGCACACTCGGAGGGGCGTTCATGCGTACAAATCCGAGCGTTCGCGTGCAACAGATATCAGCGGTCCGCAAGTGCGGCTCTGCAAATCGCTCGCCATTCCAACGCTTCGGGAAACGGAAGGTCCAGCAAACGTCGACCTGGTGGATCCGGCTGTCCGAACGCTTTCCGAAGGCCCGGAGATGTCCGTCGGCCCAGGGACTTTGAACAAGCAGAGCTGACGCGGAGCGCGCTAGGACCGGTCTGACGATTGATCGTGCGGCGGGTCGTGGCGAGTTGCCCCATGCCGCGTAGGAGGGATAGCGCCGCTGCCGCCGGGTGTCGACGGGCGGGGTCCGTGGCGGGATCACCGGCAGGTGTCCAACGGGCTGTTGCGGCGGGCGCGGGCGGGTGCTCCGTGGCGTGACCTGCCGGAACGGTTCGGTCCGTGGCAGACGGTCTATGAGCGGTTCGCTCGCCGGGAGGGGGACAGGACCTGGCTGGTCACCTGAAGAATGCGCTCGGTCTTTGCAGCGCTCTGGGCCGCGTCCGTTCCACCACGCTCCACGCGGCGTTCCAGGTGGTAGACCACGACGTCTCCGAGTCGGAACTCGGCCCACTTGCGCCATGAACCCGTGCGAGGACGCGCGAACCGCACCTCCGACTCATCCAGCGTTCCGCCGGACGCCGTAAGTTTGCGCAGCGCGAGATGCTCGGCCCGGCGCAGCTGGTGGTGGCGGTTCCGCCGAGCACGAGGGATGTTCTTACGCGAACTTTTGTCGTTCTCACCGTGAGCGTTGCGTCGGTCCTTGAGGTAGCTCAACTGCTTCTTCTCCTGCGGCGTTCTGCGCACCATGTAGGCATAGTGACAAGCCGCTCGAATCGTCGCCACCCTTTTGACGCCTCCTGCGCTGCAGGCAGCCCTCAGATCTGTGGCTCAGCGCCCTTCGATCACAGAATCCCTTCGAAGCGAAGCCGGTTCGTCGCCTCGAGTCCCAGGTCGACGGGGGCTCCGGCTCTGTTGGTGACGATGTAACCGACGGAGCCGGCCTCAGGCGTGCGGGAGCGCGCGTGCAGGCGTACGCGGGTGTCCCTGGACGGTCCCACGGGAGCGGGCCGGAGGCGCCCGCGTGCGTCCCGGTCGGAAGAAACGAGCCAACGCGCGGACGGTTTCCGGCCACGTGGCGCATTTTTCCATTCCCCTGCCCCGCAGAGCGCTGGAACGATCTAGTGCGTCAGCGTCGACGATCATGTTGAGGATGTTCGTGACAAGCAGTCGCGGTCTCTAGGGGAACGGCCACCCTCGGGCCTCAGGCCAGTGGCAGCGCGTGCGCAGGGCGGTCGCGATCGGATCCGTGTGCCAGCCCCCCTGGGCGGGAACCATCGCCAGCTACCGGACGCTGCCATACCGATCGGAGGCCAGGTACGCCAACTTCTACGGCTACAGCCTTGCTTGGGTCCCCCAGCCTGCCGACGAACCTGATGCGGCTGCTGGTCGTGGTGGGCGCCCCTGCTCAGGCCCGGCGATCCCCGACCGGCAGCCGCGCGGCCCATCGGCACTTCAGGCTGGGCCGCCCCCGGGCGCCAGTCCGGGCATTCGCGCCTGGTCGCGTTCGCTTGGTTCGACATGCGGCACCGCTGTCGCACCATCGCCGAGCAGCTCCTTGCGGCCCACCGCGCGTGCGCCCAACGAACAGACAGGACGGCACGTGACCGACCAGTTGAGCCCCGTCGAGCAGGAGGAGTCGGTCCGCGAAGTCTGCGGGACTGCTGTCGGCGGTGCCGCAGGGCAGGCGGGAACTGGAGGTGCGCTTCCGTCCACGGCGGCCGTCGATACAGCGGCCTTCCGGGTGGTTCGTCGGTCGCCCCTGACCTGCGGGTGCCTTCAGCGGGACGTCGGTTCACCCGCGCGTACCGCGGCCATCACCCGGTCGACCGTCGACTGCTTCTCCCCCACCGGGGCGGCGTACCCAATCGCGGCCCGCGCGGCGTCCTCGCCGACCGTACGCGAGATTGTCCACGCCGCGAGGTACTGCGAGGCGAGGCAGCCGCCCGCCGTGGCGATGTTGCCCTCGGCGTGGAACGGCGCGTCGAGGACCGTCACACCGCGCTCCTCGACCCAGGGCCGGGTGGTCGTGTCGGTGCACGCCGGCATGTCGGCCAGCAGCCCGAGCCGGGCCAGCACCAGAGCGCCGGAGCACTGCGAACCGATGAGCTGCCGTGCCGGGTCCAGCGGCAACTTCGCGATGAGGCCGTCGTCGGCCACCACGTCGCGGGTCTTCATACCGCTGCCGATCAGGACGACGTCCGCGTCGGCGACGAACTCCAGCGGCCGCTGGCCGGTCACCTCGACGCCGTTCATCGACGTGACCACCGGGGCCGGCGTGGTGATGTACGCGGTCAAGCCCTGTCCTCGGGCGCGGTTGATGAGCGCGGACGCGATGAAGCTGTCCAACTCGTTGAACCCGTCGAACGTGACGACAGCGACCTTCATGACCACTCCGCTCTCCGCCGTGACACCACCCGAACCGGACGGTCCCGCCCACCAGGCAACCACACTTCGGCAAGCAGTTCAGCGGGCGGGGGTCACCGGACCGTCTCGGTGTGCCGCACTCCCCTGCGCCGGTCACTCACAGTTTCGGCGGGTACGCCGCAGTACTCGAAGGCCTCCGAACAGGGCGCCCCAATGAGCGGCGACGGTTTTCTCCACAGGCTCGGCGAGGTCGCGCCATGGGTGGCCGTCGGCGCCGGCGAGTCGGTGCCGCACGGCAAACGCAGACGGCGCGACCTACCGTGTCGGATCCGGACCCCTGCACCACAGGCGTAGACCGATATCGAGGCCGCCGGGCACACGAAGTGCGGAGCCCGGCGGTTCAGCGGCTCCGAGGTACCCGACGACAGGTGGTCCACGCCGACAACATCTTTCGATACGTGCTCAGTGAAGGATCGATATGAGGCTTCCCCCCGGCCAACGTGCCGTAGACGGATTCCCGCGCTTCGGCACACATCTCCATCGCCCACCTCCGGCTGTCCCCGAAGACCCGGTGATCGAGATCGGCGGAGCTCTGACCAAGGCCGTCACCCTGTCCGTGGCCGACCTCGCAAAGCTGCCGCGACAAGAACTCAGAGCCGACTTCCATTGTGTCGCCGGATGGTCGGCGACCGACCTGCTGTGGGAAGGGGTGGCGTTCGAGGCCCTCTACCGCGTGTTGGTCGAACCGCTGCTCGTGGCGGACGCGCCGATCAGCCATGTCGTCTTCGAAGGCCTCGACCGCTACCAGTCGCTCGTATTGCTCGAGGACGCCTTGGCCGCCGACGTGCTCATCGCCGACCGGCTCGACGGGCGGCCGCTCGACGGCGAACACGGCGCTCCGGTACGGCTGGTCAGCCCCGGCCAGTACGGCTTCGTCAGCACCAAGCACCTCTGCCGCATCGAATTCCATACCTCCCAACCCCCGGATCTCGACCGATGGTCGCCCCTTGCCGCGCACCGCAGGGCGAGGGTCTGGCAGGAGGAACGCCACCGCCGTATTCCCGGCCGTGTGGTGCGGCCGGTCTACCAGGCGCTGATCGGGCCGATCCGAGCCCTGAGCGCCCGAGGCAGCCGCAAACCGCCGCGATGAGACCGTTCCCGCTCGGACTCGATCGAGCACGGTGACGATGTTCGGCCCGGTCGACACTCGGGTGGGTGGCCACCCGTCTGTTCAAGCCTCGTTGCTTCCGCGTCGTCGGGCGATCGGGGTGATCGGGGTGATCGGTCGAGTGGGGCGGGACGGACCGTCACCTGCTGCGAAGGCGCTTGACTCCGTCGGCCGTGAGCACACCCGTCCTTCCACTGTGCTCCAAGATCTCAGCCCCGGCTGGGAACCATGGGCCGACACGGAGTTCCGCCCAGGAACCGTCGTCCGCCATGACGGCGTCGATGAACTCCTGGGGCGGCGCGTAATCGTGCCCGATCACGTAGTGGATGACCAGGTTCGGGGCCGCGAACATGCGCCGCGGCGCCTGCGGAACCGGCACCCGGATCTCGGCGTTTCCCAGAGACAGCGATGCGCCGCCGTAGACGGTCTCGGGCCATCCGTCGAACGGATCCGGAGCCGGGCAGAACTCGCAGCTGTGGAATCCGCGCATCGGATTGACGCGCCGAGCCTTCTTGATCCGGATCAGGGCCTCCACGAACCCCGAAGGCACCGCTCCGCGGCTGATCTCCCGTCCCGCAGCCAACCACCCGACTGCGATACGCGGGTAGCGCGGCACGAACACGACCACGCCTCCGTCGACGTCGACGTGCTCGTCGTCCTGGTAGGTGTACGGGCTGAGATCGGCGATGTAGGCCACGCCCCGGTGGTATCACAGCCGCTCCGCCCCCGAGGCGACGATTCGGGCTCGCCGTCACCGCCCGGGTTCCTCCCACGCGGGACGCTGATCGCTCATGGTGCAGCCCTTCCCACCCCGGGGCGGACACCTGTTCCCCAGGGTCCACGGTGTCCAGCGGCGACCGACATCCCCTGCGCCCAGGACCTGCAGGACCGGCAGCCGGCCCAGGACCACCGCGAAGAACAGCGCCTTCGTCGCGACCGGGATGGCGGGATGCGGGGCCTCGGCCGCGCCGGCCCGAGAGGTCTGGGGTGACACGAGGAACCGATCGCCGGGCGCGCCGTGGTCAACTCGGCGTGGGCAGTCGGGTTTGGTCCTGCCGGGCAGTACAGGCGGATCCATCGCCTGACTGCCCCGGTCGCCAACCGGCTTTGGAGTGGCGCCCGGTCCAGGTGCGGAGCCTGTCCGATGTCATCCCGGCTGTGCCGTTGCCTGAGGTTCCGGAAGCGTGACGCCAGTCTCCAAAAGGGTCTTGAGGCTGGAGAGCAGCGCGGGCCATCCGTCCTTGACCATCTCAAGGACGGTGCTTCCGGAATCGAACCCGTCGTGGACGACGGTGAGTTTGACCATCTCGCCGAGGTCTTCGATGTCGAACGTCACCTTGGACCGGGACTCATCGGCGAGTTTCGCACGGACCTCGCTGTCGATCCCGACCGTGTCGGCCCACTCCGCGGTGAAGGTGTGCCAGGTATAGGACAGCCGTCGGTGGGGATCGGCTTCAAGGACCACTTGCCCAGGGTTGTTACCCGCGAGGCCTTGCCCGTTCCACGCCATGCTCGATCCGGTCTGCCAATCGCTGACCAAATCGATACCCCAGTACTGACGGGTGAACACGGGATCCGTCAGGGCTTCCCACAGCCTGCTGGGCGTCGTTTTGATGTACGTGGTGTATACGAATGCGGAATCCATGGCGGTGCTCTCCAGTGCATGCTTGAGGTCGGCGAGGGCTCGGACCCGCGGGTGGTCGTACCGGCTGATCCATCGCTCGGTGATCGCGTTGATTGGCTCGGCGTTGAGATAGTGCAGTTTCTCCCGTCCGCGCCACGTGGTGCTGACGAGGTTGGCCGCTTCCAGCAATGCGAGGTGCTTGCTGACCGACTGGCGGGCCATGTCCAACTGCGAACACAATTCCCGCAGCGTCTGCCCATTTCGGGAGTTCAGACTGTCGAGGAGCCGACGCCGAGCCGGATCGGCCAGTGCTTTGAAGATGTCGTCCATCCGACCCGTCGTTCCCCATCCGCCACTCCATGGGCAGCCATTAGGCTGCATGAAACGATATGCAGCTTCTTGGCTGCATGTCAAGCAAGCCGCAGGCGCGCCAGAAGCCCCTCCCGGACCTTGTGAGGAGCACAGCACATCCGCTTTCGCACTCGCCGGGCGATCCGCCGAGATCCGTGGTCGTCCCCCCGCAGGGGCGCGAGCCCACGCCTCCTCCCCGCATGCGATGTCCCCGGGCGGCGAGGCGGCTGACGGGCGATCCGCGTATGGGGCCGCTGTTGTTGGGCGACTGGATCTTCGCCGTCGCCGATCTGCTGCACCGCTTCACGGCCACTGGCGCACCCCTGTCACGCTCACGTTCGCGCCATGTCACCGCCTGGGTGCGGGCACCGCTTCGCTAGAGGAGCGATCGTGCCCGCCGGCGGCGGCCGCGAACCCGGCGCCGCCGTTGGGGTGTCGGCCGACGGGTCCCTGACGCGTCCCCGAAACCGCCAAGGCTTGGGTGTGTTCCATGATCAACGACATGCGTGCCTTCCAATCCGGCCCACGGTTGTGGTGTGGATGCGCGGTGGTCTGGCCGGGGTGTCGGCGGTAGTGCAGCCCGCATTCGGCCGTGAACCAGCCGTCACTGAGGGCACTCAGCCCCAGGAGGAGGCCGGTGTCTCCCGACGCGGGCAGCGCCATCCAACCGCCTTTGAGAGCCAGGAGTTCACGGCGCACACACAACGTGGCGGGATGCACCCGGGGGTAGTGGTTCCGGCTCCAGAAATCGTAGAGGCTTCCGCGAGGCAGAAGCCCGGGCGGTGGGTCCACCTCCGGCGGCGCTTCGAGCGAGCCGTCGGGCATGAGGTCCAAGGCCGCACTCGTAGCCCAGCCCACCGCCGGGTTGCGGAGCGCCAGGATGTCGCGCGCGAGGGCTCCCTCGGTGAGACGGTCGTCCGCGTCGAATGTCTTCACCAACACGCCGATGGAATGAGCGAACGCCATCGTCCTGGAGACATGTGGTCCACCAACGCGGGACGACGAGATACGGATCCGCCGATCGTGGTCGACGGGCAGCACGTCGGCGGCACCCACGTGCGGACCGTCTTCGTGCACGCGCCATTCCCACGTCCAGTCCTCGGGCAATTGCTGAATCAGCAGAGAACCGTACGCGTCCGGGAGGAACCCGATGGCAGCGGCGTGAACGGGGGTCACGAGGGAGAGAACCGGCATCAGGCGGCCCACCGTCGAGCCCCGGAACAGGCGGTCGGTTCGTAGTCACCGGCCGGCCTTTCGACATCTGTGATCTCAGGGGCGGTTCGGGGTCGGCCTCGCGGTGCACGGGTGGTCGATGTCCGCCCGAGTACAGGCACCCGGCCTGTGAGGTCGACGATGCGAGTCCTCTCGTGGTGGGGCGGCCCTGCTTCGCCCTGCGGCAGGGGAGCGTACGAACTCGTACTTGGAGAGGTGATCGACACCGATCCAGACTCCGGGGGCCGCCCTCGGGCGGGCTTGCAGTTTCACGACCTTCTTCGAGGGGACCCGTGTTCCGTGCACTCGGACGGACCGGCACTCGCCTGTCGGCGTCGCCTGCCGCGACAGGCGTGGGCATCCGGTGGCATCGGCTTCGCCGGACAACTGCCGTCGTTCAGCGCGGATGTGGCGGTGGCCGGGCGGTAGGAGTCGACGCCGGTCTCGATCGGAACCCGCGCGTCAGGGCCGTCTACCAGGAGGACGCCGGCCGAACACCCGCGCCTGTCGGCCCGGCGCGGGTGTTCCGTAGGATTCGCGGGCCAGTGGTACCGGGGATCTTGGAGGGGCCGTGTCCACGCCTGACTTCGCACGCTTCCAGGAGCGATTCGAGACGGCCCGCGCGGCCGACGCGACCCGGCTGGCCCGCCTGGGGCTGCTGGTGGCGCGGCTGGAGCTCGGGGGTTCCCCCCGAAAAGTGGACACCGGTTTGTGTGTTTATGCGGCGAGTGTGAGTGTAGTCGCGTGTTGCGATTCGTAGGCGACGGGGCTGAGTTGTCCGTTGTGTTTGTGTCGTCGCCAGGTGTTGTAGCGGTTGATCCACCGGAAGACGGCTTGTCGGCATGCGTTGGGGCCGTCGAACCGGCGGGCTCCTTGGAGGAGTTCGCGTTTGAGCGAGGCGTGGAAGCTTTCGCATGCGGCGTTGTCGGCCGAGGTGCCGACCGCGCCCATGGACCGGGTGACGCCCAACTCGGCGCACAGGTCGGCGTAGTCCCTCGCCTTGTACTGGGCGCCGTGGTCGCTGTGGAAGATCGCGCCGGTCAGGCCGCCGCGGACGGCCGCGGCGGCCTTGAGGGCGTCGGCGACCAGTTCGGTGCGCATGTGGTCGGTGATCGACCAGCCGGCCACCCGGCGTGAGTGGCAGTCGATGACGGTGGCCAGGTAGAGGAACTCGCCGTCCCCGACGGGCAGATAGGTGATGTCTCCCATGTATTTGACGTTGGGTGCGTCCGCGGTGAAGTCGCGCAGGAACAGGTCCGGCACTGGCGCGGTGGCGGGCTCGGGGACGGTGGTGCGGGTCTTCTTGCGCAGGTGCACGCCGACGATCCCGAACCGGCGCATGACGCGGGCGACGCGCTTCTCGTTGACCACGGCGCCGTTCCCGCGCAGTTCCGCGGTGATCCGCGGGGCACCGTAGGTGCGGTCGGACTCCGCATGGATCCGGCCTGCCTCGCGGGCGAGTTCGGCGTCGGCCCGGTGCCGCGCGGCGCGGGCCCCGGCGCCCGCGCGCCATTTGTAGAAGCTGGAGCGGGCGGTCTCCAGCACCTGGCACAGCCGCTTGACCGGGTAGGTCTCGTGGTGGTCCTCGATGAACTGGAAGCGGCTTACCAGGTCATCTCCGAGGCGAAAAACTTCGTGGCCTTGCGCAGGATGTCGCGTTCCATCGCGAGCGTGGCGTTGTCCTTGCGGGCGGCGGCGAGCTCGGCCTCCAGTGCGGCGATCCGGGCGTGCAGATCCTCGGGCGTGCTGGTCTCGCCGATCTCCGTGCCCTTCCCGCTCGTGCCCGGCACACCGCCGGTCGCGCCGCTCGCGGCGCGGTTCCAGGTCCGCAAGGTCTCCGCCTGAATGCCCAGGTCACGCGCGATCTGAGAGATCGTGTGCGCCGGGTCCGAACGGTACAACGCGACCGCATCAGCCTTGAACTCGGGCGAATAGACCTTCTTCACCATAAGAGACCCCTCCACGCCGCCCCGCACCGGGGTCGGCATCCGAGGTGTCCACCAAACGGGGGGAAGCTCCCTCCGCGAGGCGGCACGCGACCTGCTCGCCCTCGGCCCCAGGTTCGGGAACCTGTACGAGGATAGCTCGGGGCTGCCGTTCGAAGCGGTCGAGGAGATCCAGATGGGCCTCGAACGCGTCGCGGAGAACGCGCTGGATGCCGCGCGAGGCGAGGTGAGCGGCGCGGACGAGGACTGGGACACCTGGGAGCTGGGCGACCTGCGCGCACAGCGCTCGACGTTCGACGAGACCCGGCGCGTGGCCCAGGACCTGCACGCGCAGGTCGTCGACGTGGTGCGGCTGCACACCGAGATGCTCGCCACGCTCCACGAGTCCGTCAGCCGCATGGCGGAGCGCTACCAGGTGGTGAAGGAGGCGCGCGACGCGGCGTGGGCGCGGTTGTACGAGGTCATTCGCGCGGACCTGCCGCGGACCGACCTCGAAGCGCGCTTCGAGGAGGCCACCGCCGAGATGTGCACGCTGGACGCCGGCACGGAAACGTTCGGCGGCCGGGGCGACTTCTTCGCCGAGGCCGACCGCGTCGAGGGCCGCTTCGCCGAGCTCGGGGCGGACGCGGACCGGCGCGTCGAGGACGCGGCGGCCAGGAAGCGCCGGCCAGGAAGCGCCGGGAGGCGCCCGGCCAACTGATCACCGCGTGGAGGCGGTAACGGTTCCTGCGGCCCCGCGGCTGCCGTGTCCTGCCCGGTGGGGATGACGGCGCGGTGGCGAACATCAGCGGTGAGCGCGTGACGGTCCACTTCCGTATGGAGGTGGACGACGACGGTTGGCCTCCCGCGAGCTGCCTGCGATCGAAGTCGGTTGCGCAGATACACCAGCGCGCACAGCACCCGCTGCGAAGGCCGCAGCCGGCACCGCCGTTCATCCTCACGACTGATAACCGCCATGGTTACGGCCTCGACGATGGCGTGCGGGACATCGCCTGCGGCAGGGTAGGGCACCAACGAGGCTCCTTGGCCTGCGAGTTGGCGTGAGACACCACCCGCAACCGCCAGGGAGCCTCGTCCGTCACGCGGCCAGGTCACGCACCCGCCAAGTTCACCCTCTCGGGGACCGCCCAAAAAAGCCTCAGTGCGAAGCCGCCCGCCGGCTCACACCCCGACCTACATTGGCAGCGCCCGTATGGCTCTGTGCAAGTACGCCCACATTCCACACCCGGGCCCTGAACGACCTTGAGTACACAGGCACCAGCGCCAGGGGGCTGCAAATCGATACGCCCGCGTCAGGATGACTCGAAGGTTTTCACCGTCATCGGGGCGGTTGTCGAGGTTCA
The DNA here is from genome assembly GCA_045039925.1 of Streptomycetaceae bacterium NBC_01309. Lineage (GTDB taxonomy): Bacteria > Actinomycetota > Actinomycetes > Streptomycetales > Streptomycetaceae > Yinghuangia. The sequence continues at coordinate 210,121 of CP108401.1, forward strand.
GGTCGGCCCGGTCGCCGTGTGGTGTGTTGGGCCGGATCCGGTGAGCGGTTGACCCCTGCGCCGGTCGAGGCGCAGGGGTCAACCGCATTCCGGGAACGGAGAATTCAGCTTGTCGCGCGGCCGATTGCAGTTTGCAGGACCTGCGGTCCGAACTCGGCGGCGAAGGCTCCGCCCCCTTGCAGGTAGCCGATGGTCACGATCGTCTTGCCGGAGCGGGTGAAGCCCTCGAAGCCCCGGTAGGAGTCGGGCGCGTGGTCCCACTTCCACAGCGGCGCGTCGGGTGTGCCCAATTGCGTCAAGGAGGCACCAGGGTAGGACGCCTGGCAGGAGGCCGCCGCCTCGGCGAGCTTCGCCTCTGCGGCTTGGGCCTCGGCCTCGGTGGCGAACGTCGCGATCGTCTCGTTCATGTGTGCGAACGTCGCGTCGTTCGGCCCGGCCTCGTAGGAGGTGACCAGCAGTTCGGTTCCGAGCGGAGCACCCGCCCCGGACGCGCCCAGAGGGAGGCTTCCCCAGACCGACGGCAGGCACAAGACACCGGGCGCGATCGGGTTGTCTCCGACCGTGCCCACCCACGTTCCCTGGGACGCCTCGTTCTGCGCCCACCCCCCGGATGCAGCAGGAAGGTCCTCGACACGCAGCGCCCTTGGGGACAGGGGCCCCTGAGATCCGCCCACCTCGGTGGGACACAGCGGCGTGAGGGTGCCCGCCGCTGCGTCGTATGCCTGGCGGGAGGCGGATGCCGGCCGGGGCACGTTTCCTTCGGGGCGCGGCACGTTTCCTTGGGGCCGGGGCACGTTTCCTTCGGGGCGCGGCACGTTTCCTTGGGGCCGGGGCACGTTTCCTTCGGGGCGCGGCACGTTTCCTTCGGGCCGGGGCACGTTTCCTTCGGGGCGCGGCACGTTTCCTTCGGGCCGGGGCACGAAGCCCCCTGGCCGCCCAGTCGTCGTGCCGGGCAGGCATGTGGAGGCCGAGGACTGCGGAGGCGATGCTGCCTGGCCGGTACGCGGGTCGCTGCTACCGCTCAGCGCAACGAAGCTCGTCGCGATGGCACCGAAGGCCGCCGCTGCGGCTACGCCTGCTGTGGCGCGCCGACGCAGCTTGCGTCGGCGGCCCCGCTCGCGGGTTGCGCTCGCGGGTGAGATGAGCACCGCGGGCTCGATGCGGTCGACCAGGCCGCGGAGGCGGCCGTCGAGATCGTCGGTCATGTCACGGTCTCCTGACGTGTGTACATGGGTACGTGTGTGCATGGCGATGGACGGGATATCAGCGGGCGCTGCTGGGATCGGCCGGTGTCGGCGCGTTGACGGTGTGCTCGCCCCGGCGCTCGCTCCGGTGCTCGGCCAGGTGCTCGGTGAGTGCCTGCCTCGCGCGGAGGAGCCGGTTGCGCACCGCGCCCGCCGAGCAGCCGAGTTCGCGGGCGACGGTGTCGGCGGGGAGGTCGTACAGGTGGAACAGGACGATGACGCGCCGCTGGTCCTTTGGTAGCCGCTGCAGCGCTGCGACCAGTGCCACGTGGTCCGGTCCCAACTCCGGGACCGCCGCTGGGGATCCGTGACGGACGTGGGCCCGCAGCCGATTTCGTGCCTTGCGCCAGGAACTGACTGCCAAGCGCTGGGCCACCACCCGTACCCAGCCGCCCGGGTCGCCGTCGGCCCGAAGCCGCGTCCACTTGGCCCAAGCTCGTGAGTACGCCTCCTGGACCGCGTCCTCGGCGTCGGCAAGGTTGCCGGTCAAGGCGTACACCGAGGCCACCATGCCCCGCGCCGTAGCGGTGTAGAAGGCATCGAACTCGGCGCGGGCCGCGGCCGTGGACGCCGTCGCGGTGACGGAACCACCTGCCGTGTCGTCGGCGGGGTGTTCCGGCCTGGTACCTGAGAGCGCGCGGGGCCGCTCGTCTCCCGTCATCTCCTGTTGCCCCTGTCGCATTCCGTGACCCGTTTCCCTTGGCGCCTGCTGACGTCCTATTCACGCCGGGGGAGTTGCCCGTGTTGCGCGCCGGGTCGTCTTTTATGTGGCGCTTTTTTGCTAGCCGAGAAATCAATGGCCGGACTATGGAAGCCTGTTGGCCGGCCTTCGGAATTGCGGACTGGGCGACGGCGCATGCCAGTCGGTGAAGGAAAGCCGTCCGCGTGAGAACTCCATGCGCCGTTTGAAGCGACGGGGACCGGAATCAGTCAGCCGCGGCGCCGACTGCCCGCGCGATCGTGTGTTGACGGACCGGGGCCGGGGCCAAGCGGGCAGGCCAAGGAATGCTGGCCTGACTGGCCGCCGCGATCCACGTCGGAACCCGGACAGCAGCCGGTCGTACAGCGGCTGGTTGGGGCCGGCGCTGACTCTCTGCCGCGAAGAACCCCGCGTCGTCCATGCCACGTCCCGGCAACTCGTCGAAGCGTTCGGGTACGCCGCAGTCCGCTCGTCGCGGGTCTGCGAGCCCCCGGGGGACCGGTTCGACGGCTGCTTCCTGCAGCTTCGCCTCGATCGCTGCGCTGCGCTTGATGCAGCTGTTGGCGAGGAGCAGCGCCAAGGTCGGCGCCGCTGCCGGATGTTCCCGGAGAGGCGTGCTGGTTGATCTCTCTTTGCGCCTCGATCTCGACGCCCACCCTCCGGGTCCCGGGTGGTCGTGCGGGATCCCCACGGCGTGAGCGGGGCGCCTCACCCACGCGGACGTGCAACCGCAGTCGCTGCCACGGGGCCACGCTCGAGTTCGGTGGTTACACCGTGTCTGCCCGGTAAGGGTCCTTGGTGATCTGTGGCAAGGCCTGCCCTCCGCTTAGCCGCCTCCTACACACGTTTTCGTTGGCGTACTTGTCAGGAGTGATTGCGGCAAGTCCTCTCGGAGGGCGGCGACTTCCGAAGCGACTTCCGTCGGCTTCTACCGCCGCTGTCGCACGCCCTCGCCTGATCGCAGCCCGGGGAGCGGCGACGTCTGTTACCTCTGGCCCCAGAAACCCGGTGAGCAGTCGAGCTGCGCGAGGAGGGAGGCACGATCCCAGCTGAACCGTTCCTCGGCCATGAGCCCGTCTCGGAACGTCACGAAGATGACCACCGGGACGTCGATCGCTCGGCCTGTGGGGGCGATCCCCCAGTACTTGCCGACGTGCCGTCCGACCCATCGCGTCTCGGCGATGACGATATGTGGTGAGGCGAAGTGCAAACGCTCGCTCGCCACCTGGTGATCGAACGCCGCCCACCATGTCTGGTAGTACTCCGTAGCGCCAGCATGCCCGTCCCAACGCCGACCACTGGCCAGGTCGTGGAACACGCAGTCCTCGGCGAGCGTCGTCAACGTGGCGTCCAGGTCGTGCGCGTTCTCCGCCGTCTGGTGGCGCGTCAGCAAGTCGAAGTTCTCGGTGGGGAATTCATGCATCGGCTTCTCCTGACGAAGGGGGCGGCGTCTCACCCCAACGGGTCGGGCGGGATCCGAGACCCGAGCGCACCGGCTCGGCCTTCCGCGAACGTCGCCGCCGATCTGCAGTGTCGCCGCGACGGCGCTCGTGCCGTAGGGACCGAGGGCCTTCAAGCAATCGCACCGTACCAGACGTTATGGTACTGTCAAACGCCGATCACATGTCGTGGGGTTCTGTGTGGCGGCAGGACAGTTGAGGCGTCTCGGTATACGCCGCACCTACGGGCGGTGCGTCCGCCGCCGACTGAGGCCCCAGCATGACGGCACCTGCCCGAGCAGTGCGCCAGAGGTCGCTCGACTCTTCCAGCGGAAGGAACACTTCCCGCCCATGATCACCTGTCACCTTCGCTACGAGATCGACCCGACGCAGATCGAGGTATTCGAGCAGTATGCGCGCGGCTGGATCCCGGTCATCGAGGCGCTCGGCGGTACGCATCACGGGTACTTCCTGCCGCACGAAAGCGCCAACGACATCGCGTACGCAGCGTTCTCGTTTCCGAGCCTTGCCGAATACGAGCGGTATCGTGCGGCAATCCTGCTCGACCCCGTAGCCGTCGCGCTCTTCGACCTGGCCGACTCGACCGGCATCATCCGCCGCTACGACCGCACGTTCCTCCGGCCGATCCTCGGCTCAGCCAGCACATAGGCTGCGCGCCCAACAGCCCACCGCCTGGACCACCGGCACCCACCACCACCGCCCTGGACCCCCGCCTCCTGGTCGCGGACGTCCACGAGCGCTTCGCCCTCGGCCTGCGCGTCTCCGGCTGCCGTTACTCGCTCGGGTGGGGGAGCGGCGACGAAGCGGACGAGTGCACCCTGTGACTGTCGGACGGCACCTCCTGGCGACTCCATCCCCGGACGCGACCGCCACGACGTCACCCAGTCCGGCCCCCCGCCGACTGTCAGACGCGCCCGCACGGCCCACCACCGCCCGATGCCGCGTGAGCCAAGCTTCGACGACCGAAGCCGACGCTCATCGGACGGCGGGGGCCGAGTCTTCTGGGAGGTATCGCCGCTCTATGGACGCCCGCGATCAGTCCAACCCTCAGTCCCATGTCCAGGTCGGCCGTTCGGTGTGCCGCCGCCTCGGCCGGGTCCAGGCGCATCTGGCGTGATCCGGCAGTGCAGGTCCTTGGCGGTCTCACCGTTGCCGGAGCATCGCCACGCTGGACAGCGACTGAAGCGACTCAACGTTCGAATTGGGGTCGGCAGGCTCGGACACGGCGGCCGTTTCCCGACCCAGACCGCCCACGCCAGCCAAGGCACCCTGTCGTGCTTGCGTGCGTGTCGTCAGCCTGAGCGCCTCGGCTTGGTGCTAGCCTGGTGGTGGCTGGGTCTGGTGCCGGGCTCTCCGGTCTCCACGATGCGTCCGCCCGAGTGGCGGGGTGCGTGCGTGCGGTTCTTCGAACCGGGTGGCCTGGCCTTGGCCCGGTCGCGAGAGTTCCGGTGCGGCTGCGGGACCCAGCGTGTTGCAGCGGAGGTTCCTGAACCCGCGGCGGACACGGTCGGGGGTGAGCCGGATCGGCAGGGCTGAGCACTCCCATGGCCGGCGCAGGTCTTCGGCGAGCGGCCTGGACTCCTCCTATCGAGGACACGCTTGACTCTGATGAGGATCTTTGGAATTGACCGAACCTGCTCGTCTTCCCCACTTGGTTGCCTTTGCAAAGTCCTGGGAAGAGGTGTGAGCGCGGCTCCCTGAGATTCCCCAGTCTGAATCTCCAGGTGGCGTTGCAAGTCCGCGCCAGGGTGTGCAAGTCCGGTGGGCCGATGTGCTCTCGATCAACAGTCGGATCCGGCTCCGTCCCGGCTGACCGAGTGTGGCAAGGTGTCGTCGTGACTGTGATCCGAAAGGGCGATGCCGCGTAGGCCGCCAGGGGCCGTCCGTGCCGAGCGGTGGCGGCCGAGCAGAGATGTGCCGGTCTTGCGGGTTCGTGGCGTGTCAGCCCGAACTCGCGCCGCAATACGGCGAGTCGAGGCCGAGCGGCTGTGGCCGGACGCGGTTGCCCGTGCGCTCGCGACGTTCGCGTGGTCGTTCAGGCAGCCGGGTCGCTATCTGAACGCCTCGGAAGTCCACCAGCCGGGGCTGGAGGTTGAGGATGCCCGCGACAACCTGGAAGTCGCTCTTCGTCACCTGCCCGAGGGCGCGCGGGCCGACCTCGGACGAGTGGTCGCAAGGATCGATGCCGAGTTCGAACGTCGGACTCTTCCGGATCCTGGGCCCTTCACGGAATGGACGGCGGGCCGTTGGTGGTGGTGGCGTATTCGGGAACGATGAACCGCGGCGGGTGGGCCCGCCCTTGGGGTGGGACCACCCGCGTGTGTTCGCGGTCGGTCAGATCATGGTGTGCGGCGGATGGCGACAACGTCGGGGACGCGGCCGGTGCTGGGGCGGGCGGCTTCGGGGGTGGCCAGCAGCGCGACGATGGTGATCGGCTGGTCGCAGTGCGGGCAGTTGCGCGTCGCGGCGGGTTCGAGCGGGTCGCGTTCGGATGCGGGTCGGCTGGCGGGCGTCCGGGGCTGCGGGTGCGGCCGTGGTGCGGCCGAGTGGATTGCGGTCGGCCGAGCGGCCGGGCTGGTGCCGAGTCGGCGGGCGCGGTCGTCGTCGCGTGCGCGTCCGCGTGCGTTCTCCGCTTCCCGCCGGCAGATCGGGGTGCAGTAGACCTGCCGCGAACTGGCGGGTGCCTGGAAGGTGTTGGAGCAGGCCGGGCAGGTGCGGTCCTCGGTGGTCGCCGGGTCTTGGCGCGCGGCGAGGCGGCATTCGGGCGAGCAGTAGGTGCGGGGCCGGATGCGCGGTGAGTCGAAGCCCGTGCCGCAGTGCGCGCAGGTCCTGGCGACCGGTGGCCGCGCGGCGGCGGCTTGGTGCCGGCAGGCGGGTGAGCAGTAGACGCGGCGGCTGGAGTCGTTGGCGACGGTGAACCCCGCCTCGCAGACGAGGCAGGACCGGACGATCTGGCCGGTGGCGGGATCAGGAGACACGGGCGTTGACTCCCTTGCGCATCGCGGCGGCCTGGTTCTGGTGGCCGCGCAGCCGGTAGGACGGTCCGTCGATGCCGACCACCGCGGCGCGGTGCAGCAGCCGGTCGAGCATCGCGGCGGCGACGGTGGCATCGCCGAACGCGCCCGCCCAGTCAGCGATGCCGACGTTGGTCGTCAAAATCGTGCTCGACTTCAGATACCTCTGGTTGATCACCTGGAACAGCGCGGACGCGCCGTCCTCCGGCAACGGGAGGTAGCCAAGTTCGTCGATCACCAGGAGCTTGGGGCCGGCGAAGACCGCATGCAGGTCTTCCACCGCCCCTCCAGCGCGGCCTTGCGGCACTTGTTGGCCAACTCGACCGCGGTGGTGAAGTAGACCCGGTGGCCGGCCTCGACCGCGGCCCGGCCCAGCCCGATCGACAGCATTGTCTTGCCGACCCCGGGCGGACCGACGAACAGCACGTTGGAGGCGTCGTCGAGGAACCGCAGCGTGGCCAGGTCGCGGATCAGCTTCTCGTCGACCCCCGGCTGGGCGGCGAAGTTGAAGTCCGCGATCGTCCACGGCTCCGGCAGACACGCGAACCGCTCCCGCGCGTCCCGCCGGCGTTGCTCGGTGGCCTCGACCTCGATCTCCAGCAGCCGTTCCAAAGCCGCGGTGATCGACAGCGGCTCGGTGCGTGCCTGATCCAAGACCCGGTTCAGCGCCTCAGCGGCGTCGTTGAGCTTGAGATAGGACAGGTGCCCGCGCAACTGCTGGTAGCGCCGGGCCTCGCTCATCTGCATCGGCGGTGTGCTCACTCCTGCGTCCCCTCCCGTGGTTCCGGTGCCCGCCGCAGCCGGTCGGCGACAGCGGCGTAGTGGTTCAGGTCGATCACCACGCGCTCGGCGGTCGACCCGCCCGCGCGCTCGGTCCGCAACCGCTCGGCCTCGGCGTTCGCCGCGTCCGACAGCGGCCGGCGGACCTTGGTCTTGCAGGGCGCCCGGTCCGAGGACGCGGCCAGCACCGCCTGTTCGGCGACTACGTGCCCGGCGTCGCGGACGACCTGGCCCGACCCGCGCGGCGCGATGCGGTGCCGGGCGATCACCGCCCGGCCCGCAGTGGCGATGTCCAGGTGGTCCTCGCCGAGGCGGTGCCGGACGTGGACCCGCAGCCCCGACAGCCCCGGCGGCACCGAGTAGAAGTTCCCACCGAACGGGACCAGGGCCTGCGCGGTGACCGTGCGCTCCTCGTCCAGCTCCGCCGGATAAGGCAGCCGCTCGATCTCCAACAGCGGCTCCGAATCGGCCAGTTCGCCGACCGTGGTCACCACTCCCTCGAACCGGCGGCGCCGCGCGTCCATCCGCCGGGCGAGCTTGTCCACCCCGGTCTGAGCCTGCTCGACCGTCAGCCCGTCCGGCAGCGTGCGCCACCATCGCTGGGCGGCGGAGTGGTTCGCCTTCTCCACCACGCCCTTGCGGTTCCCGCGCCGTGGGGGGCAGATGTCCACCCCGACGCCGTAGTACTTGGCGACGCCGGCGAACGGCTTGGTGACCTGGCCGCTGGACGGGTAGCAGACCGTCGCCATCCGGTCGAACCGCCACCTCCTGGCGGTGCCGCCCAGCTTGCGCAGTACCTCGTCCAACGCCTGGACCAGGTGCGGGAAGTCCTCCGTCGGCGCCAGCACCCCGCGCCACCGGCTCGAATGCGCGAGCGCTCCGACCAGCAGGTGAGCGTGCGTCCCGACGCCCCACGCCTCCGGCGGATCCGGCAGCTCCAGCCAGTCGAACTGGATCTCCGCGCCCGGCGGGTGCCGGATCAGCCCCGAGTCGCGGCCCCGCGTCGCGTGACACGGCTCGCAGTGCGGACGCACCGCATGTCGCCGCAACGCGCGCGTGAACGTCGAATACGCACCCTGGTAGCCGAGTTCGGCGACCTCATCGAAGAGCACCCGGCTCCACAGGTGCGGGTCGTCCGCGAGTCGTTGGCGGCAGTACGACAGGAACGGCACCACCGCGTCCGGAGCCGGCCGCCGCTCACCCGGCGCGCGTTCCCCGTTCAGGTACGCGCGGATCGTCTTGCGGTCCCGCCCCAGATGCCGGGCGATCGCCGAGATCGACCACCCCTGCCGACGCAGCGCGTGCGCATCCACGTCTTCCTCCTGTGTGAGCATCCAGGCCCCCGAAGGCCGAACTCCCAGCACACACAGGCATAACCACCCGAACAGCTCAACATCCGACACGCCCGCAACGACCACCCAAAGGTGGGGACATCAACCGAGCATGTTTGGCCCAGCACTGAGCACCAGGTGGGGAAATTCAAAGGTTCTCATCAACTCGACTGGCGGTCTTGGGGGGCTGATTAACTTCTTCCGCCAATGCCTCCGCGGCATGCTCGTCGCCGTCCTGCGGGCCGACATGGGGCACTAGGTTTCGTGGTCCGGTTGAGGCACCGTGAGTCCGAGCTGTGCAGCGTATTCGGGGGATAGCCGGTACGAGGTGTCCGGGGACGCGGCTTGAGGCCACACCTGAATCAGGTACGTCTCTGAGGACCGGGCCACCGAACCGTCGTACCTGGAACGTGTGTTGGGGCGCGGGGGCCATGACCGCGAACATCCGCGCGAGGAAGCCGCGGGGGACTCGGGCGTGCGCGGCGTCGGTCATCGACCCGACGAAGACCCGTCGCGGCTTGCGCCAGCGCAGCGGCTCGGGGAGCGCCGCCTCGTGGACGGCGACGCCGAACCCCGGTCCGCTGGTGACCGGGTGCCCGTCCGTCTGGTACTTCGCGGCGCCCATGGCCTGCAGCCGCTTCGCCATCGCCAGCGCATAGCAGTTCCGGCAACCAGGAGAGATCCGGTCGCATCCGGACACGGGATTCCACGTGGCCCCGGGCGAGCCGTCGTCCCCGCGGGTCCACTCGATCGCGGTGCCGCCGCTCACCGCGCGTACCGATTCCGCTTCGGCGGGTTCGGCCACGCGGTCAGGGCGTAGCAGGCGTCCAGGTCGTCGACCCTCAGGTACCGCCGCCGCGAACCCCACGGGCGCCACCGGCGCGACAGGTCGGCGAACCGGATCCGCATCGGGTGCCGGCCGCAGGCCGGGAGGACTACGAGGACCTTGATCCGGCGCGGCATCTCGGCGGTCGCGAAGTAGGCGCCGCCCAGCTCCCAGGTCTGCCCGCGGCGGGCGAGCAGCCAGGCTGAGCCGGAGGCGAGCGTTTCGCAGGCCGCGCGGAACGCGGCGCCGTCGCTGAGTCGGTCCTGTCGCCGGTAGGTGGCGGCGAGGGTGTAGACGGCTTCGGCCGCCTGCCTGGGACCGAGGACGGTGTCGATGCGCCACGAGCGCAGGGGCGGCGTCATCCCAGCGCCCCCTCGGCGTGCATCGCGGCGAGGTAGGCGTCCACGACCTCGCGGCGCACGATGCCCTGGCTGTTGCAGTCGATGTGGTTGTCGGCGGCCCACGCGCGCACCCGCCTGGGGTCGACCGCGCGGCGGCCGACGGCCGTGTCGGCGGCGGGCTGCGTCTTGGGCGCGGTCTTGCCCTGCTTGATGCCGCGGACCTTGGCCTTGGCGGCGGCGAGCTGGGCTTCCAGCCATGCGACGTCCCTCTGGGCGGCGGCGAGCGCCTGGTGCTCGCCGACCAGGGCCGCCAGGGCGTCGATGGCGGTGGCGGTCTTGTCGGCCTGCGCGGTCAGCTTGGGGTCGCCGGTGGCACGCGCGGCGGCGATGACGTCGGCGATCGACGGCGGTTCGGCTCTGACCGGCCCATCTCCGGGCAGGGGCTCGGGGGCAGGCTCGGGGGCAGGCCCCGGCTCGGGCGGGAGCGCGCCGGCCGTCGCGGGTTGGTCGGCGGTCGGGGTGACGATGGTCCGGCGGCCGCGGCCCCCGCTGGAGACCAGGCCGTCGTGGTCGAGTTGGCTGACGGCGCGCTGGGCGGCGGTGATGGACACGTCGTAGGTGTCGGCGAGTTCCTTCAGCGTGGGGACGGCCGCGCCTTCCGGCAGGGCGCCGGAGCGGATCTGTTCGGCCAGGTCCGCGGCGACGTCCTCCCACGGGCTGGTGCGGCGCGGGGCGTCGTCGGCGTCGGCCTGGCGGGCGAGTTCGGCCGCCACCGCGTCGGGCGTACCGGGTGCGTAGGCGGCGGGGGAGGGCTTGAGTGCGGTGGTCATGGTCGCGACCTCATTCAGGGTCAGTCCGGGGATTCGGGTGGTGATGCCGTGCTGCTCGCGCAGCTGTGCGCGCTGGGCGGTGGTGGTGGCGGCCCAGATGCCGGCCTCGCCGGAGTCGACGGCCCAAGCCAGGCACTCGGCGATGCGCGGGCAGGCACGGCAGTACACGGCGGCGGCCGCGAGCGCGGCGTCGCTCTCGTAGTCGGGGAAGAAGACGTCGGGGTCGACGTCGGGGCGCAGGCACGGCTCGGTGCCGTCCGGGTGCGGCCGGGGCGCGAGCGTCGCAGGCGCGCTCACGTCGCTGCCTCCGGCGCGGTTTCGTCGACGAAACACGCCGCGGGACCGGCGCTGTCCTCGGCGCGGGCCTGGGTGACGGCGTCGTGGAGGTCGGCCATCCGGTCGCCGCACCGGGCGACCATGCCGCCGTTGGTGGTGTCGGCCTGCAGCTGCGCGACGGCCTCGGCGATCTGCGCGGGGTCGGCGGGCGGCTTGTCGGAGTCGGCGGTGTACCGGACCGGCGTGCCCAGGCTCCGCGCGAACTCGATCTCTCGGCGCGTGGACTGCCCGATGTAGCCGCCGGGGTTGACCACCAGGACCTGGTGCGCCATGCGGATCTTGTCCAGGTGCAGCGCGTCCAGCTCGGTCTTGATGCGCTCGGCGTCGGCCGGGTCCAGCCACATCGGGTGCGACCGGTGCATGTTCACGTGCGGGGCGATGACGATGTGCCCGGCGATCGTCTCGCGCCAAGCGGCGTCGGCGAGTTCGTCCGGGAACCGCATCGACCCGCAGATCACGGCGATGATCCGCGGGCGGGGGTCGGGGTACGTCATGCTGGAATTTCCCTGCTCTCTCTGGGTGGTGCTTGACGGGATGGCGGGGCTCGGGGCGGCCGACTGTCTTTGCGGGAGAGACGGCCGCCCCGAGACGATCGGGCTTGCGGTCAGACCAGGTCCAGGACCGTGACGGGCACGGCCCCGGGAATGTGTTCGGCGAGCTGCCGGTAGGTCCAGACGTGGTTGTCCTCGTCGGTGCCGGCGGTGAAGACGCCCCAGGCGTGCCGGACTTCCGGGAGCAGCGGACCGAGCTGCGCAGCTGCCGGGAGTTCGCCGTACGTGCTCTTGTCGAGGGCGAGGAACGCCGCCATGACCCGGCGCGGGCTGTGGTGCCCCAATGCCAGGAACCCGAACGTGTGGTCGTCGTCGCCGGGCGCGGCCACGGCGATGCCGTGGTGGACGGCCTCCATATCGCGAACGGTGGGAATCACTCGTGCTCCCAGTGGTGGTGTCGGGCCGGGCTGTCCGGTCCTCCGCACCGCCCCACCCACGCGCGTGTTGGTGGGGCGGCACAGGGAACCGCCAGAGGCGGGCAGTGCTGGTCTCCGTGCGCTGGTCACCTGTTGGCGTCTTCGCAGGGCCAGCACCGGCCGTAGCGACGCGGGATGCAGTACTCCCGCTCGATGCGACAGTCCGGGCAGGTGCGCCGCGCACGCATCGCCGCGTCCAGCGCGGCCTGCTTGCGCGGTGTCATCGGACGCACCGGCGCCGCCAGGTGCAGCCAATACAGGTACGCGGGGCTGCGCCGATACCTGATCTCACCGACGGGGGCCTGCCCGTTCGGGCGTAGGCCCCGGGACCTGAGTTGGCGGCGGGTGAACATCCCGTCGGGCGCCAGCCGCGGCCGGTAGACTTCCGTATGCGGTCACGGCTCGCCGTCCGCGGCCGCCGCACCGGTGGGCGCGTCGTCGGCTTGGTCGTCGGCCTGGTCGTCGGCGAAGGCGCCCCAGGCCATCCAGGTCGTCAGCGTGTACGGACGCAACACGTCGACCGGGAAGACAGCGCGAGTGCCGGGCTTGGTGCCGTCCCCGGTGAGCCGGACCTCCACGCGGGCGGGCTCGTGCAGGCGCTCGAAGACCAGCAGGACGCTGGCCGGGGCGCCGACCTTGCCCGGGTCGACGTCGTCCGGCAGCCGCCAGACCTGGCCCGGGCCGGCCAGCACCAGCGGGTCGCCCGCGTCGGCCTGCGCCCACACCCACCGCAGCGCCGCCTCGGACGAGAGGCCGTCGCGGTCGGTGTACTCGCGCGCCCGGTCGACCGCCCACAGTCCGGCGCGGTCCGCGCCGATCAACTCCTCCACGGAGCGGGCGGGGGCGGTCACCGGTTCGTCTCCGCTCCGGGGCCGCCCGGGCAGCGGGGGTGCCCGACCTGGAAGGTGTACTCGGCGGCGGCCTTGATGCCCTGGGGCTCGTGGGCCTCCCAGTCGCAGCAGCGGCACCACGCCAGGACGCCGCCGAGGACTTCGGCGTAGCCGATGGCGCGCTTGCGGGCGCGGGGCTTGGCGACGCGTCCGGCGGCGACGTCGGCGCGCGGGATGGCCAGCTGGTCGTCGGCGCGGCGCTTCCCGGTGGGGTGGGCGAGCAGGTGCTCGGTCGTGCGGCCGGTGATGCTCACGATCACCGGCTCGCCGTTCGCGGGCGTGTACTCGAGGCGGGCGCCGTCGGTGATGGTCTTCCAGTCCAGGGCGCGGCGGGTGCGGCGGAATGCGGGGCGGTCGGCGTCGGGGGACGTCATGCTGGTGATCTCCTGTGCTCGTTTGGGTTTCAGGGGGCCTGGGGCGGCCGACGATCTGGTGGGTCAGACGGCCGCCCCAGGGCGTGGTCAGGCGTGCGCGAACCGGGCGTTCTCGTCGGCCGCGGTGTCGGCGTCGGTGTTGTCGGTGGGCCGGTCGGTGCAGTGCCCGGGCACGTCGCGGCTCCAGGTGTGGCCGGCCAGGCAGCCGTAGGTGTAGCTGCGGACCGTGGTGGTCGCGCTGGTGCGGGTCCAGTGGCTGGTGCCGCTGGCGGCGGCGAGGCCGCACGGGGCGGGGGACGGCTCGGGGCAGAACGCGCCGTCCATCTGCCAGGACTGCTGGTCGACCGGCGTCGTGCTGTCGCCGATGTCGAGGGTGTAGCTGGCCATGAGGGGTGTTCTCCGGTGTGGTCTCGGGCCCGCGCCGGATGCGCGGGCGGTGCTTGCTGGTGCGAAGTGGCCCGCAGGGTTGATCGGTTGCGGCCGGCCGTTCAGGGCCGGGCGGCGACGACTGCGGCGGCCAGCTCGGCGCCGTGGTGCCAGGCCTGGTCGAGCGCGTACGCGCCCCCGAGCGGCGGGGCCAGGTCCCAGAAGTTCCCCTTGCCGGTGGCGTGGGCCAGCCGCTTGAGGGGTTCGCGGCGGTCCGCCGCGTAGTGGGTCACGCCGCTGATCGCCAGGGCCGCGGCGATGCGGCGGCGGCTGAGGCCGAGGTCCAGCGCACGGTTCCCGGCCAGCAGAGCGAGCCCTTGGACGGCGACGTAGGCCGCGACGTGGCGCCCGCATGCGGCGCGGCCCGCGGAGGCCTGCTTGCCCTGGGCGCTCTTGGTGACGGCCTGGGCGTCGGTCTGGACCCAGTGGTCCGCGATGTCCGCGGCGCCCCTGAGCAGGGCATAGGTAGCGGCCATGCGCGCCCCGGCGGATGTGGTCACGACGGCGGTCTCCTTCACGGGTAGGTGAGCCGGGCGGCGTGCTCGCGCAGCCGGGCGTCCCGGCGCGGGCACGATCCGTCGCACGGCCGGTCGGCGGCGAACGCGGCGTCCAGCGCGGCCGCCAGGGCGAACACGTCGCGGCAGACCCGCTCGCGGACGCTGCCGCAGCCGCACGACGCGACGACGGTCAAGGTGTGGCGGACCGTGCCGGACAGCCATGCCCCGGCGACGGGGTCCGTCTGGTGGCGCAGCCACACTCCCGACCCGAGCCACACCGTCGCGGACGGCGACAGCGGGAGCAGGCGCCACGCGGAGGCGGGCACCATCGGGTAGCCGGTCCAGGCGCGCGGCCGGTCCAGTCCGGTGACCGCGCGATGGGGCGCGGCGTCGGTGGCGGCGAGCAGGTCCGCGGTGTGGGCGGCGGCGAGCACGGTGGCGTGTCCGGCGCCGCCGTCGTGGGTCCGGCCGTCGGACACCGCGAAGTGCGGGGCCGGGGCGAGGAGAGCCGCCAGCAGCGCGGTCCGGGTCGGGGTGAACAGCGGGTCGGGGGAGCGGTCTTGGGTGACCATGCGCAGAGCGGTCCTCTCGATCACGGGGTTGAGGCGGGGGAGAGCAGCGGCACCAGGCGCGCCGCGGCGTGGGCGGGCAGCGCGCGGGTCACCCGGCGCCGCAGCTGCGGGTCGGGCACCCATAGGCCCTGGGCGCCGGACGCGGGGACCGGTGTGGAGAGGGCGACGGTGTCGGCGAGCCGCCAGTGCCACGCACCGGGCTGCGCCCAACTGCTGCACGTGCCACCGCAGTCCGGGTGGGCGTCGGTGATGCGGGTGACGGCTACGACCGCCCGCGACGGCATGGCGGCGGCCACGTCAGCAGGCAGGTCCTGCATCGCGTCCTGGTCGACGCGGGCCCCGGCGTGCACGAGGACCAGGCCGTCGCGGAAGTTCGTGCGGCGGCGCCGGTTCTCCACGTCCTTGCCCAGGTGCGCGATGGCGTGGGCCCACGGCTGGTGCAGCGTCAACGCCCGCACCGGGCATGTTTCGTCGACGAAACAGACGGCGGTCACCTGCCCGCCCCCGTCCCCGCGCCGTCCGCGGTGTCGGCGCTGGTGCGGGCGGCCGGGACCCGATGGGTGCCCGGGCGGCCTTGGCGGCGGCCGTTGACCGTCGGGGCGTTCGCGTCGGCGGCGTGCGCCAGGCACGGGCCGGTCGACCAGCCTTCCTGCCGCAGGGTCTTGGTGCGGTACATCCCGACGTCGGCGACGCGCAGCAGCGTGCTCCACGACGCGTCGGGCAGGTCCGCGGCGTGCGCGGCGCCGACGGACACGCGGATCTTGAGGACGTGGTCCCCGTACCGGACGGGCCGTTCCAGCGCCGTCGGCAGCGTCTCCAGCTCCGGGTGGACCCGGCGGCGGGGGACGCGGGCGACGGCGGCGAACTCGTCGCCGCCCAGTCGCGCGGCCATGCCGCCGCGTGCGGCGGTCCAGTCCAGGAGCCGGGCGGCGACGGCGTCCAGGACCTGGTCGCCTGCCGCGTGCCCGTAGTCGTCGTTGATGCGCTTGAAGTCGTCCAGGTCCAGCAGGAGGACCAGGACGTCGCCGGTGCGGCGGGCAAGCAGCCGCTCGCCGCGGGCGGTGAGGGCCTGACGGCGGGGGAGGCCGGTCAGCTCGTCGCGGTCGGCCTCCTCGAGGCGGCGGCGGATGCGCCAGTTGTCGGCGAGGGCGAGGGCGAGCGCGGCGAGCGGCACGGCGGCCGCGGCGGCGAGCCGGGCCGGGTGCAGGTGTCCCCGCCGGAGCGGGGTTCGGGAGGGCATCGCGGTGGTCTCCGATCTGCCCCGCGCCGCGGGACACATGAAGGAAGCGGCGCCCTCCCCAGGTGGGAGGTGCGCCCCTTCGTCGTGGCGGGTACGCGGATCAGTCGCACGCGCGGGAGCGGTCCTTGTCGCGCTGGTACGCGGTGCAGGCCCGGTCGCAGTCGCCGGCCGGGGCCACGGCCTGGTCGAGCGCGTCGGCCAGGCCGTACATGTCGCCGATCTCCCGCTCGCGGTGGCGGCCGCACACGCAGCGCGTGACGACCGTCAGGCAGCCGGACGCGCCGGTCTGCCGCTGGCGGTGCTCGAAGTGGAGCCAGATCCCCGACGCCGGGTAGGCGCCGGCGCCGAGCCAGGCGACGGCCGACGCCGTGACCGTGAACGAGATACGGACGGCGCAGTCCTCGCCGGGGCGCAGCGGCGGGTAGCCGATCCACGCGTCGGCGTCCTGCACGGGTTCGGCGACGGCGCCGAGCTTCTGCTTCACGAAGAACACCGCGGCCTCCGCGGCGTCGGCGGCGGTCCGGCCGTCCCGTTCGCGGGCCTCACGCGCGGCGCGCTCCTGCGCCGCGCGGACGGCGGCCTGCGCGGCCGCGAGGATGGTCCGGGCGGGACCGGGCACGAAGGCGCCCGGCCCCGCGGTGGTCCGGATGGTTTCGGCAGTCACTGCTGCTCGTCTCCTTCCCCGGCGCCGCGCGTCACGGCGCCGGGCGGGTTGGGATCGGTGGAGGCCGTGCCGTGGTGCGCGCGGACGTGGATACAACCGGTGTGGCAGGCCACCGCGCCCGGGCACAGCAGGTCAGCGGCGGCTGTAGGGCACGTAGCCGATGGCCGAGGCAAGGTGGTTGCGGGCGACGAGGCTGCCGCCGTCGAGCCGGTCCTTCGCCTCGTCGAGGCGCGCCCACGCCGCCTTCAACTGGCGTACGAGCCAGGCGGCGTCGCCGGTCGCGTCGCCAAGCCGTGCCTCGATCTCGGCGAGACGGCCGGTGTCGTGGATCCCGGCACGCAGGTAGGCGTCGGCCCGGGCGGCCTCGGCAGTGGTGAACGTCCGCCGCAGGCGCCAGTCCAGGTCGGCGTGCGGGTCGTCGCTGTACCGCGCCGAGCGGCGGATCTCGCTGGCCAGGTAGGCGAGTTCCCAGTCGGTCGCGTCCGGGAGGGCGCTGTGTTCGCGGAAGCCGGTCCGCGTGCCGCGGTTCAGGTCGGCGCAGGTGCCCGACGCGCGCTCGCAGTTCCGGCACACCTCGGCCTGCTCAGGGTTGCGGGCCCCGCACCGGCATGACCACTCGGTGTCCGTGTGCCGGGTCGCGGCGGGGTTGTCGGGGTGGGTCACGGGGTGTCCTCCTGCAAGTTCGGGGGTGGAGGCTTGCTGCGGGGCCTGGCGTGGCAGGCCACCGCGTCGCCCCGACCGCTGCTGTTCGCAGGGTCGGGGCGGCACGGAAGCCGGGTATGCGGGGGCTACCGGCGGCCGGAGGTGCGCACGGCGTCGTGCCGGGCGGGGGCCGCGGTGGACAGGTGGGACGGTGCGCGGTGGGTCAGCCGCGCGGCGGCACGATGCAGGTGCCCGTGTGGCGGGATCCGGCGATGCAGCGGCCGTTGCGGCTGCACTGGCTGGGCCGCTTGACCCACGGGTGGTAGTGGGGGTTCGAGGACGGGTTCGGCTGGGGCGGGGGCAGTTTCGGGGTGGGCATCGTCGCCTCCTGGGCGATCGTGGCGTCGGGCACGGGACAGGCGGTTCAGGCCCCGCACCGCCCCGACACCGCAGTTCGCGCAGGTTCGGGGCGGCACGGACGCCGGATACTCAGGTCGGGCGGCGGATGCGGTGGATGCGCCGGGCGGGGGTGTCTGCTGGTGCGGCGGAGTGGCCGCAGGCGCACGGGACCGACGCGGCGGCGTACTCGCGGTAGTGCAGGTCCGCCGACGGCGCGCACGCCGGGGGAGCGAGGACGTCACCAGCCCACCGGCAGGCGTCTCGGACCAGGACGGCGCCGGCCACGCAGACCAGCGCCGCGCCGGACGCGGCCGGGCGGGAGATCGCAGCCCACCACGGCGCGAGCCAGACCAGCGCGCTGACGAGCATGCCGACAGACACGGCGCCACGGGCGGCGCTCCAGCACAGCAGCGCCGCCCACGCGCGGGCCGCCACGAACTGCTCGGACTTGAGGAATCGGGAGGAGATTGCCGGGTGGTTCATCACACAGCTCCGATCGGGCCGGTTGAACGATCAAAGGGGAGAAGCGCCGTGGAAGAATGCTGTGTTCAGGCCGGGACGTCGCAGCGGTCGCAGTGCAGGTCGTCCGGCACCTCACCGCGGTAGACCGCCAGCAGGTCGACGGCGTCGACGACCGTTGCCCACAGCACGTAGCCGCCACAGCCGCACCACTCGGTGTCGATGCGGGCCTGCCAGTGCGGCGCGTACGCGCCGCCGCCGTCCCACCAGCGCACGGTGATTTCGCGCCCGGCGACGGCGAACACCCCGTGCGAGTCCTCGCTGTCGGGGTCGAACGCAAACACGTCGGCCAGGTCGTCACCGAACGCGGCGCGGACGTCGGCGAGCATGTCCGGCGGCGTGGCCGCCGATCGGGCCAGGAGCATGCCGAGCAGGTCCAGGGCAGCTGCGTCGCAGACCTGGCCGAAGCCCTCGGCGTACAGCTGCTCGGCGGTGGGCACCGCGGCGTGCTGCGTCGCGACCGTGTCCAGAGGGACCTGCCGGTTCTCCGGCCGTGCGGCCTGCCGCGCCTGGCAGACCTCCAGCAGGGTGCGCACCGTGATCGCCACGGCGGGCATCTCCCAGGCGAAGGCCAGCTTCGCCAGCCACTGGCGCAGTCCGGTGTCGGTGTGGGTGGCGTCCAGGACCGTGGGCAGGCCGCGGGACAGGCGGGCGGAGAGGATGTGGTCGCGCACGTTCGCCGCGTCGGGGGTGGCCGTCTGGTCGCCCGCGTCGTCGCTGACCTGCTGGCGGCATGCGTCCAGGGACAGCCGCCAGGAAGCGGGGAACGCGGCGGCCACCGTCGACTTGCCGGCGCCCGCGGCACCGATCAGGACGATCAGACTCGGGACGTCCAGGCCTGCGGGAACCCACGCGGGGACGGGCAGTTCGGTGTCGCGGGTCGGCATCGCGGGCGTGTGGGTGGTCATTTTGGTGGTCGTTTCGCTGGTCACTGCTGGGGTCTCCTGTGTCCGGGCAGCCGGGAATGCCGCCGAGGCGGGAACGGGTCGGATGGCTGGGTCGGCGTCGTTCACGGCATCGCCGGGACGGCCTGGTCGCTGCCGACGAACTCGCCGTCGGAGGCGACTAGGCGGAGCTTGGGGAAGGCCTGCGCCGCCGTGGTGCCGGGCACGGCAGGCCAGGCGTCGGCGGACAGCCCGTACGGGGGCGGCTCCCAGTCGGGGCGGTACCGGATCAGCTCTTCCGCCCGGCAGTAGCGCCGTTCCCAGTCCCAGGTGAAGAACAGGGGGAGCAGCCCGCCGGTGTTCGGGATGGGTTCCGGGGCGCGGTCCCTGCTGCCGCGGGCGCGGTCGTGGACGGGCCGCATCGCGGCGCGGCAGCGGGAGCAGACGCCCCAGCTGGTCATCCAGCCGGTCACCGGGTCGAACTCGGCGAAGTCCAGCGATGTCGTGCGCCCGCACAGCCGGTCGACGCGGACCATCGGCGCCTGGCAGCCGCGCGGGGCGCTGTGCCAGTGGTACTCGTAGCGCGGCACGTCGTCCGCAATGGCCTGCCACACACCGGTGTTGCTCGTGTTCAGCGCGTCGCGGGCGCGCTCCCACACCGAGGTGCCGGGGCGGTGCCGGCGCGGGTCGCGCAGCGCCGCCCAGCCGAGCGCCAGGACCAGGTCCCGGGTGCCCGGCGTCAGGCGGCGCTCCGCGTAGGCCCGCGCGGCGAGCTGGTCGAACCGGCGCAGCGCCGCGTCGTCGTCGCTCACCCGCGCGCCGCCCGCCGCTCCGTGAGGTCGGCGAACCCCTGGCGGCCCGCGTGGGACAACGCGTACACACGCCGCCGCCGTTCGGGGCCGGGGACCCACCACGAGGTGACCCAGCCCGCCCGCTCCAACCTGAGCAGCACCGGGTACACCCCGCTGACCGTGAACCGGGCCGCGCGGGCGACCTGCCACCCGTTCGCGGACTCCAACACGGCCAGCGCCCGCAGCACCCGGCGCGTACGCCGCGAAACCCGCAACGGCGCGGCGGCCGCAGGAATACCGTCGCCCGGCGCGGTGTCGTCGCGGCGGGTCACCGGGCACCGCCGCTGGTCGTCACCGAAGAGCGCGCCAGCAGGCTGCGGTGGGTGACGTGCGTCTCGTGGTGGTGCACGGTCGTCGACGGACCCAAGGCCCGGGCGAACAGCAGCCCGAGCAGCATCCCCAGGACGGTGCCGCTGCCGCTGAACGCGGCAATCCCCATCAGGGCCTGGCCCATACCCCAGCCGACTCCGGCGCCGGCCGCGCCGACGGCGACGCCTCCCGCGACGATCCGCTGCGCCATCGGGTCGACGACCGGCTGCGGGGCCAAGTCGCGGGGCTGGTAGGCCGCAAGGAGCGTCGGGTCGAAGAACTCGGGTGGCAGGCTCTCCTTGGGAATCAGCGCGGACCCGGCAGCCGTCTGGACCCACACCATCGACGCGCCCGGGTCGGGGATGCGTTCGGCGGACAGTTCGACGGCGCCCTCCAGGACACGCGAGGTATTGCGGGGGACCAAGGCCCCGGTGGTGGGTGTGTGCTCGGTCATGGCGGTGTGAACCTCCGGGTTCGGTGGGGGAGCGGGGTGTCTTGTCTGGGGCAGACGGAAAGGCGCTGCCGCGTGTGTGCGGCAGCGCCCATCGGTGTGGCCCAGGCGGGGAAGGATCGAGTGCGGGTGTCCGGCCGCGTTGCCTGCGGCCGGACACCCCGCTGCGCCGAACTGGGCAGGGCCCGGTCAGGCGAAGATGCCGGAGACGGCGTCGATGACGGCGCGGATCAGGCCGTCGGCCATGTCCGAGAGCGACCTGGCGAACTGGGTGTTGGAGAGCATGGTTCCGGCGGCGATGCCGAGCAGGACCAGGAGCAGCGAGCCGCGCTTCCACGCCAGGAACAGGGCGGCGCAGATGGCGATGACGCCGGTGGTCGCGGACACCGCGCCGCCGCCGGTCCCTGCGGTCGGTACCTGCGGCGCGGCGGGGGCCGCGGGGGCGTCCCCGGCTGCGAAGGCGACCGCGGGCACCAGGGCGAGCGCGAGGGTGGTGGCCGCGAGGACGGCGGTGCGGCGCAGCCAGCGTGTGAGGGTTCGGGTGCGAGACATCAGTGATCACTCCAGGAATGGATGGGGTGGTCGGGCAGGGTCGTGCGCCCGCGGCACCGGCCGCACCCGGATCGGGGTGCGGCCGGACCGTGGGGGCAGGAACCAGCAGGGGTGTTACCGGACCAGGTCGCCCTCGGGCGCAGCCGCGGGAGCGGGCTTGCCGGGGAGCTGCCACACGCCGTGGCTGGCGCGTTCGACGCGGCCCTTGTCGTGCAGCACGGTCAGGGCGTCGCTGACGCTGCTGCCGAGTACGTCGGGCAGTTGCTCGCGCAGCCGCTTGACGGGCGTGGCGCCGTTTTGGCCGAGCAGTCGGACGATGCGGTCGCCCAGGCTCGGGCCGCCGCTCGGGGCGGGGTGCGCGGGGGGCTTCCAACTCGGCGCGGCTGTACCGCGATTGCCGCCCTTGTTGCCGTTCTTGCGGTTGCTGCCGCTTTCGCCGTCGTCGTCCAGGTCGTCGCCGACGTCGCCCGCGAGCAGGCGTTCGGCGTACGGCAGCGCGTCGGCGTATGCCGCTTGGAAGATCGCGTCCTCTTCCGGGGTGAGGCCGGGGATCGGCGCGGACTCGTACAGCTCGATCAGGCGCGGGAACGTCTTGTTGACCTTCTCCGCGCGCCAGGCGCGGGCGAGGAACACGTTGCCGCCCTGGATGCACCAGCCCATGCCGGCGGTGACCGGGCCGTCCTCGGGGTCCTGGCCGAGGAACGCCGCGTCGACCGCGTCGCCTTCGTTGAACGTGGCGCCGATCGGGTCCAGGGTCACCCCGGCCGGGATGACGCCGTCGGTGGCCATCCGCGAGGTCAGGGTGGAGTTCGTCCTGCCCATCCACACGGTGCCGTTCTTGGCGTTGGACCGGATCTTCGCCTTGTCGCCCAGGTCCTCCAGATGGATGGACTGGGCCGCGAAGCGCAGCCCCATGCCGAACTTGCGGCCCGTGGACTGGAACGCGGCGATCATGCCGACGACCCAGGTCTGGAACTCCTTGGGCACGTCCGCGTCCTCGGCGAGGATCAGGTTCAGCTCGTCCAGGGTCAGGTTCGCCAGCGGCCACGGGTCGTTCAGCGAGAACCCGCCCCACCCGTTCGCGGAGCTGACCTTCTGCCGGTGCCGCGCGACCTCGTACGCGGCCGCGAGGGTCGCGGCGACCGCGGCGATCCCCGCGCCGAAGTGGTAGGTGCGGCCGTTCGCCTCGGGAAGCGACATGCCGTCCTGGGCGTCGGCGACGATGCTCACCACCCCGGAGATCCGCTCCGCGGCGATGATGGTGTTGAGGAGCACGGACTTGCCCGCGCCGGGGGCGCCGACGAACAGGTCGGTGATCGCCCCCAGCACCGGGTTCCACAGCGGGAACCGGGCGGCGCGGCCGTCGTGCCGCAGCCCAATCCGGATGCGGCCCTTGGTGTCCATGGTCAGGTCTTCGATGGTGGCTTCGGGGACCTCCAGCAGCGGGTGCTCCTGGTAGATGAACACCACTGCGCCGCCGAGCTGGTTCGTCTCGATGACCAGCAGGTCCAGGTTGTCGATGCCCAGCGCGCGGGCGAGGAGCTTCTGCGGCAGGTTGATCAGCCTGCCCTCTTCGGCTTCGACCCGGAGCACGATCCGGTCCGGCTCGATGCGGTGGTCGACCAGCAGCATTCCCGGTGCCGCGCCGCCCGGTCCGGACACCTTCTCCTCCCACAGCCCGGCCAGGCCTTCGCCGGTGGACATGTCGCGCAGCGTCGGTCGGGCGGTCAGGCGCAGGCGGCCGGGCCCCGAACCGGGCACCGGGGCGACGGTCACGGTGTGCTCGGGGAAGTCGAACACCGCCGCGAGCGCGACCGAGCTGAGCTTGGGGATCGCCTTGCCGGGCTGCGCGACGATGACCGCCTCGAAGTCCGGAGCGGCCGGGTCGAACTGGTGGATCTGGGTGAGCTTGGTGCCGGGTGCGATGCCCGCGGCCTGCCACTGGTACTCGAGGAACGCGGCGTACCCGACCGGCGCGTCGTCCTGGTCGCCGCCCGGTGTGGCCGTGTCGGCGGTGAGTCCGGCGGCGCGGGTGATCGGCGTCATCCAGCTCATCAGCGCGCCCCACGCGGCCGGGAGCGCGACCTGCCACCACGAGGTGCCCGGCACCGCGCTGTTCGCGCAGTACAGCCCCGCGCCGGTCAGCAGCGGGAGGGAGCGCTGGTAGGAGCGCAGCAGCCGCAGGCGGGCGTCGTCGTTGTCGTCCGCCCGTGTGGTCTTGCGGTACAGCCACGCCCCGGCGGCTCCGGCGACGCCCAGGGCCGCGATGGCGGCGTCCGCGCTCGGGTACAGGTGCGGCACGCAGATCGTCCCGGCCGTGGCCGCGACGTACGCGTACCGCTCGGCTTCCAGGCGGCGGCGCAGCGCCCGGGCGGGGACGCGCCGCCCGGGGGCCGGAGCCGTCTTGTCGACGGTGTTCATCATGGTCGTCCCTCCCGGACGCGAACACAGTGAGGGGCCGCCCCGGCGCGTTGCCGGGGCGGCCCTCACGGGTGGTGGTGTGCGGTTGTGGTGCGGAGCCGGGCGGCTTGCCCGGCGCACGCTGACGCGGGGTCAGCGTTGGCGGTAGAACCCGGGCTTGGCCATGGGCACCGGGCTGGCCTTGTCGGCTTCGTAGATGCCGCGGTACTCGGCGTTGTGTGCGGCCTTGACCGCGCGGGCGGTCGCGGCCATCGTGTCGGCCTTGGCCGCGAGCGCCTTCGCCCCGGCGGCGGCGGCGTCCAGCGCGGACGCGACCTCTTGGACTTGGGCGACGTGGTGGCGCGCGACCTCGGCGGCGGCGGTCTGTTCGGCGGTGGCCGCCGCCAGGTCCGCGTTGTCGTTCATCTTCCGGGCGATCTGCCCGGCCATCTCCTGCAGCGTCTCGGCCTGCTGTGCGAGCTGTTCCAGCTCGGCTTGCAGGGTGTGGAACCCTGCGGCGTCGCCGGCCAGCGCCACGCTGCCGGTGTTGACGGGAACGAGTTCGCTTCCCATCGCCGCCTCCTCTCTCGTCGGGCTCTCGTCGGTTGGTGAGCTCGGTCGGTCAGTCGTTGTTGTGGGCGCGGGCGGACGGCAGCGCCAGCCCGGCGTCGGCCGTGGCGACTTGCACCGGCCGGTACGCGTCGTTGAGTTCGTGGTTGGCGACCTCCGCCAGTTCGGCGGCGTCCATCGCCCGCGTCGCCAGTTCCCCGGCCGCCTTCGCCGTGGCCTGGACCTGCTCCAGCAGCTGTGCCATCGCGGCCTGCGTCTTCGCGCCGGTCACGTTGTGCGCGGCGGCCAGGTCCATCGCCTGCGCGTCCAGGTTGGACGCGAGGGCGCGCAGGTTCGCCGCCAGACGCTGGGTCTCCTCGCCGGTGCGCAGCGACAGGTCCGCGGTGGAGTTCAGCCGCCACAGCGCGTCGTCGAGGGTGATCTCGGTTTCGTGCCGCGAATCCACCCCCGTGCCGGAGTTCCGGCGGGCCACGCTCGCTCGCTTCGCCATGTGCTCCTTCTCCTCTCGTGGGTCGGCCGGTCCTCGTCCGGGGGTCCGGCTGGGCATAGGGCGCAGCGCCGACGGGTCCGGCTCTGCGCGGGCCTGGTCAGGGGCGACGAGTTCGGCGTCGACGACCTGGTCCAAGCCGTCGGTGTCCCTCTCCACGACGCCGCCCGGTGGGCCTGTTTCGGGTGCGGTGCCGGTGTCGAGGGCTTCGGCCGCGATCGGGCCGCCGCTCTCCGATGCCTCGCCGGCGTCCTCCCATGGCGACCGTCGCGGGGCATCGGCTACCGCCTCGAAGGCGGCCCCCACGAGCGCGTCCGACAACTCGGGCGCCGGCCCCGGGGGAGGCGGGGGATGCAGGGGAGGCGGAGCCAGCACGCCGCCGGTGCCCGGAGCCGCAGCCTTTGCGGGGGCTGCCCGGCCGGGGGCCGCTGTGCGGTGGTCCTTGCGGTGCTTGGGCCGCGCGGCCTTGGCGATGACCGGCCGCAGGTTCGCGCGGCGGGCCGCCAGGCGCCGACGGGCGCTGCGCTCCTTGCGCTTGGCCAGCCGCACCGCTTCCTGACGCAGCGCACCGAGCAGCGTGGTCGGATCGGACCCGGCCCGTTTGCCCTTCTTGCCCTTCTTCCCGCCCTTCCTCGTGGTGCTGGCCTTCCTGTACACCACGGGCGTCAGGTGGGCGCGGCGCTTCTTCAGGCGCTTCCGGAGACGGCGCGCGGACTCCGTCTTCACCGCACCGAGCAGCGTGGTCGGGTCGGATGCCTTGCCCGTCTTGGGCTTGCTGCCCTTCCCGGCTTTGCCGCCCTTCTTCGCCTTCGCTGCCTTGGCGGCCTTCGCAATCACCGGGCTGATCTTCTTGCGGCGCTTCCGGAGACGGCGCGCGGACTCCGTCTTCACCGCGCCCAGGAGCGTGGTCGGGTCCGATCCCGCCTTGCCGCCGGTCTTCCTGCGGCCCTTGGCACCGGACTTGGCACCGGACTTCGAGCTGCGGACCTTGGACTTGCCGGTCGTGGAGCCCTTCGGCTTCCCGGCCCCGGGCTTGCCCGCAGCGGCCTTGCCCTTCGCACTGCGGCGCTTCCCGCCCCCGGCGGTCCCGGACTCGACCGGGTCGGCACGGTCGGTTCCCTTCCCGCGCCGGGCGCGCCCCAGGCGCCGCGCGGACTCGCGCAGCTTCCCCGCCGCGGACGAACCGCCGCCGCTCCCGGCGCTCTTGCTCCCGGCGCCCTTACCGCTGGACGACTTCCCGGACGACTTCGCACCGGACCGACCGGATGACGTCGCACCAAACGAGCCGGAGCCCGAGCCCGACAAGCCGCCTCGCCTGTTCTTGCCGCCGGAGGAGTTGCCCTTGCCGCCGGTGCCTGCGGCGCCGTTGCCGCCGTTCTTCCCACCGCCGGTGCCTGCGCCCTTGCCGAGCAAGGACCGCACCGACCCGGAAGCGCGGGAGCCGCCCGGACCGCCCGAGCCGCCGGGGCCCTTGCCCCCGCCGCGGGACAGCGTGTGCCTGCGCCCGCCGCCGGAACCGCCACCGGCCCGGCCGCCGCTGGGGGAGACGGCGCGGCCGGTCGAACGGCCACCACCGTTCCTACCGGCGCTGGCGAGCCCGGCGCCGGACCGGCCCGAGGAACCGGCCGACAGACCGCGCCCCTTCGCGCCCGAGCCGCCGCCGGCAGCGCCGCGCCGTCCTCCGCCACTGGCGCCCGGCGACCCGAGGCCGCCTCGGCCCGCCCTCGCTCCGCCGGCGGCGGTGTGCCGGGGCGGGACGCGCGGCGCCGCCCCCGGGCGCGGGGCGGCAGTGTTCCAGCCGCGCAGCAGCCGGGGCCGCTCCCGGCCGCCCGTGCCGTCCTTGCGCTCTCGGCGGCGCTCGCGCAAGTTGCCCGCGGCGGTCTGGGCGCCGCGCAGCGCGGCCATCGCCCCGGCGACCACAGCCGTCGACGCCAGTGCCGTCAGGTTCGGGGCGGGCACCTCGGCGGAGCCGTCCCCGGCCGTTTCCGGGTCCGGGTCGGCGTCCTCGTCGTCGCCCGGGTCGTCGTCGGCGAAGGGCGCGCGGCCGGTTCCGGACACGTCGTCCAGGGTGTCCCACACCGACTCCCGTTCGACGTCCCAGTCCCCGCCCGGCGCCGCCTCCAAGGCCGCTTCGGGACTCTCCTCGGGGGCGTCCTCGAAGTCTCCGAACGGGACGCCGAACGTGGTGTCGAACGCGATGTCGCCGACGTTCTCACCGTCGTCCGCGGGGCCCTCGGGAGGCGGTCCGCCGGGGGCGGTGCTGCCGGTTCCGGAGGGTGCGGTGAACCCGATGACGGGGAAATCGATCACAGTTCCGAGCCCGGTCCCGGACTCGGTCTCGGGGCCGTCCGGGCCCCGGGTGCGGCCGTCGTCGTCGGCCATAACGTCCTCCCAACGGAGTTGACACACAGTCACCAGGGTGGGCACCATCGCGCGCGCACGTCACGCGCGCACGTTGACACCTGCCCGGCGGGGGTTCCGGGCGGAGAAGAAGAAGAACTTCCCCTGCGGTTCCGTCACTTGGCGTGACGCTGGAAGAAGTCGTGGAGGGTCTGGACGAGGTCCGCCCAGACCTCGGGACGGCCGTCGCGTTCGGCCTGTGCGGCCACCGTGCGGCTGGCGTCGTACCAGACCCCGGCGCGGTCGCGGTCCGTCTGCGCCGACGCCACCCGGCCGTTCCAGTGCCTCGCCCGGTTCCTCCGGCGGTTCGCCTCGGCGGCGTTCACCGCGCACCGCCCCGGCCCGCTTCGCGGCCGCCGTTCCGGCCGCCGTCGTTCGGGAAGTAGTCGCGGACCGAACGCGGCCGCGCCACGCCCTCGGAGCCGTCGCCGACCGCGCGCAGAAACGGCTCCGGCTCCAGGTACACGGCGTCCTCGGAGACGACTTCCACGTCCTGGACGTCGCCGTGCCCGCCGTTGAATCGGGCGGTGGACTGCTCCAGGGAGCGTGCCACGTAGCCGTGGGCGGCGCCCTTGCGGCGCCGGGCCCGCTCGGCGTTGCGGTCCTTCTTGTTCTCCTTGGCCTCGAGCGCGGCCTGGCGGCGCTCGGGCAGCTCCAGGACCTGGTGCTGGTAGTCGGCGTTCAGGGCTTCGGCCTCGCTGGCGGCCTGCTTGGAGGCCCGCTCCATGGCGCGCAGGTGCCGCACCACGCGCCACGCGCGGACCCGCGCCGACCAGGGCTTGTCCCCGTCGACGGGGGTGCGCCGGAGGCGGCGGGCCAGGATGTCGGCGAGCTGGCCGTACGCCCGCGCGTCCCTCATGTGCTGGTCACGGCGTTTCTCGGTGAAGGACCGCAGGCCCTGCGCGGTCAGCAAGTGGTCGATATTCATGCGGTTCGTCCTCGGGATTCGCACTCGGGAAGGGAACGGGTCGGGCACGATCGATCTGGCGCTCGGCGCCTTCACCGGTCCCCGAGGTGACAGCAACATCTCGGGGGCCAGTGGAGCCGGCGGCACGGATGCGGCGTCGGCGAGCGCGCTCACGCTCACCTCAGCCAGGACGAGCGCTCAGGCGCCCACCGCGGACGCTCGCGGCTGCGCTCACCGGAGCGCTCGCTGCGGGGACTTCCGCCTGAGCGCGCAAGCGCTGAGCGGTCGGGCGGGAGAGCGGCGTCTCGGACAGGCCCGCCTCGGTGAGCGCGGCGATGATCTCCTCCGACTTCGGGCGGCGCCCGAGCTCGGTGTAGAGGCGGCGGATGCGCTCAAGGCGGCGCTCGGTGAGCGCGGTCGCCTCGCTGCGCGTCCGGGTGCTGTCCGCTCGCTGAGCGCTTTCGCGCTCACCGGAGCGCTCACGCTCGTGAGCGGCGCTCGTGAGCGGGGAGCGCTCACGCTCACCGTGAGCGGTCCCGGCGGTGAGCTCTCGGCGCTCACGCTCGGGCTGAGCGCTCACCGTGGTGAGCGCGAGCGCTTCCGGCTGAGCGCTCACGTCCGTGTGAGCGCTCGAGTGAGCGTCCGAGCGCTCGTCGGTCCGCTCGGCGGTGCGCTCGTCGGCGGGCTCGTCGTGAGCGCTCACCGGGGTGAGCGTGTCGGCGAGCGCGGCGGGGGCGGTGCCGAGCTTGAGCGCCATCCGCTGCTCCAGCGGCGCCCGCGAGCGCCACCGCCACCCGAACTCCTCGCGCAGCTGGGACCGCAGCCACGTCTGCTCCTGGAGCCGGGTCAGCGCCTCGTTGTAGGAGGTGATCTCCCACAGGATCATCCGGCGCCGCAGCCGCGCCGTGGACACCGGCGCCAGCACCCAGCGGGAGCGGCGGATCGTGTCCATGCGCTTCTTGCCGGTGACCGCGCCGATCCGCGTGGCGTACACGTGCGCGGCGATCTCGGAGAACACCACCCACAGCAAAGTGAGAGCGGCGTGCCCAAGACGGCCGGCCGTGCTGTGCGCGGCGGACCAGTTCAGGTACACCGTCGCCGCCGTCAACGCTCGCGGCACCCACCGGACCCACCGCAGTTCCATCCCGAGCCGGATCAGGACCAGGCACGCGCCGGTGAACGCCGGGATGGACACGTCGATGCCGACCGGCAGCAGCCACGGCCACGTCCACCCCCAGCCGCGCGCCGCGTCCTCGAGGGCGGTGTAGGAGGACAACAGCCCCAACGTGGACACCGCCGCCGCAGCCACGACGACACCGACCACGAGCAGCAGCTCCTGCCCGGTCAGCCCCGGCACGCCGGTCTCGTCGACAGCCTGCTGCCGCAACTCGCGGCGCCGCGCCCGGGACTCGGCCCGGACCTCCTTCTTCCGCGCCCGGCGCACCGTGCGTTCGGTGGCCTGCGCGAGCAGGCGCTCCGCCTCCGCCCGGTCCTGCGCGGCGGCGGCCTGGTCGGTGGTGGCCTGCCGGGCGGCCTGCCGGGCCGCGGTGGCGTCGACGGTCGCCTGGTCGCGCAGCGCGGCGGCCGCGTGTTCGGCCGACGTGCGCACGTCCTCGGCGAGGGTGCGAGCGTCGGCGAGCGCGCGGTCGGCCGCGTCCCGGACGCCGACGGCGTTCTGGTCGGCGGCGGTGCGGACCTGGCGGGCGTGGGCGTCCGCGCTCTCGCGCAGCCGGTCCGCGTCCCCGCGTGCACTGTCGCGCAGTTGCTCGGCCTCGGACGAGGCCGCGCTGCGGGTCTGCGCGGCGGCGCGGTCGGCGGCGGCGAGCACATCGGCACGTGCGGCCTCCGCGGCGGCCGCCGTCCTCGCGGCTGCCTGCTCGGCGTCCGCCCGGGCCTGCGTCGCCTGCGCCTGAGCGTCGCCGGTGACCTCTGCGGCCCGGCGCCCGGCGTCGGCCAGGACCTTCGCGGCCTGCTCGTCCGCGGCGGCCTTGACCTGCTCGCCGTCACGGCGCGCCGCAGCGAGCAGCTGCTCGGCAGAAATGGAGGCGTCGGCGGACACCTGCGCACGGACCTGGTCGGCCTCCTCCTTGGCGGCCGCCAGGATCCGCGCCTGCTCGTCCGCCGCGGCCCGGCTGATCGCGTCGGCGTCGGCGCGGGCGCCCGCCAGCAAATCGGCGGCGCGGTCCGCCGCCTCCGCCGCCAGGCGCTCCGCCAATTCCTCGGCGACGGCTGCCTGGTCGCGGGCCACGTCGACGATGTCGGCGGCCCGGTCGCGCGCGTCGGCGGTGTGCTCGTCGATGCCCGAGAGGACCGGCTCGGCCGACACGGGTTCGGGTGCCTGCGGCGCCGGTGTCGCCTGCGCGGGGATCGGGGTACGGGGCCGCGCCGCGGACGTGCGCGGGGCCGGCCTCCTATTGCGGGCGGAACGGGTGGCGGCCACGCCGCCTCCTCTCGACATGCAACAGCTCCGACACCGGAGAGGCCGGTGTCGGAGCTGCGGCGAGGACCATGGGCAGGGATCGGACACCAGCGCGACTACGCGCCGGACGGTCCGACGGGGCGGGCGTTCAGCCCGAGTAGGACACGCGCTTGGGCGCGAGGCGGCGCAGCCACGCGACGGCGGCCGGACTCATCGCCCCGTCCGAGGCGTTCAGCGGCGCGGTGTCGATGTCACGCATCGCGTCCTCCGGCGCCAGCCACCGCGTGTAGCCGGTGTCGACGTTGACGATGACGCTGTTGGTGACCGACATCCACCAGCTCGACGAGCTCGCTGGTGGTCCACCGCATGCTGACCCGGCAGACCTTGGTGTGGTCCGGCTTCCCGCTCCAGTACAGCGCCGGGTCAGGACGTAGTCGCCGATCTTGAGGAGACGCTGCCGGGCGGTGCCGGCCTTTTCGTGAGCGGTCATTTCGGCTCCCCGAGGTGACAGGGCCCGGCGGTTAGCCGGGCCGGAGCTGCGCGGCTCCCCTCACACCGCCCGGACCGCGCCGCGTGTGCGGCCGGGACGGGCGGCGAAAGGCGGCCGACAGGGATCAGACGGAAACGCCGTGCCGCGTCGGCGCTGCACGGAACCCGCGCAGCGCGGCGCGTACCGCACGACGGGTCGAACGCAGCGGCCGCAGCGGCGGGCGGGCGTTGTTGATGCGTTCCATCGGGCGGTCGACACCAGCCGACAGCAGGACTTCAAGCGAGTCGAAGTCCGCGGCGGTCCAATTGCGGCGGATGCGGTTGCGGTCGCGCCGCAGCGAGAACATCACGCCGCCCCCCTCGCGCGGCTACGGGCCGCGCGCCGCTTCAGCGCGCGCCGCTCGTCCTCGCTCATGCCGCCCCAGACTCCAGCGTCCTGGTCGGTGTCCAGGGCCCAGCCCAGGCAGGCCTCCATCTCGGGGCAGCGACGGCACACAGCCTTCGCCTCCTCGATCTGAAGCAAGGCCGGGCCGATGTTCCCGAGCGGGAAGAACAACTCCGGGTCCTCGTCCTTGCAGGCAGCACGGTGTCGCCAATCCATGGGAAAACTCCTCGCGTACGCGGATGGAAGAAGGAGCGCCCGCCCGGCGGGAGTGCCGGACGGGCGCAGGTAGTTCGAATGGATGAGTCAGCGGGTGCGTGCCTGCTGCTGCGTCTCGGCGAGGCGCCGCGCGGCTTCCGCCGCCCGGGCCAGTGCCTCACGGGCGCGCTGCCGCGCCGCCGCCAGCTCGGTCGCCGCGCTCACGACCCGCCGGCCTTCCTGCGCGCGTCCGCCTCCCGGGACCGACGCAGCGCCTCATCCGCCTGACGACGGGCCGCCTCCTCAGGCGTCATTGCCAATACGATGTCCATCAAGTCGCACTCCTAGTCACCAGCCGGTTGGGCGACTGACAACGGCCCCGGGGCGCAATCCCGGGGCCGTGCCATCTCCTTGCTTGGCCTGCTCGTACGAGCGACCACGGGGCGTGTCCCACCCACGAGTTCGGGTGGGACACGCCCCGTGATGGTTCGTGCCAGGCGGCGGACCTCAGGTCAGTGCAGTGCGGCGGTGATGTGACGGACCAGCTCGCGGTCGGTGAGGTTTCCAGGGTTGCGCCAGAACGCCTCGTCCACTTCCTCGGCCTGGAGGTCGCCGATGTCACCGGTGCTGCGGAAGACGAACCGGAAGTCGATGTGCCAGTGCGCGGGTTCGTCTTTGCGGGTGTTGTGCGGGATGGGGTGAACATCGATGTGCGCGGGCGCGTCACCTGCCGGGGTGACGAGCGCGGGGTCGATGCCGGTCTCCTCGACCAGTTCCCGCACCGCAGCGTCGATCAGGGTGCTGTCCCGGGCCTCGAGGTGGCCGCCGGGAAACAGCCACTTGTCGAGGGCCCGGTGGTGGATCTGGAGGACGTGGCCGTCCGGGCGGACCAGGTTCGCGCCAGCTGTTGCGTGCCCGCGCCATTCACGTCGGGAAGTCAGGTCCGCTTCCTGGTGAGGAGTTCGAGGACCCGCCCGAGGAGGTACTTCTCGTCCGGGTGGACGTCGAGGTACGCGTCGACGGTGGCGCGGATGTGGTCGGCTGTGATGGTCACGGAGGGGCTCCTCACCGGTTGAAGCTGTTCAGCCAGAGCGCGGCGATCGCGTCGCGGTCGGCGACAGGGACTTCCTGCATATCGGCATCGAGGTCGCCGCGGGTGAGCATCGCCAACCCCGCGAGGATCTCGGCCTGGACGAGGTATATGAACGGCCCCACGCACGCGTCGTGCACGAAGTTGACCGCGTTCCCGCCGTTGAGCAGGTAGAAGTAGTGGCCCGTCGTGTGGTGCCGGGTGACGTGCCGACCGACCGGGGTCTCCTCGTACGCGTCCGACAGCCCGGTCAGGTCGAGCTCGTCCTCGCTGCTGGTCACGGTCGCGATGTACGCGCCGTTCCGCAGCAGCGGGAAGTCGTCGCCGGTCAGCGCGTGCGCACCGGTCGCGCACAGCACGAGCCCTGCGTCGCCGAGGGCGCGCTCCCGGTCGCGTGCCACGGCGAATCCCTGCGCGGCGGCCTGGATGCGCCGGACCGGGTCGATGTCGAAGACGGTGGTCTGCACGCCCTTGGCATGGAGCAGCCGGGCGATGGAGCTGCCGAGCTTGCCGAACCCGATGACCAGGGCAGGGCGGCCGTGAAAGAAGTCGCCGCGGGTGCGCATCAGCGCTTCGGTGGAGAACACCACGGACTGCCCGACGAGGTAGTCCTCGGGGTCTTTCAGCGGGGACCGGGCGACGGACACCACGGGGCACGGCAGCTTGTCGAGGTCCGCGTAGCGGCGGTGGCCGTTCTCGGTGTCTTCGACAACGCCGAGGATCCGCCCGGAGAAGCGCCCGGCCACGTCGGTGAGCGTCGGGGCGAAGTACCCGCCGACGTCGAGCAGGACGACGTCGCGCTCGGCGGCCCGCGTCTCCAGGAACTCCAGGGCGGCGTCGGGTTCCGCGAACAACTCGCGGGTGAGGGTCTCGACCGGGACCGTCGCCTCCACCGCCGCGCGGGCGCCGGCGTCGACGGACTTCGGTTTCGGCAGCACCGCCTTCAGGTCCGACACGGACGCGACCGCGCGCACAAAGCTCGGCCGTTCCGGCAGCAGGTGTGTGACCAGCAGCGAAGCGACCGGACGTGCAGCCACGAACCGGCGGGTGATCTTGGTGAAGAAGGCGTCCAGGCGGACGCGTTCGGACAACTCCATGGTTCCCTCCCCAGCGTGGGACGGGTGGTGATCTGTTCGTACGAGCGACCACGGCCGTGCACCACCCGCAGCATTCGGGTGGTGCACAGCCGTGATGGTTCGCACCGGTGAACGGTGTGGGTCAGCGCGCCAGCTCAACCACGGTCAGGACGATGACCGGATCGACTCCAACCGGCCCGCTTCTACGGCAGCCACTGGACCGACTCGACAGACCGACGGTCCTGCACACAACGCCTTGCGAGCTCCTCGAAGCTCCAGCCCGACTTCCGCGCACCGATCCACACCAACTTGGGCGACACCGCCCCGACGGCCAGTTGCAGGCCGGACTCGCAGAAGAGCGCCATCGCCCCCGCGTCGTCGCACACACCGGCGCCGTCCTTCTTGGCTGCCTTCAACGTCGCCTCGTAGTCGTAGTTCTTGCTCATTTCGCCTCCTGGAGTCGTGTCTTCTTGCTCGACTGGCCGCATGAACCCACGGCGGTGGTTCACCCGCTCAGACCGGGTGAGGCACCGCCGTGGTGGTTCGCCCACCGGCGCCGAATGCGAGCAGTCGTGGCTGCGCCCACCCGGGCGACGGACACCGGATGGGCGCAGGCAGAACCGCTCGCGGGACGGGTACGTCAGACGCTGATACGCAACGACTCGGTCGGTACCTCGTGGCCGCACGCCGGGGTTGTACCTGCGGGCCGGAGCCTGCGGCGAGTGTCTGTCGCCTGTACGGCGGGCAGCACCGCGACCCATTCGGCGGCCCGCCGACGCGGGAACTGGCGGGCTGCAGCGTGCTCGAGGTCCGCCATGACCTCCTCGAGAAGGCGGCGGTTCCGCGTGTGCTTCGGCGCGGCGTGCAGCAGCCGAACGAACGTGACAGCGAGACCCCCGCCGTCCGCGCAGTGCGTCCGACCGGTACATGCCGCGCACCGGCCGCGGTGCGCGAGGTAGGTGTCTCTGGCCGCCGTCGCGGTGAGCGGCGTCGGCTCCACCTGGGTCAGCGCCGGGACTGCGGGTGCCTTCGGCTTCGGGACGACCTGGGTCGCGCGGCGGGACGCGGTGTCCCGCATCGCGTCGGCGCGGCGGCGGCGCCAAGCGTCCACGGTCACGTCCACCGTGATCCGGCGGTTGCTTCCGATGCAGCGCCTCGGGTTGGCCGAGCCAGCGCGTTCGGTGTGATGCGGCACGAGTTTCGGGGAGTCGCCGTGCATGCCCGTGATCGGAACCCAGGTAGAGCAGTCCGGGCAGACCAGGTGCTCTTGACCGGCGACGGACAACTCGAGGTGGTTGGGCATCAGCGCCGACAAGGCAAGGGCCGGTCGGGCGCTGACGTGCTTTGTGCGGGTCCGCTTCGGGCGTTGGCGTGCAGTGGGTACCGACAACGATTCAGGCAAGGGAACTCCTGAGAGACGAGCAGAAGGGTGGGAGGGGGCGTGCTCTCTCCGCCCACCAGGCCGCGTCGAATCGATACGGGCGTCCTGGCGCACGGGCAGCGCACGCGCTGCGAAGTCACAGGGGCTCCGGGGGATTTGGTGGAGCTATCACCCCTCCCGCGTAGAGCAGCGGGTCCGTCCTGTGTTCGTACTGTCATTGGGTGATGCTTGATGCGACTCGGCCGAAGGCCGGTTTCGCATTTCGTGGCTTCGTTGCGCTGAGTGAGCCAGTGCAACGATCCCAGTGAACCAAGATCTCTATAGTGAGGTCAATAGTTCACTGGTCAGATCTTTACTCGTGCTGCTTGATTCAGCCCCGTACGATCGCCTCTATATAGAGACGGGAGTCTGATGAGCGGCGAACCCAGCCGGCTGAAGTACCAGCGCATCGCGGACGAGTTGCGCGCGGCGATCGAAGGAGGGCAGTACCAGGCTGGAGACCGACTCCCCGGCGAGAACACCCTTGCCGCCGACCACGGGGTCGCCCCAGTGACCGTCCGTCAGGCTCTCGCGCTGCTCCGCGCCGAGGGCCTCATCGAATCTCGCAAGGGGTCCGGGTCGTACGTCCAGTCGTTCCGCCCGCTCCGGAGGCGCGGCATTCCGCGACTTGCCCAAGACGTTTGGGGCGCCGGCAAGACGATCTGGTCGGCCGATGACAATCGCTCGCCCGACGTTGACCAGATCTCCATCGCGACGGACGTCAACGCCCCCGAACGCATCAGCCACGTCCTCGAACTCGGCCCAGACGAAACAGTCTGTATGCGAAGCCGTCGGTATCTCGTTGAGGGCCGCCCGGTCATGCTGGCCACGTCGTACCTGCCACAGGCCCTGGTTCTCGGCTCGGCCATCACTCAGGCTGACACTGGACCCGGTGGCATCTACGCACGCCTTGCAGAGCTCGGACACGCACCATCCCGCTTCCGCGAGGAGGTCCGATGCCGCATGCCAACCAGCGATGAAGCGGCTCGCCTGGCCCTCCCCGCTGATCGGCCGGTCCTGAAGCTCTCGCGAACGGCTTTCGATGCGAATGGCCGTGCGGTAGAGGTCAACGACATGACGCTCGACACTGCTGCGTACGTTCTCGACTACGAATTCAGCGCTTGAGGCGATCAGGCGCACCGCTGGCACTCCGTCCATCACGACCCCGTCTCCCGTTCGTTGTTCCAAGGTTTCTGGATCAATGGCGTTGCAGGAGAGGGCGCAGCGTGGAACTGGTGTGGAACTACCGTGGTACTTCGGCTCTTCCGCCCTGGTAGGTGACCGCAACGGGGGTGTTCAGTGATCGCTGTGGAGCAGTGGACTGGCGCATCGGCGCTGTTGTTAAGGCAGGCGATGCGGGTTTCGGTCCGTGAGTTCGCCGGTCGTCTTGGCATCAGTGCGCGCACGATCACGAAGTGGGGGAGGTCCCCGGCAACGGTGTGTCGCCCCGAAACAGCGCAGATCCTGGACACGGCGTTGAGCCGGTGTACGCGCGAGGAGCAGGAACTGTTCCGTTCCCTGTTAGCCGGGATCTGGGGAGAGCCCGCTTCGGGGGACACCGAGCGGTCATCGTGGGCGGCGCCTTGCACCGTGATTTCGCACAAGTTCTTGCCCGTGTACCTCGGCGAGCGAGGGGTCACCCTCTATGCCAGAGGCGCGTCATGTGCAGCTGGCCCTGGTGGTCTGGAACGCAGGACGTTGCCGGCTCATCACCCCTCAGCGCGCTCATCGCTGGTGTACGCGTATGCGTGCGGCGTGGCCGTAGTGCGCTTGGAGGAGCACCGACGCGTCAACACGTTGACGGAACTCGCCGTTTGGCGGTACAGGACGTATGCCGCGGACCCGGCCTGGGTCAGCGACTGTGTCGTACGTCTTCTTGAACAGCACGCCCTCCCCGATGAGTGGGGCGACAGGGGCGGCTCGCTGTGTCCGCAATATGTGTTGTCGGCCTACGAACTACGCGATGCCTCGTGGACCGGCGGCAGTTTGGACACTGCGCTACATCTGCTCACCACGCCGTCGGTACTGGTCAACCGGCAGGATCCAGCGCACGTGGTGCCTCTGGGTCCGGGCGCCGAAGATGCGAAGTTCCGCGATGGGTGGACGGACCCGAAGACGGTGCCGTTCGGCGGCGGCGTTTCACGAGGGGTGGCCGGCTGGTCGGGTGTCGCCTATCACCCACAGCCAGACGAGCGGGCGCTGACCATGAGCCAGATCGTCGACCTGGAGCTGGACGCGCAGGCACTGTGGGCGCTGTCCTCCCATGTCCTGCACATGGTGGAGTCGGGCGAGGACCCGGTGATGCCACCCGAGTTCGGGTGGCGGTTTTTGCGTGCTGCATACGTCCGGCTGACGACGGCGCGGCCGACGGAGACGGCGCAGCATCGGGTGATGCGTGAGGCGATCCTGTCGACGAGTGAGCTGCCTGACCGGCTGCGTGCTGCCCAGGATGCGCTGCGGGATGGCAATCCGTGATGGCGACTATGGGGAAGGCGGGTTGTGTGGATCCTCGATCGACGGCGTTGCTGGTCATCGACGTGCAGGCGGGTTTCGTGAACGAGCGGAGCCGCAGCGCGTTGCCTGTGATCGTTCGGTTGTTGGAGGGCTGGCGACGGGTCGGTGCACCGGTGGTGTTCTCGCGGTTTCACAACCCGGAGGGGTCGCCGTACGAGGTGATC
The DNA here is from genome assembly GCA_045039925.1 of Streptomycetaceae bacterium NBC_01309. Taxonomy (GTDB): domain Bacteria; phylum Actinomycetota; class Actinomycetes; order Streptomycetales; family Streptomycetaceae; genus Yinghuangia. The sequence goes on from CP108401.1 coordinate 247,736, forward strand.
ACCGGATGGACGCGGCTGCGCACGCCGGAGGAGCAGGAGCTCGCGGGCGAGCTCGCGGAGTTCGTCGCAGGTGCTGCCGCGGTCGTGCGCAAGGCCCAGTCGTCCATCTTCACACCTGAGTTCTCCGTGCTTGCGGGTGAGGCGGGTTGGACTGATCTGGTGGTCTGCGGGATCGACACGGATGCGTGTGTGTACGACTCCGCGGTCTCGGCATACCACGCGGGGCACCGGCCATGGATCGTTACGGACGCGTGCGCGTCCAGCGGCGGGGTGCAGTACCACGACGCCGCGCTGTTGATGGCCAGCCGGAACATCGGCCGCAGCCAACTGGTCTCCAGCGAGGACGTGCTGGCACGGATCGCCAAGGGGGCGCACGCATGAGCGCACGGCCGTACGACGCGGACCTGGTGGTCGTCGGGGCCGGGCCTGCCGGGGTCGCCGCAACGTTGATGGCCGCGAGCCTCAAGCTCCGGGCCGTAGTCGTGGAGGCCGACCGGGTTGGCGGCGCACTGCACCGCATCGGCGCGGTGGAGAACGTGTCTGGGGGCTGGTCGACCGGTGTGGAGCTCGCCGACGCGCTCGCGGCCGACCTGGCCCGGCTCCAGGCGGCCGACCGGTGCACGGTGGTTCGCGGCCGCGCCGTTGCGGTTCGCGGACACGACGACCGCGCCGAAGTAGCGCTCGAGGACGGCCGCGTGCTGATGGCGGGCGCTGTCGTGGTGGCCACTGGGGTGGAGACGCTGACGCCGCACGGCGTCGGCTGGGTAACTGCACCGGAGGAGTTCTCGGCTCCGCCGCTGTGGCGCGCCGCGCCGGATGATCTGGTCGGCCGGACGTATGTGCTCGGCGGGGACCGGCCGCTTGGTACCTGGCTGCGCACTCACCCGCAGGCAACGCGGACGCTGCACGTCCTGCACCCGGCGGCCGACGACTACAAGGTCGTTGAGATCGCGGGGGATGAGCGTGTGCGTTTGGTGCCGGTCTCCCGTGTCGCGGTGACCCGATCGGCGTATGGGGGCGGTTGGTTGGTTGAGGTGAGGGACCGGTCGGGCGGGTCGACGGCGTACGCAGCCACTGCGGTGCTCGGCAATCTGGGTAACAAGCCGGCGGTGCTGCCTGGGCTGGTGTCGGGTCAGGACGCTTACTGTCCACCCGAGTTGCAGCATCCAAGGGTCCGGGTCGCCGGGGATTTGCGGTCGGCTCAGTATCAGCGGATTGCGACGGCGCAGGGGTCGGGGGCGGAGGCGGTGCTCGCCAACTACTACGCCGAACAGCGGATTTGAGGGGTTTTCAGGTAGTAGGTGCAGTGTTATCGGCGTGTCCGCGACACGTGGTCGGTGCGTGCTCCTGGGGCAACAGGGACGCGATACGCTGACCGGCAGACTGATCAACAACCGAAATAGGAAGCGGCCCCGTCGATCGCCCTTGGACAAGGCGAGAGGGGCCGCTGCGGCCGAGGGACCCATAGCGGGGTCCGGAGGCCCGCCGAACACCTTTTACTTGGAAGTCAAGGTGACGACGTGATCTTCAGGGTACCCGTATACCCGGCTTCGTATACAGCACCCCGCCGTGGGGCCAGCGTTCGTGCGCGATCTGGCTGCCCCTTCGGTGGGGTGTTCGTGTTGTTCGGGCGCACCCCGGTCTTCCCCTCGATGGAGGGGGCGGGATGACGACGTAGGCCTTCGGGGGGGGCGGTGCCCGTTTCGGGTCTTCGTACCGCCCCGGGCGGCTGAGCTGGCAGGTGATTGGCGTCACCTGGGCTCGGGGCCCTGATTCCACCGGGATGGCTTGGCAGGCCTTCCCGAAGGAGCTGTTCGCCGGTTGGCGCCGGTCGAACGGGTCGATCTCTGGTTCTCGGTGAACCGACAAGCACCGTGTTGGGGCTTTGTCATGCCCTGCGCGCGTACGCGAGGAGCGTTGCCATTTTGCATGACGTCCTGCGCGGCCGCCAGCTTTGGCGTGTCCGCGTATCGCCGTTTCAGCCGTTGGAGGGCCCTTTCAGGGTCCTGGGCGTGACTGACATCACTCTCCCGGCCTGGCGGATGCAGGCCGTCTCACCCGTCTGGGCGGGTCGGTGAGCGCCAGGGCGCAAGCGGCTGCCGCAGCGGGTGTGGGAGTCCCGGCTCCGCGGAGGGGGCAGGCGCGTTTGCGTTTGGTGCCTGCGGGGCCGGTGCCTGTGTGTGGTCCGGGTCGGCCGTTGGCGTTGGGTCGTGATGCGCGGGGCCGTCTGCGTTCCGCGGTGCGGGCGTTGCTCGAGGACGGCGGCTTGGACGGTGCCGCGGATGCGGTGCGGTTGGCGGTGTTGGTGCTGGCGTCGCGGACCAACGTGTCGTCCGGTCGGGTGGAGATCACGACGCGGGAGCTCGGTCGGTGGCTCGGGTTGTCGGAGTCGTACACGGCGTCGGTGGTGCTGCCGGAACTTCGGTCGCGGGGTGTGGTGCGGTCGTCGGTGGTCGAGGGGGAGTTCGGGCATCACCGGGGGCTGCGGTTCGCGGTGGCGCCGTTGCACGAGGCGCGTGGCCGGGCCGGGCATGCCTTGGCGCTGTCGCAGTCCGAGTTCGCGACATGGCTCCGGCTGATGGAGGCCGTGATGGCGCCGGGCTGGAAGCACAAGGACGGGTCGGTGACTGCGCCGGGGCTGTTGGGGTTGCGGACGCGGCGGGGGGCCGCGACGGACCGACTTGCGCTTCTCCTGCTGGTGTTGGAGGCGGGGGAGTCGGGCCGGGTGCGGTTGTGCGGGGGGACGGTGGACACCCGGCGTGGCCGGTGCGCGGCGACGCTGGCGCGGCTGCTGGGGTGTTCCGCGGCGGCCGGCGAGGGTGTGCTGGAGCGGTTGGAGGCTGCGGGGGCGGTGTCGCGGGTGCGTTTGCGGACGGTGTCGGGGTTGGCGTTCCGGTCGCGGTTGGTGGTGCCGGCGGTCGCGGCGGCGCATGGGCGGGGCGGTGCTGCGGGCGCCGTCGTCACGAGCCCTACCGCACCACATTTGCCCGTTTTGTCAGATCCCGGTGTTGCGGCAGGGCCGGTTGAAGGCCCAGACGAGGTTGCAGAGCCGCAGGTCAGCGCTCCGGAGCAGGCGGAGGAGCCGGGTTTTGCAGACCCCGGCGGTACGGCACCCCTTCACGCTCTACACGCTGGTGGAGTGGTCTTCTCGGGGATAGCTGCTGATGCTTGTGGGTTCTCCGGCCCGGCCGCATCGGGGTCACCTGATCTGCCGGAGTGCGCAGGCGGGCGCGAGGAAGAAGCCGGTGGGGTCCCTGCCCCGCGCCGGGCTGCGGAGGGCGCCGACGGCCCGCTGCGCGGGGAAAAGCCGGGGAATTCCCGAAGGGTGAACGGGGCGCGTGACGGATCCGGAGGGGCCGGGTGTGCGCCCGGGCGGCTTGCCGCGTTCCCGGGAGGTGTCCGTGGGCGGGTGCCGCGTCTGCCGGACGATGTCGCCGCGGTCCTCGGCGTGGTGGGGCCGTTGTGGGAGCGGCTGGACCGTGCAGGTGCCCGGGCGCGGGTGGTGGACGCGGTGCGTGCTGAGATCGCGGCCGTAGCTGGAGTGGTCGGCGGTGAGCAGGCCCGGCGGGTGGCGGTGGAGCGATTGATGCGGCGGTTGGCGCGGCAGGGCGGACCGGTGGCGGTGGCCGATCCGGTGGGGTGGCTGCTGGGCCGGGGGCTGCCGCGGCGGCCGGGCTGCGGGGACGTGCGGTGCGACGACGGGGCGCGGATGGACACGGGGGAGGACTGCCCTGTGTGCGCGGAGCAGCGGGAGGACCGCCGGGCGGAGCGCCGCCGTATCGCGGCCGCGGTCGACGCCGACCTAGCCGACGTCGACCGCGCGGCGCGCAGGCCCGTGTTCGAGGCGCGGGTCCGCGACGCGGCGATGCTGCGGGTCAAGCGGGAGCACGTCCGCCGGGTCCAAGCGGCGCAGGAGCTGGCCGCGCGGACCGCGGCGGTGGAGCTGGCGCGCGCCGAACAGGCGGCTGCGGAGCGGGCGTTGGCCGAGGCGGCGTGCGCGGACTGCGGGGCAGCAGGCTGCGGGGGGTTGTGCGGGGTGTGCGGGGACCGCCGGGCGGCGGACGCCGCACTGCGGGAGGCGGCGGTGCTGGCGGCGGTGGTCCGGGCCGACGGGGTCCTGGAGGAGGTCGGCGAGGTGGCCCCGGCCGAGGAGGCGCGGCTGCGTGCGGACGCGGACCAGGCCGTCGCCGACGCGGCCGCGCAGGGCGCGCCGGAGGAGGCGCTGGTGCTGCTCGCCCGGATGACGGCGGAGCACGCGCTCGCCGACGGCCGCCGGGACGCGCTGGCGGTGCTGGGCCGCAGTCCCGCCGCGGACGCCGAAGCGGAGGCCGCGTGCGCCGCGGCGCGCCGCGGGCGGCGCGGCCGACGTGGCGTGCCGGTGGATGCGGGCGTGGTGGAGGCGGAGGCCCGGCGGCGTTGCGCGGAGCGGCTGCTGGTGGCGGCGGTCGCGCCGTATATGTCTTCGGCGGGCGGCGGATCCGGGGCGGACGTGTATGCGTGCGGCGCAGCGCGGGTTCGGGCCGGGATGCGGGCGCGCCTGGGGCGGGCTGTGTGAGGTGCGCGGGACGGTTTGTGGGGCGAAGCGGCGAAGTGGCTTTTCTGGTCGGGCAGTTGCGGGCAAGGTGTCGAAACACGCCGCCCTCTCGCCGACCCCACCTGCCGACGCCGGACGCCCTCAACTGTGAGATGCCCACGTTCGGTCCCGGTACCCTGGTGAACTGCCATGGCAGTTGGGGGTATTGGTGGGGAAGCGCCAGCGTCGCCGTAGCCGCGACAAGTCCGCACGCGGGCACCGGTCCCATGCGTCGCCGCCGCGTCTGCTCTACCCAGACGCGGAGCAGCCGCTACTGGAAGTACACGTCAACCAGGAGACACCGGAGGACGTGCGGGCCTTGTGCGCGGCCTACTGGGAGTTCACCGAGCCGGGGACGTGGTCCCGGAACGTGACCGACATCGGGAGCAGCCACGACGTCGTGCAGGCCGTCAAAGCCAATTGCCGTGCGCTCCTGCTGACCGTGGAATGCCCGCAGTGCACGATGCCCCTCAGCGTCGCCACCCGGTCCGAGGTGGCGGGAACCCGGTATTGGCGCGCCGACCTGTTCCCGCGCACACCGGTACCGGCGGAGGTGCCCTGTGCGGACTGCTGTGCAGTCACCGAGGCAGCCCGGCAGGCGGAGCTCACGCAGCAGAACGAGCAGCGCCGCCAACAGGACGAGCGACGTGTGGCACACGCCAGCCAATGGGTCGCCGGGCATCGCAGCGCGCCGCCTGCAGACGATGCCCCTGAACCGCTGGCAGCCCTGACGCTCCTGTCCATCACGGAAATCCTCACACGAAGCGGCCACGACGGCATCGGGCCGTTGAACACGCTGCCGTACACCTTCACCGGCAGCGCTGCGGGGGACATCGCCGCGATCGAGGAGCTCTACGCCAAACGCTGGCTCGCGCCTACCCTGCCCGCCACCATCGGCGACTTCACCTTCGACGAAGACGACCAGGTCGACGCCGTCCTCATCGCCCAAGTGCCATGGGCGATTGCCTTCAGATCCGGTGACGAACTCGAGGAATCCGCCGACTACATCAAGTACCGCGTCGAGGTGTCCCTGTTCGACGAGGTGGACACGGTGCGCAGCATCCTCGCGGACCTGGAGGCCGGCATGGCCGTCGGCTACCTTGACGGGCTCCTCACCAGCAAGTACCGCGAAGACGCGATTCCCGAACACCGGCTCCCGGACGCGTACAGCTTCGCCAAGGACGCATTGTCTGGCGGCTTCACCCTGGAACAGGTCATCGCTGTGGCGTGGAGCGCCGCAGCAAGCGCTGTGGCCTGGGGGCAGCGCACCCCCGGGCTCAAAGCGGGCAGTGTGTCGGCCGCCGCGGTCACCACGCTGGAGCGCCGCGTCGAGTGGGCCAAGGACCGCCCCGTCGTCGAATACAACCTTCCCCATTGGCTGACACGGCCGACCGTCCGCGCCACGGCCCGCCGGTACCTGGATGCCCAGACCTACCACCAGGCATACGAAGACGCCATGAACGCCGTTGCGGAGCTGCGGCACCGCGTCAACGGTCGTCCGCCGGAGGTCCTGGGAGAGAACGTCACTCCCGACTCCCCAGACCCCACACGGTCTTTCGGGGAGTTCCTGGACGATTTTGCTGCCGGGACGCCACGCCCAGTCGACGGACCGGTCATCGAGTTCGCTGTGGTCACTCCTGACGGAGTGCTCGAGTTCCGGTCCGCTCCCAAGAGCGAGATGGGGATTCTGGCTGGTGCGGCCCACGGGCTCGCCGAACGCATGGTGATCGAGGACATTCCACGAGTGGGTGCCGTCGTGCCCGTCGTCGTCGACCCCGATGAGCTTCCCGCCAACCCTGTCGCCGCGCGGATGCTCGCTGTCTTCGGGGCCGACGCCAGCGGTGCGCGAGGCACCGTGGTCTTCCACCAGACCATCGGTCGCAGTCGCGTCGCCACCTTCGACCAAGACGTCCGCGACCTCATCCAAGCCGCGCACATCGCCGCCACCGTTCAGACCACGGCCACCCGTGAATAGGCGAACGCCGCGTCGAGGTGAGGTATGCGCCCCGAACGGGCAGCGGCAACTGCCGATCCAAGACGCCTTGGAAGCCCATCGTCGAGAAGTGAATGCCAGTGTTGGCAGGAGTCCGCTGCGAAGGGCCTCCGGGCACGAAGGTCGACGGGCTGCCCACCGATGCCGACAGCACTATCCAGGCCGGTTCGTTCCGCGCGTTCGTACGATGACTCGCAACGCAGCGGAGGCAGCGCCGCTGCATCGGCAGGTGTCGGCGGCAGGCAGGGGCGTGGCATGAGGCAGACCGCGTTGGTATGCACGGGTTGCCCGGGGAACCCTGCCGTGGAGGTCTATCGCGGGGTGCCGGGCGCAGCCGCCCCGCCGACGCAGGACGTCCGCGTCTGCGTGCGCTGTCAGGACCGTCCGTTGAAACTGCCGCACCCCCCTGACCATCTGTGCAGCGTCTGCCGCCGGGAATGCCCTTACTGCGACCGCCCCACCGCCACAGGCGGCATCTGCCGGGCGTGCCGGCGCGCGTGCCTGGTCTGCGCCCAGCCCCTCGATCACGACGGATCCGATCAGTGGTGCGGCCGGTGTCGGATGACGCGGGAAACCGGTGACCCGTTCCTCAAGGTCGTCTCCGCCTTCCCCGGACCCCTGGCTCGAGCGTGCCGTTACCGGTACACGACCGATGTAGCCCGCGAGATCCACGAGCAGATCCGCCGACACGGCGTCGCCCGGATCATCGACCGCATGCACCGGCGGTGGTTCGAGCGTTGGGCCCGGACCCCCCTGGAACCCGATGGCGTTCAAGGCATCGCCCTTGAACTGGTGCGTGCGAGTTCATGCGCGGCCGGCTGCGAAGACGGCTTCACCGACCGCGGCGACCCCTGCCCTGTGTGCAAGCCCGGCAGGAGCCGACCCGCCCGCCCCTACGGCGGACCGCCGCCCAAAGCCGCCCCGGAACCCACTCGTGGCCCCGGTCACCATGATCCGCGGCGGCCGGCCCGAGAAGCCGGCCACGGCACCTACGACGCCGCCCTCAAACGCGCCCGTGACGACAAGGCGTCGCGCACCACCCCTCCCCGGCAGCGATCAGGATGACGACGGCACCGAAACGACGCAGTGCAATACCGGCAAGGACCCACCTACGCCGAACAGACCGCGATCCGCCACCTCAGCGTGAGCGTGTGTCCCGGTAAGTCGGTGGAGCGTGCCAGCTTCATCGCGTGCCTCGCCGACAGGCAGGACTAGTTGGAAGTGCACACTCGTGCGTATCGTCTGTTTGTATGGCCAGTCGGGTATGGCACTCCGAACGCGGCATAACAATCAACTTGACCCTCGAAGACCTCGGTCACCCCGAGATCGCGGGATTGCTGGACGAGGTCACCGCGAGCGTGTCCGAACGCACCCGGCACATGCTCGAATGCATCGCCTTCCGACTCGAAGGCGAGTGCAGGGCCGAGCAGGGCGGCAAATCACGCTGGATGTTCATCCGCCGTGCACCCGCCGGAAGCGGAAAGCGCTGGGTCGCCGCTCACCTACCAGTGACACACCGCGGCACGGCGGAAGAAGGCGACCAGCATCGCGCGACCAAGGAACGCATCGCCAAAGCCGCAGCCGCAGAAGGTCTGGACGTCGAGACAGAGGCGCGCTCCTGCGACGGGAGCAGCGTCCACGACGCCCTCGTCGTCGGCCCAGGCGGGATCCGGATCGGTTGGGAGGTCCAGTACTCGCCGATCTCAGCTGCCACCGTGCGCAAGCGCTCGAGCAAGGCAGTGGCCAACGGAACCACCCCCTCATGGGTGACCCACAACGCCGCGTCCGAGGTGATCCACCGCGCCCCTTGGGCGCGCATCGACGACATGTCCTGGCGTGACATCGCCGACGGTCGGGAATTGCTGGTGCGCAGCGGCATGCAGCATCTGCAGATTTGGCCGTGCACCCCCAGCAGCGACCGTGAATGCCCCGACGGCCGTGGACCGTGCCGCAGGTGGCATCACGGCTGGTTCCCTCCCGCTCAATGCATTCCCGAGAAGCGCCACACGCGGTTGGACGACCTGGTCGTGTCCACGGCGTATGGCGAACACGTGCCCTTGTTCATCCCCCGCCCCCGGCGCTCCGGATACCACTTGTGGGTCGCACCGAAGGAACTCGAACTGTGGCGCGGACTGCAGGACGAAAACCCGCCCGGACCAGGGCAGGATGACGCCGGCGAGGACAACGACGCGGTCTATACCGACCACGCTGACGGCGACCTCGAACCCGAATGTCGATGGGGTGAGGTCGGATTCGTGCGCAACACCCCGCGTCCCGTGCGTGATCCGGCGCATTCCGCACGGCCGAGCAATCGCCTAGCTCCGTCGGTAGCAGACGACCCTTCCGTGGTGCGGTTCGACGAGCGCCAGCGCAAGGCCGTGGCGGTGCTGCTCGACTGTCCGCCCTGGGAGGTGGGCCCCTGCGCGGGCTGCAGCAATCCGGTCCATCGCTACGGACGTAACACCGGCATGTACTGCGCCCCCTGCCGTACGGACCGTCCTGCACATCAGGGTATGCCGTCGGTATGAAGCCGTCCTGGTGTTGAGGGCTGGGCCCCTTGGCAATCTCCGTCCGGTGGCGGCTCCGTCACCGGTACGCGGCGAGCCCGGTGAGGTACAGGAGCATGAGCGTGACGGCTGTGCTGCCGCCGTAGAGCAAGGCGCTGGCCGGGGTGGCGCCGGTGCGCTGCTTGAGGATGAAGGCGATGAGCGCGCCGGTGACGGCCGCGAGGGTCGCGGCGAGCAGCATGACGGCCTGGAGGCGATCCACGAGGGCTCCTGTGGTTGGTGGGGTCTGCGTTGCATCTGCACGACGCGCCGTCCCGGGCCTTCGGGTTACAAGCGGCCCTAGGACGGGCGTGCGGACTCGCCCCGGAACGCCGCGCGTTGGGGGCGTGCGGCGGGGTGGCGGGACATCGCAAAGAATCTTGAAGGCCCGTGTAACCCGGATCCGACGTCGAAGCCCTCGTAGGGGTGGACGGTGTTGTCGGCAGTGAGGAGAGGCGCGGCGGTGCGGAGCCTGAAGACCTCGGAACAGAGCGGCGGAGGGACCGGCGACGGGCCCGGTCCGTCGGCACTGGTGCGCTCGGCCGGACGGGCGTGCCTGCGGCGGTGCGCGTGGTGACGCCGCACCCGCCGGCGCCTGGGGACGCCCCGGTGGCGTTGGCGTCCGGACTCACCGTGGACTGCGCCGCGGTCGACGAGGTCGACGACGAATTCGCGGCCGTCGCGCAGTACATCGGCGAGTTGCCCGCCCTGGTGAGGTTCCTGCGGGCCCGCTTCCCCGACCTGGCGTCCGACGCCGAGGACATCGCCCAGGACACCCTGGTCGCGGTGCGCCGCCGGATCGCGCACGTCGACAAGCCGGTCGCCTATCTGTACGAGGCCGCGAAGCGGCGCGCGTACACGGTGTGGAACAAGAGCCGCCGCGTGGTGCTGGCCGGCGAAGGCAGCGAAGAAGGGCTGCGGGTGCACACCGCGGCCGATCCCGCCCCCCGGGCCGCGCGCACGGTCGACTTCGACGCGTTCGTCAAGGCCTTGCCGCGCCAGGAGCAGCGGGTGGCGGTGTGCACGTACGTGTACCAGATGACCGCCGCGGAGATCGCCCTCGCGATGAAGGTCCAGGAGGGCACGGTCAAGAGCTGGCAGAACCGGATCCGGAGCCGGGCCCGGCAGATGTACGGGGAAGAGAAGGTGGTGAGCGCGTGACGATGCGCGACGAACTGGCGGGCGACCACATCGCCGCGGACTTCCCCGAACTCCCGAGCGGCCCGCGCGTGAGCGCGGGGCCGCTCGGCTCCTTCGGAGTCGGCAGGAAGGCCATCTTCTCGACGTTGTGGATCCACTCCTTCGAGGGGCTCGACACGGTCGACGAACAGCAGGCCGGGCCGTCCGAAGCGGACCGCGGCACGGTGCTGGCGATGTTGCGGGCCAAGGCCACGCGCGCCGAGCGGGATCCCGAGTACGCGGCGGAGTTGGAGTGGGCAGCACGCGCCGGTCTGGACGAGGGCTTGGGGGACGGTGATCTCCTCGGCGAGGACGAGGACTGGTCCGCCTACGAGGCCGCCGAGTACGAAGCCCACCTCGCAACGATGGTGGAGGGGACATGTTGCCGGGAGCCTTGGACGGACCCGCGACACCGATTCCCTCTGCGGCTGCTGGCCCAGTCACGCCTCGAAGACCCGAAGGACGCCTCGCCTCCGGGCGGCGGCGTCACCCAACTCCCGCGGGGGTCGGACCGGATCCGGGTGGTGGTGTCGTTCCCTCACGACTTCGACGCGCGGGCGTCGGCGGCTATCGACGCTTTGCGCGGTCCGGCCGAAGACGGGGACGCGGACGCCGCCGCCTTGATGGGCAGCTGCTACGAGCACCGCGGTGACCCCGAACACGCCATGACGTGGTACCTGCAGTCCCACTACGGCGGAAGTACCTGGGGGACTGCGGCCCTCGCCCGCATCAGCTACGACCAAGGGGCAAAGGACCAGGCGGCCCGACTGATGTCGGCGGCGTGGAACGCCGATGCCGTGCTGATCCGCCGCGTGTTCGACCTGATGGACAGCTCGCGGACCGCGGAGCACCCACCCGCCCGCGCCTGTCCGCCGGAACCGCTGCGAGACGTCATCGACAAGATTCGCGCCAGCCTGTGCCGGATTCCGCCGGTGCTCCCCGCTGCGTCTTTCGACGCGCGGGTGTGGAAGGCGGCCGGGGCGAACATCCTGGTGTTCCGCCGCGGCGGCGAACTACTCGGTGACATCCGCCCTTTCCTCACATGTGCCGCACCGTACGGATATCAGCCGCACGCACACGACACCGTGGACGGCTTTGAGACTTCGTCCGGTGATTCCGGAACGGTGGCAGCCCACCCGCCGGATCCGCTGACAGGCGCCACGGCGGACAACCATCGGCTCGCGGACGATGTGAGGATGCTCGAAGAGGTCTTCGGCCTTCCTCCGGGTGGGGACGACAGGCCCCATCGTCGCCGTGCCGCGCCGCTGCCCTGCAGTTCACCTGATCAGTGAAAGACACAGATCACCCGCGCCTGCCCGGAACCTGCGGCGAGTGTTGTCACCTCGGCGTGGGATTGACGCCCGCGGCGCTGCGTGGGCGAGGCGGTTTCGGGTGGCGATCAGGATTCGGGGGAGCGAGGACGCCGGTTTGGGGCGGGCGTTGCCGCCGGGCACCGCGCGGCGATCGAGCGTGCCCGGGCGGGCGTCGTTCGGTGCGCTACCCGGTTGATGATTCTCGTCCGGCTCCGATGGCCTTGGCGTCCCCCGGGAATCCCAGGTAGCAGTCATAGGACACGCCGCTCGCATCGAAGTCGATTGTCCGCGTCGTGCCGAGAGCAGCAACGCGTATGCCCTGGTAAGGCAGGGCGGACGGTTGCGCTTCGGGGCGACCGGGAATCGCGACATCGGCGGCGACAGGCTGGCCTGCCCGACGCCGTTGAGGATCGCAATGGAACGGTTGCTTCGGGCCGGCGCGGTCGCGTCCGTCCGAGGATGCTGTTCGGCAGGTCAGCATGGCGCGGCGGCGCGGTTGGCATCGGTCAGCCGACGGGTCCGGGGTGGTGAACGGCTGAGCCCCCCGGCAGCCGTGTGGCTGTCGGGGGGCTCAGCAGGAGCGCGCCAGCACTGTCGCTGGCGTCTGCAGCACTCGGCGGTCGCTGCTTCCGGATGGCCGCGGTCCCCGAGGAGGAACCTACGACCGAGGGGGCTGCGGAGGAATGATCCTTTGAGCGACATTCATTCCGGTCTGTCTGACGTACCCCTCGCTCAGCTTGATCGACAAGTCCTGTTCGAAACGCGCGGGCCAGACCTCAATCAGGTATTCCTCGTCTGACTGAGATTTGCTGCCGTCATGGTCGATCATGCGGCCTCGCGCACAGACTCGTACACGGTAGATTCCAGCCCCGTTGGAGGCGAGGTTGCCGAAGTCGTCCTCACCCTCTCCCATGTACGACGTCACGAACAGTCGTCCGGAACTCGCATGGATGCTGGTCTCGCCGATGTCTTCCCAGTCCGCAGGATCAAGGCTGGGGCGGGTAGCGGCGAATTCGGCTTGCACCCTAATGCCGCCGGTGTGAATTCCTGTGGACACCCGGACTACCCCGTTGGCCGCCGAGACAATGCCGTTGGTCCCTGACACAAGCCATTCGGTGGGCCAATTGTGGTCGGGGGTGAGATAGAATTGGTGATACCCACTCCACACCCACGAGTCGTCGGACAGTTCTTGCACAACACTCCCGATCACGCGTAGACGCCCACCTGAAATGCATCTCCGGCATTGATGCGATGGTCCCGGTAGAAGTTGTTGAGGGTTTGGCCGCCGTTGGTGTTCTCCTGTGCAGGGATGTTACAGCGACTGAACCCGGCCGGACCCGGCAGCGGTGACAGGGCGTCGAGAACTTGCGTGTTCGCCCAATTCAACTGGCACCAGTCGAACGTGCGCGCAGGCCATGGCGTCGGCGGGTCCTTGGGCGGGGACGCTGTCCAAGCACCTTCAAGCGTTGACGCAAAAGGATACTCGTCGCAGCTGTAACCCTCAGGCCGCGGATACGTATTTTGGGGGGTGTTACTCGGGCATGCCCGATTGCGGTTCTTGGTGTTGAGATCGGCGTCCCCGGTCCGGTGGAGGTAGGTGCTGCTCCCCGCCCCGCCGGGCAGCCCGGACCACAACGACCATCCGACGTGCATGGCGACGCCGAAGTCAAAGGCCCTGGAGTAGCTGTACGCGAGCGTAGGCTTGTACTCGTAGAAAACACAGCCGGGGCCGGTGATTCCTTGCAGTGCGTTGTCGCAGCGCACAACCGGGAACAGCGACCAGAGGTCTTCCGTGTAGATCGTTCCCGCACCGACGTAGTTGAAGACGTGTTTCCCCTCAGTCGCTGCGACCGAGCCGATCCCTGGACTGGTGATGATGCCGCCCTCGCTCTGCGCGGGCTGCATCAATACAACCGGTTTGGTGCTGGCGCCTCCGTCAACGCGCGTGCAGGCCCCGGTGCATTCCAGTTCCTTACTGAGGACCACGGGCGGAACACCCGGGGTTATGAGGTTCGGCAGGATGCTGATCTGGGCCTTGTATGCGGCCACACCAGTGGTTCCACCGCCGGTGTAGACGTACTCAAAGACCGCAGACTGGATCAGCCCCAGATAGGCCGCACCTTCGTAGACCAGCGCAGTGGCAGTCCACGAGCGGCACGCGTCAAACCGCGTGAACCACCAGTTGCCATCCATGTGAGCGGCTTCGGTGCACCAGGCTGGCGGGGCAGCTTCCTGAACTCCAACGCCCTGGATGGCCTGTCGCGCTGCTTCCTTCGCCACCGGAGTCGACGGAGCTTCGGAGCGCACGCAGGTCACAATCTCCGTGCTCGAAGGAGCTCGCTGCTTGAAAGACTCGAGCAGCTTCGGGCAGGAGTCTTGTAGCGGCGTGGGCTTCGACATTGGGGTATTCGGAGAAACCGGGCTCGTCGGCGGTAACGGCGGCACCTGCTGTGTACGCTGTATTGCGCCGAGGTCAGTCGCAACGGCTTGCGTCGGCAGGAGGGCAAACGCCGCGGCGGCCGCCAGTAGTAGTGCGAGTCTGCGCATGGCATCCCTTCGCTGTCTTGAGGCCCAGGCATGGGCCACAAACACCGGCAACCTACTTAGTTGTTTGCGCGCCAACCATGTCGCTCTTCGTTTTGCGGACGTTGCAGTCCGGCAAACGTCAGTTATCAGCCAATCCGGACTGTCGTAATTCAATTGGTTGATCCCGACATGTGAGCTATTGGATCGACAAAGACTTCACACCCCGGCGAGGACGGACGTCGTTGTTGATGAGTGCTCTTGGTGGACCTGGCCTGCCTGCGGTCAGCGTCGGTTTTGCTGCTGCGGGGTGAGTGGACTGTCAACGGGAGTTGGTTGCTGACGGGGGATGCCTGCGATCTGCTCCTGCTGTTCCTTCGGGGTCGGGATCGGAAGGCTTGCCCGGGCTACGCCGGCCGCCTGCTTGGTTGCTGCGGGTGGGACCCGGCCGGGCACCTGGGTGAGGGCGTCCTCGAGGCTGTCGTGGACGGGCAGCAGGTTGGTTGCGCCGGTGAGCTGTAGCACGCGGGTGACGATGTCGCCTTGGGGTCGGGTGCCGAGTGCGAGGCGTACGTGAGTGCCGCAGTCGCGGAGTTTGCGGAGGCAGTACACGAGGCCGGCGGTGAGGGTGGAGTCGGCGAAGGTCAGGTCGGAGACGTCGACGACGAGGGTGTCGGGTGGGGTGCGGCGCAGGGCGTCCAGGTGGGGTTTGAGCTGGCCCATGACTTGGAAGTCCCACTCGCCGGACAGGTGGAGGACGGTGGCGTCGCCGACGGGAGACAACTCCCAGTGGACGGGGCCGAGCAGTTCGTGCTCGGGGTGCAGGTCGGGACTGGCGTCGCGGCGGGGACGGACGGCCGGGCTGTCCGCGAGGGACCGGACGACGTGTTTGTTGCGGGCAGCCATCCAGCGGTTGCGGCACTCGGCTTCGAGGGTGGCTCCGCCTCCGCAGACCCGTACGACGAGGAGCGCCTGGTCGAGGCCGAGGAGGCGTCGTCCGCTGAAACCGTCGGCGAGGGTGCTGCGGGGGACGGCTTCGCCGAGTTGGCCGGTTCTGCGGGTGAGTTCGCGCAGGGACGGGTCGCCGGCGGCGAGCTTGACGCTGGTGAGCCAGCCTCCGAAAGCGCGGCGGGCCTCGTCGGTCCGGCGGGGGGTGGTCTGCGAGGGGGTGTGCGCGCCGGTGGTGTGGTGCAGCGGTTCGGACATGCCGGGTCCCCGTTCTCGGCAGCCCCCTTGCCTTGTGTGAGGGCCACGTTACCGGGCGTCCGCGTCTGTCCGAGGTCTTCCGCGTTCGTCCGCGTTGCTGGCGGCGCCGTGCGGGGATGCACTTGCATGGCGATCGGCCAAGGAGCCCTCCGGGCTGGGGCGAGAACGGCAGCACTCGTGCTCCTGCCGCGAACTCCCGACCGGTCGGGCGCCGGAGGCTGCCTGGGGGCAAACTCCCAAGGCCCTGCTGGGGGTTGCGCAGCAGCGCTCCGGTCGGGTCCGGGGGCTAGGATGCCTCAGCGCCGGTTGTCGCGCCTCGAAGCATCGTGGTGCGGCGGACCGGTACGGGAGCGGCCTCTTGGGCCGGTCTCCCGTTCTGGACCTGGTGACGCCGACGGATTGCTGCGGCACGGTGCCGGGCGCCCCCTTTCGTGCGGCGCCCGGCGGCTGTGTGCTGTGGCTTGAACGCGGACGGGGCCCGGTGCGGCAACACCGAGCCCCGGTACTCACCTACGGTCCTGCGGCCCCGGACCTCGACACGCTGGCAGCGGAACGGGTTCGGGGCCGCCTTCGCATAGGCTCTGCGCCGCCGTGTCGGCGGCGACATTCCGCGAAACCGGTACAGGCACGGCTTGTGGCGGCTACCCTGCCCACCCGCAGTGCGCCTGCTCGGGTTCGCCGGTCATCATGCCAGCATTGCATGATGCTTGGCCACGTACCCGGGCCTTGGGATAAGTACGTTCATCCGGGATTCACACGTCGAATCCCCAGTTCAGGCCTGGCGCGTCGTCACCGTGACAAGCAGTCAGACACAGGGGAAGCATGCCAGATCGTGGACTGGCGCAACCTTCCTCGCGCGCTCTGCGGACAGTGGTGCGGACAGCCCGCCGCACCGCCGCGCCAGTCGGCTTCTCGGGTGGGTCAAGCACCGTGCTGGTCAGGGTTGCTGAGCCGCCGATTCTCAACGGGCATCGCCGTCACGGCGGCGTGCTGTCCGCGTTCGTCCGCGTCTGTGCGACCACACCAGACCCCGACCCGATAGCCGCCCAGAACCGCACCGCCTGACAGCGAACGGGTCCTTGCCACCCAGGTGTTCCGTCGACCAAACACAACCCGGACGAATCCGGACGTGCCCGCGACAACCCCGGGGACCAACTGCCCGCCCGCGTAGGTGCAGACACGCTGAACTGCGGCGCAGTCGCACCCGCACCACCGACCGACACCGCCGTTGTTGCACAGCGGAGCCGGGCCTGCGCACCCCATCCAGGCGGATCGGTGGCACGCGCGTCACCCGAGGGCCACGATGGCCCACAAGGCCAGGGCCGGGCGGCGGCAACCGCTCGAACCTCCCCAGGCGAATCCGCCGCACTGATCAGCTGGTTGACGAAGGAGAACACCGTGAATGCCGCGTTCCTGCGGGGTGCTGGCAGCCCCCGCCCGACAGCCGCACGGAGGCCGGCTGCACGTCGGCCCCGAGAGGTCCCCGTCCGAGACGGGACCTGTCCGCGGCCCTGCGACGGCGGCGCCTAGAGGCACCGCGATGGGACGCCCCGAGAGCAAGATCCCGGGCGACGGACCGGTCGCCGACCTCGCGCGATTTCTGCGGACGTTACGCCAACAGGCAGGGCAGACCCTTCGCCCCATGGCCGACCGCACCACGTACTCCGTCTCGACACTCTCCCGCGCGGCCAACGGCCTGCACGTGCCCAGCAACGACGTGCTCAACGAGTACGTGCGGCTGTGCGACGGCGGACGCCGCGACCAGGCCGAGGCACACCGCCTGTGGGTGCAGGCCCGACTCCACAAGGCCCGACCCAGGAGACCCCAGCCGCGGACCTGCACGCCGGTAACGGCTGTGACCTCCCCGGCCGACCTGATCGCAGCGATGCACGACGTGCGCCTCGACGCGGGAGGGCCGTCACTGCGCGACCTGGAAGGACGGGCCGGAAAGCTGCGCCTTGTCCTGCCCCGCAGCACCGTCAGCGACGCGCTGCGAGGGGCAAGCCGACTGCCGAGCTGGAGGCTGCTGGAAGCCTACGTCCGCGCCTGCGGCGTGCCCGAGAACGAGCTGTGGCTGTGGCGCACCGCTTGGCAGCGTGCCAGCGGCCGCGTTGACGCGGGCGACCTGGACATGCTCGGCGACCTCGCCGACTTCGTGAACGGATCGGCCCACCAGCCCCACCGGCAGCCTCCCGGCTCCGCTGCCCGACCGGCGCGGGCCAGCGTCGGAGCGGAACCCAGCCTGTTGATCCGACCGCTCCCGCCTGAAATAGCGCGTCGCCTGCCCAGCGTTCGGATCCCCGCACCGCGCGCAGCAGACACACGTGCGCTGCCTGATGAGCGCACCGCCGCTACGCCGCCCCCGGCACCGCCACCCGGCTAGCGGTCGACCAAGCCCGACGTCCGTTGAACATCCGGCGCGGGCCGAACTCCGCTCCGGCGCACTGCCGGTGCCGGACCCCGGTGGATGCGGGCTTGTCCGGCCCGCTCCCACCGCCGGCCGACCAGGCCACACATCAGCCGCCGGTCGGCCGTGCCGTCGCCGACGTGCGTTCGCCCCTCCCAGCCCCCTGAGGAATGAAGCCCCATGAGCGACACCTCCGTCGCGCTGTTCATCACACTCCTGGCGATCGTCGCGCTGTGCGTGCTCGTCGGCTACGCCGTCCGGCGCGTCGGCAGCGCCGCCCCCGGACGTCTCGCCATGGTCATCGGCGGTCTCGTTGCGTTCGCTGCGGCGCTGCCGGCCCTGGCTCTGGCCCTGCGGGCAACCCCTGCCTCAGAGCCTGCCAACGCCCCCGCTCCGCACGCGAGCGTTCCGCCCTCCGCGCCTGTCGTCGACGCGTCCTCCGCCGCGCCGGGAGCAACCGCAGTCCCGTCCGACAGGGGCGGGCTGCGGTGAGGCCCCGCGTCCCGCGGCCCCGCGACACCGACGCTCTGGCCAGCGCCCCGAACCAGCCCGGACCGCACCTCGACCCCTACCCCCCGCACACGTTCCTCGGGGGTCTCTCCTCCCGCGACGTCCAGGACCTGTGGCCTCACTTGCACACCGCCTACATCCGTCACGGCGCCACCTTGGAGGTCACATCCAGCCGTATCCTCTACCTCGTCGTCGACGGCTTGGTCCTGGAAACACCCCCATCCCACGACCGCGCCGCACACCCCACATTGCGCCAGGGCGGCGACATCGTCGAGTCGGCCACCGTCTTCGAGGACCACGGCAACGCGCTCACCCTCTACGGCGCCCGGTCCACCCTGCTCGGCGCATTACCGCGACCGGTCTTCAGGCGGCTGCTGGCCGAACACCCCACCTATTTCGAGTCCCTTGCGCGCTCCATGGCCCACCGTGAGCGACGCGCCTCGGTTACGGCGCACCACCCGTGCTGCGCGACCACGACCGCCCGCATGGCACGCTACCTGTGCCTCCTCGTCGACACCCTCGCCGACAGCCCAGCTCTGCGAATCGACGGCTTCACCCGTGCCGACATCGCCTACGCCGCCGACGTGCCCGATGCCCAAGCCGAAGTCTTCTTCCGCAACCAACACCACGCCGGGGTCCTCACAACCAGTCACCGCACGATCCGCATCCATCGGCCGAAGGCGCTGTGGCGCCTGTCCGGACATGCCTCCGGATGCAGCCACTGACGCTGGCAAGGAGGAGCTGGACGTGCTGAAGAACGCCGACTTCCTGACCGGTTTCACCGAGGAGTTCTCCTCGGTGGCCGCGTACGAGCGCATCGAGGTGGCGTCCTCCAGCGCCGCCTGATGCTGGCGTTGCATGCGGCCGTGCAAGGCAGGCGGCGAGCGGTCTGCTGGCGAGGCTGTCTCCGCCGCCCGCACCATCACCGACCCCACCGAACGCATGGCCTGTTAGAGCAGCCAGCGGGTGAACAGGCGTTCGTGGGGATAGGCGTTGACGGTGGTGGCGGCGCCGAGTGGGGCGAGCGAGAAGCCCGCGCCGGGGGCGAGGACGTCGAAGCCTCGGGTGCGGTAGTACGCCTCGAGGTCTTCGTCGACGCTGAATTGCCCGTAGACGAGGGCGGCGCCGAGGTGGGTGTGGAGGCTGACGGCCTGGTCGAGGAGCGCCGTCCCGATGCCGCGGCCGCGTGCGGTCTCGGCGACGGCGATGCCGCGTAGTTTCGCTGTGGTCAGGAGCAGGCGCAGCGCCTGGTCCCACGCGCCGCGTTCGGCGAGGGGCGCGATCACCTTGCCCGGGGGCAGCACCACTACGGCGCCGACGGCGGTGCCTGTGGTGTCCTCGGCGACCAGCACGGTGGTCATGCCGTGGAACAGGCGGTCCAGGTCGCGTGCGGTCAGTGCGGCTTCGACGTCGTGGAACATGGTGTCCAGGCCGTGGGCGAGCCCGGTGCGGACGAGGGTGCCGAACTGCCCGGCGTCCAATGCCTCGTGGGCTTCCAGGTAGGTGCCTGCGGCCTTCAACAACTCGTCGATCCTCGGGCCCTCGCCGGCAGCTGCCGCGCGGATCCGTGTGTCCGCCGGCCCGGGCCACGGGCCCAGAGCCAGGCGCGTGGTGCGTTGCCTGGGTACGGCGCGCGGGCGGGTACGCCGCCGGTTCTGCTTCTTCGTCACCAGCATCCCCCGATATCCGTTTGGCCGATTCCGGGAGCGTGCCCACGACGGGGTTGGCGGACACCCTGCCGGCACCCACCACGCCTGGGGGGTGGGGGTGCGCCCTGCTGGGGTGTGGCTGCGGCCCCGCCGGGGGGTGGGGCGGGGCCGCAGCGCGGGGGGCCCCGTGCCCGGTGGGGGAGGCGGGCACGTGAGTGGAGGACTATGCGGCGGCTTCCGTGTCGCCGCACGCCTCCCCGGATGTCTTCCACCGTAGGCAGAGGAACCGTCCGAAAGCCGTGCCACGCGCAGTCAAAAACGATCAACATCACACGAGTTGCGCCGGTGGCCTGCGCCCTGGCGTCCCTGGGCGGCCCCGACCAGGCGACGTGCTGCGCCCGTACGGGGGTCCCCTACTGGTGTGATCGCGTATTCAACTGTCGCCGGTTCCCCGTGGAGCCCAGCCTGCTGGTGACCGTGTGTGGTCGCCAGCGGGGTATCGGCTCCAGGTCCCACCGTCTCGTTGCGGAGCCGGGTGGTGGTCTTGTCGTGGTAACCGAGAGCGTCCGCGGCGACGGGCGCGGGATTCGGCACGGGGCGGGAGAACAGCTGCGAACGGCGGGTGTTAGCTTCCTTCCCGTGGTGGAACATCAGGACGAGACCAGGACGGCCTACGACGGGGTCGTCGAGTTGTATGCGTCGATGTTTGCTGATCGGCTGGAGACGCAGCCGTTCTCGCGGAACATGATCGGCATCTTTGCCGAGCTGGTGCGCGGGACGGGGAACCTGCGGGCCGCCGATGTCGGCTGCGGGCCCGGACATCTGACGGCCATGCTGCATGACCTGGGGCTGGACGCCTTCGGGCTCGACCTCTCCCCGGCCATGGTCGACCACGCCCGGCGGTCCCATCCGACGCTGCAGTTCGACGAGGCGCAGATGGAGGTCCTGCCAGTCGAGGACGGCGCGCTCGGCGGCGTACTGGCCCACTACTCGATGATCCACACCCCTCCTGGGGAACTACCCGCGCTGCTCGCCGAGCAGGCGCGTGTCCTGGCACCAGGGGGCCTGCTCCTGGCCTCGTTCTTCGCGACCGAGGGGCCCGAGCCGGTCCGTTTCGACCACAAGGTGACGCCCGCCTATAGCTGGCCGGCGGACCGGTTCGCCGAGCTGCTGGCCCGGGCCGGGCTCGTCACGTTCGCCCGGCTGCTCCACGACCCAGCCTCTGAGCGGGGCTTCCTCGACGCCCACTTGCTGGCCCGCCTCCGCTAGAGCATGGCCTTCTACTGGTGTACTGGTGAGCTCGCGTATTCAACTGACGTGTGTTGGCCTTCAGGGCTCCGCTTGCTGTCACTCATCGTGAAGTATCCGGCGGACTCTTGCGTCAGGGGCATCCGCTTGGATGGGCGGGTGACTGTATTTGACGTAGCTCGTCTGCTCCCCGCCATCACCGATCTTCGTGACCTGTGCCGCTCACTGGCCATGCTCGATGCGATCCTGAGCCCGGACTGGGAAAGCCGGTACTACTCCTTCAACGCGGGGTGGGCCGATGGTGAGGAGATGGCCTCGAAGCGCAACGGGTCGGGGGATGAGTACTCCATCGTGTTCTCGGCGGTCGGCGCCTATGTGCGTGGCTTCGACCACGAGTCGCCGATGAGCCCTTATGTCCATGACGGCGAGCCCTGGCCAGGTGTGATCGATGATGTTCCCGCACTCTTCAGGCCCTATGTCGAGGAGCCGGCGTTCACTGACGAGGACGACGTTCCGGTCGTGACCGCATGTCTGTGGCGGGAAGCGACGGACGACCGTTGGCGGCACGGGCAGATCGATTTCCCTGCTGGCCGTCCCGACCCTGATGGGGCGGAAGGCTTGTTTGAGCTCCTCGTTGATCGGTCTCCAGAAGCGTTCCAGCGCTTCGCGGAGGACTACTACGAGGTTCCGGTGGACCTGGAAGCAGTGCGCCATGTGTATGCGCTGAAACCGTTGGACCAGGCGCTCGTGTCGTCGCTCAACGCGGAGGTCACATTGGCGGATCTGGCCGAGGACATCGCCGAGATCGGATATCCGTAGCCGGGCCCGGATTCGATCTGACTGCCTCCGCTGTGCGGCCGGAGTGGTCGCCCGGGGCGTAGCGGCTCCAGGATGTGCCGGTGTCCGTTTGCAGCCGGGTGGTGGTCTTGTGGTGGTAGCCGAGTGCGTCCGCGACGACCGGGGCGGGCAGTTCGCGCACGTGTTGTCGGATAGCTGCCACCCGGCTGGCGACTGCGGGGACGCCGAGTTCGTTGACCTGGGCTGAGAGCGCGTCCGGGTGCATCGGTTGTCCGGCCCGTCGGCCGGGGAACAGCCAGCGGGAGTCGCGGTTGGTCGCGGTGTTCATGTTGTCCCGGTTGGCGATCCAGTGCAGGAGAAGTTCCGCGACCGCCGTGGGCACCGGGGTCGGCGGGTCGCCGAGCCGTAGGAGCACCTGTCGGTCGTCGTGGATGACGTCGTCGACGGTGAGGCGGACGACGCGGCTGAGCGGTTGCGCATAGAGAAGGACGATGAGAGCGGCGACGCGGCTTCGCAGCGGCGGCGTCTCGTCGGCGAGGACGCGGCCGAGCATGTCGAGTCGTTCGCGCTGGGCGAGCGGGGCGGCCCTTTGGATCTGGGCGGCGGGAAGTCGGAATCGTCGGCTGATCTTGGTGCTCTGGGACCACAGGAGGAAGGCCCGGACGCTTTTGCGGTCGTGCTCGTTGTGTTCGGCGTGCCAGAGGTCGATGTTGTCGGCGTACACGCGAACGTCCCCAGCCACGTACGAGTGGACGCGGCCAGTTGTTGATGCCGTGAATGCCCTTGTCACCCTGACGCCGCGCGCGTCGCCCACCACGCATGGTGCTCGGCCAGGTCGTGTGCGACGGGGTCCCGCCAGCGGGTGAGGGCGTCGATCAGATGGGTGCGGATCCTCTGAAGTGAAGGGCTGAGCTGGGAAATCGCTGGTCCGGGTGTGCTGGAGGCTGTCCGTCTCTACCGTGAGGGTGGAGGAGGGGCGTCGGATGGGCTCGCTGTTCGAGGAGTTGGAGGCCCGGGAGTCGGCTGCCCGGGTGCGCGTGGGCGAACTGGAGGCGGAGCTGGCCACGTTGGCCCGGCGTGTCGAGGAGGCACGCGGGTCCTTGGAGCGGTTGAGGATCGCGCGGGAGACGGTCGCCGAGGTGATGGCTGAGATGTCGGCGGATTCATCGGCGGTGCCGGACGCGGTGCCGGATGGTCCGGTGGCGGGCGGCGATCGGGCGTCGCCGTATGCAGGTGCGGAGCGGCGGGTGGTGGGGGTGCTGACCGTCCCGAAGTGGCAGCCGGGGATGGGCGTGGAGGTGTTGCCGCGGGAGTACCGGGACATGCTCGAAGTCATCCAGGACGCGCCGGGGCCGGTGCGGGCCAAGCAGATCGTGCCCAGGATCGGGCTGCCCGCCCAGCCCGGGAAGATCGAGGGGACGCGGTCGAAGCTGAAACGCCTGGTCGAGCGGGGCTGGCTGGACGAGGACAACCCGGGGCTGTTCACCCCGTCCCGCCGCCGGTCCGCGGCGCCCGCCGGCACGACTCCCGATTCGCCCAACTCCGGGTAGTAGAGGGGCTCTTCTCTCTACAGTCGAAGGTGCCAACCATAGAACCGCAGGACGAGAAGAGCCCCAGGGATGGAACCGTACGACACCGCGGTCATCGCTGACCCCTTTGCCCGCTCGATCAGTTCCTTCGAGTCGCTGACACGCACGCTCTCAGGCCCGGCAGCGGACGGGTGGACCCACGCCGAGTTGGAGGAACACCTGGAAGAGGCCGGCCGGGAACTGCTCCGACGGCTCCTGCAGGACCATCTGGACCTGCGCGCGCTGCGGGAGGAACCCCATGACCGCACCGGCGCCCGCCCGCAGGTCGTGGGGCCGGAAGGCCGGCCGCGGCCGTGGCGGGAGCCGGGCCACGCGCGCTGGCTGGCCTGCCTGTTCGGGGTGGTCCGCGTCCGGCGGGTCGCCCACCGGGGACCCGGGCTGCCCAACGTGCATCCCGCCGATGCCGTGCTGTCGCTGCCCGCGGGCCGGCACTCGATGGGACTGCGGCGGCTGGCCGTCGTCGAGGCGGTGCGCGGCTCCTACGACCAGGCCGCCGAAGCAGTGGAGCGTCGTTGCGGGAAGGTGCTCGGCAAGCGCCGCCTGGCCGAACTCGTGGTCGCCGCGGCCGCCGACGTCGACGCGTTCTACCGCGGACACATCCCCGTTCCGTGCACGCGTGAGATGCCCTTGGTGCTGCAAGTCGACGGCAAGGGCGTGGTGATGCGGCCCGAAGCCCTGCGCGAGGCGACCCGCCGGGCCGCCGCCCAGGCTGCGGCGGCCGGCCGACGCGGCCGACTCGCCCCGGGAGAGAAGTCGAACCGCAAGCGGATGGCCACCGTGGCCTGCGTCTTCGACACCCGACCCGCACCCCGCCGACCGCACGACGTGATCCACCCGCCCGGCGGCCGCAGCGGCGAACGCGCCGTCCGCCCGAGGCCGAAGGCCGAGAACAAGTGGTGCACTGCCTCCCTCGTGCGCACCCCGGAGCAGGTCGTCGCGGACGCCTTCGACCAGGCCGACGCCCGCGACCCGCAGTACCTGCGGCCCTGGGTCGTACTGGTCGACGGCGCCCGCCACCAACTCGACCTGATCCACTCCGAAGCCGCCCGCCGCGGTGTCCGGGTGCATGTGCTGCTGGACTTCGTGCACGTCGCCGAGTACGTCTGGGACGCAGCCCACGCCTTCCACCAGCCCGGCAGCAGCGACGCCGAAGCCTGGGCCGCCGACCACCTCACCGCGATCCTCGCAGGCCACGCGGCCCGCACCGCCGCCGACATGCTCGCCCAAGCCGACCGGGACCCGCTCTCCTCCACCCGCCGCGAGGCGGTCGCCGCCTGCCACCGCTACCTCACCGGCCATCTCGACCAGCTCCGCTACGACACCGCCCTCGCCGCGGGGTGGCTGATCGCCACCGGAGCCGTCGAAGGCGCCTGCCGCCACCTGATCGCCGACCGCCTCGACATCACCGGCGCCCGCTGGGGCCTGGCCGGCGCCGAGGCCGTCCTCCGACTCCGCGCGCTGACCACCAACGGCGATCTCGACGCCTACTGGCGCTACCACGCACGTCGTGAGCACCAACGCCGCTACTCCGCCCCCGAGCAGCAGGAGTACGGCCTCACCGCGTGATTGATCGGGTGCCGTTACCCTTCATCGCTTTTCAAGGGGAGCTTGATCGCCTCAGCCAACTCTCGCGTGAAAACGGTCATTACGTCGTCGGTTCCAAGGTAGAAACGCCCGTCCAGCGGCCACTGCGCCGGACGGCCTGCCACGAGCCATGCCGTGGCAGTGGGGGCACGAAGCTCGACGGCCACCGGCAGTCGAAGGCCGTAGTCACCTTCAGACCAAAGGATCTCGGCGCCCACGAGCGGCACCCCGAGAAGCCCCGACCACGCGGGATGGTCAGTAACGACCACCTCAGGTGATCCTCCAGGCTGCCCGATCATGGCCAGGTGACTGGACATGGGCTCCCGGAAGAGCTCCAACCCGTGGTAGTCGAAGCTCTGGCCCCACACTGCGGCATAGTGAGTGCCGTTGTCGGCAAGCAGGCCAACGCCCATCGTGGGCAGGTGCCACCCTCCGAAATCCCAATCCTCGACCTCAGTGCCATCGTCGCCGCAGCTCAGCGGGTAGTAGGTCACTCCTACAAGGCACGTGCCACGCAGACTCTCGACGGTTCTCTCATATTCATCCTCGGTGAGCTCGGGCGACGACATCCCGACATTGTCGTACTCCTCGGTCTGCACGGGCGACCGAGATCATTTGACTGTCGCGAACGGGACGGTCGATTCCCTCCAAAGGATCTGCACCCCGATCAGATTCGCGTACAGGTCTCGCGCGGCGGCCGGGTCGCCGGCTTCGCCGATCCATCGGGCGGCTTCGATGTAGGCGTCGACAGTGTTGCCGTGCCGTGGGCCGTGGAGGCTGATCATGTCCGGGAGGAGTTCCGCGTACAGGTCGCGGGCGGCGGCCGGGTCGCCGGCCATGCCTGTCCAGTAGGCGTGCCGGACGCGCCAGTCCAGTGTCGGCCCTCTCAGGGGATCGAAGACATCGGCGGGCGTGGCGCGTTCCTCCAGCAGACGGGTGTGCTCGTCGACGAGGGCTGCCAGCAGGTCGCGGGCGGTAGCAGGGTCGCCGGCGGCGCCGGTCCAGTGCGCGTGTTCGCCACGGGCACCGAGCACTTCGGGATCGTCGGGTCCGCAGACGCCTGCCGTGTCCGCGGCCCACGCGGCCGCCAGATCCCGGGCCCCGGCCGCGTCACCCGCCGCCCCGGTCCACCAGGCCAGGCGGCCCCGCGCCTCCAAGGTCTCCAGGTCGTCCGGCCCATGGGACCGCATCAACTCCTCGACGGAGGCCCGGCTCCCGTCCCGGTGCACCGCCGCTCGTTCCCGACGCGTGGCGTCGTACGCCGCCCAACCTGCCCCAGGCGCAGACGACAGCCTGCCCATCATCGCCTGCCACCCCATCTCGTCAGGTCAGCGGCACCAGGACGGCGCAGCACCCTGCGCTGCGCAGCATCTCCGGTCGAGGCGACGAACTCAACCGAACAGCCGACCTGGTGCCCCCGCACAGATACCTGGGGACGTTTCTTCGTACGCCCCTGGCCAACGTAGGGCGTACGTCGACAGATGTCGGCTTGGCCGCAGGTGGCGAGGTCGCGGCCTTGGTCGTCGAGCCAGCGCAGGAGCATGGTCGCGTGTTTGACCTGGTCCGCGGCGTATCTCGTGCTGGACGGGGTGAGCGCTCGGCGGTCCGCGCTGGTCCGTAGGCGGGGCAGCACTTCCCAGGTTGCGAACCGGCGGACAAGTTGCGCTTGTTGGGGGTTGGTGATGCCGGCGAGGTGGTCGGCGAGCCACCTCTCGAAGAGGCAGACGCGCTTGTCGATCGTGGGGAGGACGCCGCAGTCCATGAGGAGTTCCCGCAGGTGGGCGGCAGCCCGCCAGGGCTGGAGCGTGTGGAACGCGTCGTGGGTCAGCTCGATCTCGCCGCGTCCGAGGCGGCGGAGCAGATTCTCGGGCGAGTCGGGGTGTCCTTTGCGGGTGTAGAGCCAGGTCAGTCCGGAGATCGGGTTGTCCATGGACAGCAACGCGTCGGCGAGCGGGGCCAGTTCGGACCAGATGCGGCCGGTGCCGTCGTCCAGGAGACCCGCGACCCGGTCCGCGAGCGTGCAATGGGTGCAAAGGCGGCCGCGGTGGAGCTTGCCTTCACCGCCGCAGCGCGAGCACCGGTAGGACATCATGAAGCCCGCGCAGTCGGAGCAGACCGGGGAGCCGTCGTCGGTCCGAAGGCCAGGTAGCACGCGTTCGTCGCAGCAGCCGGGACAGTGCCCGCGGACGCGCAGGGCCTTGTCGTGGCAGGTGCGGCAGACGTGCCCGTCAGGCCAGCGGGCGGCGAACCAGCCGTGGCGACCGCAGCGTGCGCAGTCGCGCTTGTGCCAGCGGTCGCGCTGCTCGGGGGTCGTATAGGCGGGGCTCATGCGTCCGGCAGGATCCGGGCCGGGCGTGGCCGCAGCTTGGACGCCGCGTCGCCGAGCGCCGGGACGTCTCCAGAGGCCGCCCTGCGGACGCCGGCGTTCTCGGCGGTGGTGGCGACCAGGTCGGCCGGGGTGCAGCCGAAGATGTCACAGAACGCGGACAGGACCTGCAAGGACAGGCGTTCGGGGGTGCCGGAGACCAGGCGGTGGACCTGGGACGCGGACAGGTCGATGCCCCGGTCGCGCAGCAGCGGGACCAGCTCGGTCGCGGTGAAGACGCGGTGCTCGGCCATCAGGTCGCGCAGCCGCCAGGTGTAGCCGACCTTGCGTTTCACGCCTGCCCCTCCAGTGCGGCGGCGATGGTCGCGTCCAGCGCGCGCCGCAGCGTGCGGGTGCGGAAGTCGGAGGACACGCAGGTGTAGATCGAGGTCGTGGACGCGTGCTCGTGGCCGACCTGTTCCTGGACGAAGCGGGGATCCCAGCCGTCCTCGATCAGGTGGGTGACGTAGGACCTCCGCAGCGAGTGGAGATCCAACCCGGGATCCAGGCCGAGGGCGTCGCGGTAGGCGGCGAACCGGGAATTTAGCCGCTGACAGCCGACCCGGGCGCCGCGCTCGGACGGCCAGGCCGCGGGGTTACCGTCGGCTGCCAGCAGCGGGCGGACCTCGGTGAACCACTCGTCCAGGATCTCCGGCGTCCAGTCCCAGACCGTCAGGACGCTGCGGCGCCGTGGCGGCGAGCCCTTCTTGGCCTTGCCGAACCGGACGTAGCAGGTGCCGTAATCGCCGAACTCGGTGCCGTGCGGGTTGCGGCCGAAGTCGGCGACGTCGAGCATCCGCGTCTCGTTGCGCCGCAGCCCGTAGGCGTAGGCAGTCTTGAGGAGCGTCGCGTCGCGGAACGCGGGCAGCCAGCCCTTGCGGCCGAACGCCCGAATCCGCGCGACCTGGTCGTCGCAGTAGGCGAAGAACGCGTGCAGTTCGGCGCGGGTGAACGCCCGCTTCGCGGGATCGGCCTCGTTGTCCTGGACGTGCGCGGCGGTGTTCCACTCGTGCACGACCTGCACCGGATGGGTGCCGAACCGCGTCTCGCACTCGGCCGCCCACTGGTAGGCCGGATCCGTCGCGAAGTGGCAGAACACGCGGACCGCCTCCGAGTACGAACGGATCGTCGAGCGCTTCAGATCGCGCAGCGACCGCAGGTCGCCCAGCCACTCGTCGACCATCGCCGGCATCCACTGCCACGGGAACGCGTTGACGTACCCGGCGAACGCCTTCACCGCGTTCGCCCGTCCCTCGATCGTCGTACGGGCCAGGTTCCGCGCGAGCTGCTGGTTCGCGAACCCCGCCAGCATCGCGTCGAAGACCTGCTCCTCGGGCCGCAGCAGCGGCACCCCGTCCACCAGATGCAGCCTCGCCGCACCCGGCGCCGATCCGTCGAACCCCACCGGACCACCACCCTCCGTCACTCGCATCCAATGCGAGAAAACCGCATCGGATGCGAGCCGGGCGCGATCTCGCAGATCAACCAGCCTTCCGAGTGACACCGGCTCGCTACCGGGGCTCAGAATCGAGTACCTTGACCCGCCCCCGGCCAGGCCCAACACCCGTCTCCCGCAAGGGGAACCGCGTACCGGCCGGCAGGCCTCGCGGACTGTCGCGGATTCGCATCCAATGCAATTGGCGGCGCTTGTAGTACTCGGGAAAGATCGGGCGGATATGGCTGACCAGCGCTTTGAGGGGGTGACTTGGTGAGCCGTAAGGGGGCCGCTCGGGCTGACGCGCCGTCAGTTTCGGTCGGGACCGCCGTCCCCACGGGAGTCCCCGGTGTCCGAGGCGTCGGTGAGGGCGTGCCGCAGCTGGTCGAGGTCGGGTGCTCCGGCCAGGCCTGCGGGGGTGCGGTAGACCCGGCAGGCGAGCGACGGCGCGGCGAACGGGTCCCGTCCGTCGACGAGGATGGTCGGGGAGCCGGCGAAGCCGGACCGCTCGGCCTCGGCCTGGTCGGCGACCACGCGGGTGACGACGTCGACGGCGGGCAGCCCGACGTCGTCCAGGGCTTGGCGTAGCCGCTCCTCGGCGAGCTGCCGGTGGGGACAGTCGGGCACGACCAGGACCTCGATGTCCATGTCTCCAGAATCGCGCGCCGCGCCGTACGGGCCGAACGGCCCGACGTGCCCGGGCGGCGCGCCGATCAGCGGGGCGCCGCCCTTGGTCCGGAGCGGGCCGGGATCACTGGGCGGCCCGCAGCGGCTGTTCTGCCTCGTCGTGGCTACCGCGGGGCCCGGGGACCTCGCCCGTCTGGAGGCTGGCGAAGTCGGCGTAGGCCTGGGCGACGGCGTCGGGGTACGCCTCGCGTTTGGTGTGTGCGGCGAGCGCCCGGTAGATGCTGGCGACGGAGGGGCTGCGTCCTTTACGGCGGCCGGTGGGGATGATCAGGTCGGGTTGGATCTGCTCGACGGACTCGCCGCCTCTGCGGCGGCGCAGCACGGTGTGGAGCATGTCGTCGGTGATGACCGGAGGGCGGCCGCCGTGCTTGCCTTTGCGGGCGGCGGCGTCCAGGCCTTCGAGCGTGGCCTCCCGGACGGCCTCGCGTTCCGTCTCCGCCATCGCGGCGAAGAACCCGAACAGCAGCCGCCCGGGCCCGGTCGGGTCGTAGATGCCGGGCAGCGGCCCGGCGAGCATCTCCAGCACCAGGCCGTGAGAGGTGAGGTGGTCGGCGAGCGCGGTCAGTTCGGCGGCGTCGCGGCCGAGGCGCTTCATCTCGTACACGGTGAGGATGACCCGGCAGTGCGGGGCGTGGGCCTTGATGTCGCGGGCGGTGGCGAGTGCGGCCTCGAACTGGGGGCGGACCCGCACCCGGGTGCTGATCTTCTCGCTGAAGATCTTCTCCCGGGGGACCCCGTGCCGGGTGAGCGCGTCGAGCTGCGCGGCGAGTTCCTGGCCGAGCGTCGAGCAGCGCGCGTACCCGATGCGGATGTCGGCGGTCGGGGTGTCGGGGTCGATCGGCGCGGGGGGCGGGGTGCCCGGCCGCCACGGCTGCCCGGGCCCGCGGTCGGCCGGGGTCGCCACCCGCAGTGCCTTCGCGAGCCGGGGCACCTTGGTGAACGGGGTTCGAGTAGGAGTGGAACAGGAAACCGGTATTGCTGTCAGAAGTTTTGACAGGTCGTGATCCGGCCGCGTTCAGGACGCGGGCCGGGCCGTCCGGGCGTTGGGGACGACTCGGGCCAGGGCATTTCGCGCGCTCCCGCAGCCCTGAAGGGCAGGGGCCCGGCTCGTTGGCGTGCGGCCGGTTGACCGTGGAGCAACTACGCGCCCTCGCCCGCACCGTGATGGACACGGCGTGTGCATTTTGCGGGGCTTCGGCGGGAAGCCGGTGCACCGCATCAGGCGGCATACCACGCAATGCCCCGCACCTGCAGCGTGGTCCCGCCGACGCGCGCCTGAGGGAGCTGACCTGGCGGGAGATCGAGCCGCTGGCGGCCGGCGAGCCAGTGCACTGGGACAACGTACGCCCCCTGCCGGGCGGAGGGCTGGAGCGGCGTGCGGGGGCCCGGCCCTGACCCGTCGTGTTCGGGACCTCTGACCAGGCAAAACGTCAAGCCTGCTGGAGTAAGGGCACCGGCGGAGGAAATGTACGACCAGGTGACCCAACCGTGGGCCGGACTCGGTCGTCTTATAGGGGTGGAAGGTCAAGCCAGGTGCGGGGGGCTCATGCGGGACGACGACCGTGTGCTGGATGAGTTGGTCGCTGCCAGAGGCACGGCGCTGAAGCATTACGCAACGCTCCTCGCGGGCGACGCCGACGCTGCTGATGACCTGCTACAGGAGGCGCTCATCCGGGCGCTCGCCAGGAGCCGGGTGATTCGGGTGGACGAGGTAGAGGGCTACGTTCGCCGGACACTCCTTCACTTGGTGATCGATGCAGGACGTCGACGGCAACGCTGGCGCAGGCGGCTACCTACGGTGATCGATGGCCCCAATGTTCAGCCGGACAGTTCGCCGGCCATCTGTGATCGCGTGTCGATAACCGCGGCAATTGGGACATTGCCTGTGCGACAACGTGCGTGCATCGTTCTGCACTATTACGAAGACCTGGGCCTCGGCGAGGTCGCACACAGGCTCGGTTGCAGCGTCGGCACTGTTAAGAGTCAATTACATGATGCCCGGAGCAGCCTGGCGCAGATGCTTTCCGATGACCTCAGGCCCGATTCGCAGGGGGTGTAAGTCGTGGATGAAATCGCGGAAGACACGGTTCGGGCGATGCTGAACGCCGACCGAATCAACGCGGAACCGCCGCAGATCCCAAGCGGGGGCATTCTCACTGAGGCCCGGCGCCGGAGGCGAGCTCGTCGGATTTGGTTGGCGACTGCTGTCACTTCGGCTGGCGTCGTGGTGGCCCTGGGGCTCGCTGCGGTCGTCAACAATTCCAGGGAAGGCCAATCGGCGGAGGCGCAAGAGCCTGGATATTTCACCTGCGGGCAGCCGATCTCTTGGCCTGTAGTCGGTGACACCTTCGACGGGCAAAGCCTGAATATCACGAGCGCCGAAAAAGGCGCACCGGGAACGCCCGAAGGCCGACCAGAGATTCCGCTGATCGTTCATTTCATCCTGAATTCGACCGGGACTGATCCCCTTGACCCGTCCGAGATTCCCCCCATGGTACTGATTTTGCGCGGGCAAGTCGTTGTTGGTGGTCCTCAGCCCACCGACCCGGAGTTGCAGGACCACGTGTTGTTGCCGGGTTACGGATCCATGATGTATGGGACACCGCGCAACCCATGGCCAGTGCAGTCGAGCGCAGCCGCGAAGCGGTGGCTCTGCGGGGGAATTACTTGGCAGGACGTTTGGCGCGCACCTGCGGAATACGAGATTGCCGTCGTAATGACTCCGCTACAAAATGAATACCGCACTGCGATGACGAACGATTTCGATAACCTGAGTCTGCCATTGATCGTATCCAGGATGAACTTTCTGGATGCCACGCAGCGAACGCCGTAGGCGTTCGCTGCGTGCATCCCTTGCAGTTCCCTAGGGAAGGTTCACATTGAAGGCACTACTGATGTCTTGGAAGTCCACATAAAGCATTTCGGTGGCGGTATTGCCCCCCACAGCGCTCTGGAAGCCCTTCACGATGCGGTTATCGCCGTTTCCGAATGAAACCACAGGCGCGCCGCTGTCGCCTCCAACCGCCGCCTGGGGGTGTAGCAGTGTGACGGCCCTGACGCCCTTGATCGCGATATTTGGATACTGAGTAAGGGAATACCAGTACTCGCTATCTAGGACTTTATTTCGGCAGGGTATCCGTTGGAGGCCGACCATCGAGTTGTAGCCGAGATGGCACACCTCCTGGTTGTTTGAGGAATATTGCCAGCCCTCCAGCCAGCGGGTGTATCCATTTTCGTCGAGTCCATCCCAGGTGTAGTGAGCAGCCGAGGTGTTGATAAACGCCACATCGTAGGAGCGGTTCACGATGGTTGCTTGGCCCCATACGTTCCCGCCATTCGCGTCAACGGTCTGCGCAGGAGGGGGATCCCATACGCAGTGACCGGCGGTTGTCATCCACGTACGCCCGTTGCGGTCAATGACGGGAATGCCAGTCGTACATTCCGACCAGTCAGGATTCCCGAATGCTCGGCCCATCGCGGCGCCTCCGTACAGCGGCGCGGAGTCGTTCGCGCGGGTTGTTCCCTCCCAGGGCCGCCCCTGCTCGACGCGAACCTCGAACAACCCGGATGCCAAGGGCACACGTGTCTCCAGCTCGGCCGGCGTGGCACGTGCGTATGCGGTTGCGGCTGCGGGATCGTCGACGTCGATCTTGATGGCGCTGCCATCCATGGTCCACGACGCCCCGTAGACCTTGAACGGAAGGTTTTTGTTTTCCAGGGCCTTCTTTGCCTCCGCACTAGCCGCCACACGCGTGTTCATTCCCTGGCGGAAAACGAGGGATGTGAATGATAGTGTGCGGTTGTGCCGCAGCATAGCACTCTTAAAGGCGCCCGCCTGGCCCAGGTCGGTGAGATATACATTCACCGCAGTTATGTCCTCGGAAAGCTCGACTCCCGAGAAGATGTCCTGACGTTCATTGCGGCCGACCACGTTGACCATATGCGCTAGCTCGTTGAGCGGGGCAGCCTTCGCATCAAAGGCCTTCTGGCCCTCGTAGGCGGCCCTCTGCTCTGGGGTCAGACCCTCAAGCCAACTCGACGGAACCGGGGTGGGCAACTTTTCCGCCGAATTGACAGAAGAATCCTTCCCGAGGGCAGCCGAAGGAATGGCTGCGGGGATGACGGCAAGAGTCGCGAGCACAATTGGAACAAGCGCCCGATGATGCCTTCGAAGTAGTGTTTTCACGAATCCCCCTAAACTGCGCCCCACGGCGGAGCGGTTGACCGGGGAGGTTATGCGGTGACACGTGCTGCATGGAAGCTGGACACGGACAACTGTCCAGAATGTAACCCATTAGAACAATTTCGGTCGTGGACTCTGATCTCGATCATGAAGCTCCGCGAAGATCAAAAGTATTTCGTTGAGTTAGTAAGGGTGGTTCCCAATACGACTGGAAGGGGCCGCGGCCAAGGACGACAACGCGTTGACCAAGGCCCGCAAGACGCGGATGACGGCGATGGGCATTTTGATCAAGGACCGTGCCAAGGCCGACGTCACCTCCGACGAGGCCCGCAACACCCTCAAGAGCGCGGCGCTGGCCATCCTGGCCGCCGAGAACACAAAGGCCCCTGCCGCCGAGAGCTAAATAGGAGCTTCGGCCTGGTCCAGGAGCGCGGTCCCCAAGCCGCCGGCGCTCAGTCCGGCCCGTCCTCCTCCAGCTCCTCCCGCAGTGTCGGTGCGAGGGCTTCGGTGTACCCGATCCCCCTTCTAGGCGTACCGCCGCGGTCACCATCCCGATGCCGAGCCCGGCCGCGAGCTGCGCGAAGGTGCTGTTCTAGCGCAGATACCCCCCAGCGCGTACAGCACCTGCACCTGCTGACACTGGCGCAACCGACGGTGGCGCTCACCCCCACTGCCTGTTTGCGAAACTGCGACCCGACGAGGTCTCGCCCAGGTGTGGTGGAGCACACCTTCCCGCTCCCGTTGATAACCTCGCACAGGTCGTGTCTCTGCGGCTCAGCCCGTCGGAAGTACCGCACCGATCACGGCGGCTGCGGCGGCCGCTCACCGAAGAGGGGCGGCCCGAGCCGAGCGGCTCACCGTCGCAGATCCGTTCGCCGGCGTGCTGCAGAACCGCCGCCGACCCGTTTGCGCACCTGACGCACCAGCTCATCCGCAGCCTGCGGCCACTGTGCGTGCTGAAATTCGAACCCTCCGAGGGCTAGTCGGCCCGGGACGACACGGCGGCTCTTCAGCAGCAGCTCGGTGTCGGAACGCAGAGCGAACGCGCCAATCTCGGCCATCCACTTGGTCGCGGGGAGACCCACCGGCACACCCCACGCAGAGCGCAGGGCGCGCATGAATGCGCGCTGCGGCAGCGGATGGGGAGCCGCCAGGTTCACCGGCCCTGCGATGTCCTCCCGGTCGATCAAGAACTCCACCGCGCGCACGAAGTCATGTTCGTGGATCCACGACACGTATTGCGCTCCACCCGCGACCGGGCCGCCGAGACCAAGGCGGGCCAGTCCCAGCAGGACGGCGAACACCCCGCCTGGGTCCGGGCTCATCACCATGGCCGAGCGCAGAGCGACCTTGCGCGTGGTCGGCGTTTCGGCCTGCTGCTGAGTCTGCTCCCATGCCTTGGCGATCGCGACGCTGTACGCCCAGTAGTCCGGAACGCCCGGTTCGGAACCGCCGATGACACCGGTGGCCTCGTCGTTGGGTGCGTCGAAGCGGTGCGCGTACACCGTGGCGGTGCTCATCTGCAGCCAGACCCGGGGCGGTCGGGCGGCGCCCGCGATCGCTGCGCCCACGACCCGGGCGGAATCGACCCGGGAGTCCATCATTTCGCGCAGGTTGGCCGCCGTGTATCGGCAACTCACAGTGCGTCCGGCCAGATTGATCACGACGTCGCTGCCGTCCACCGCCGCCGTCCATGGCCCCAGGGTCTGACCGTCCCATTGGACCTCGCCCTCGCGCCTGGGGGGTCTGGTGAGAATCACGACCTCGTGGCCGACGGCGTCCAGTGCGCGCTTCAGGATCGCGCCGACCTGTCCGGTACCTCCAGGAATCACAATCTTCACCGGGCACTCCTCCTTCGTCTCGGGTGAGCCTAGACCAGGGAGTTGAACGCGTTCAAAAGTAGGGGTGCAATCCATGCGCGGGAAACGTTGGGCGGGTGGCCGGAGACCAGGACGAGGTCTCGCCGGAGCTGGGTGATCTGTGCGGGACGGTGGTCGAGGATGGCGGCGAGGTGTATACGACCGTCCGGGACTCCTTCGCGATCCATGCCCACGTCCGCTATGACGGCGAACGCCCGGTGGTGGCCTGCTTGCAGGACCATCAGATCATCAGGTGTCCCCGCCCACCCGGAGCACGACCACGCTGCCGCTGTCGCACCCGCACGCGAGGAGGTCCCCAGCGTCCGAGTACACCGCCCTGTAGGTGCGCCCCGTTCCCATGAAAGGCAGTTGGGTGGGGGTCTCGGCGCCGGTGGCCGCGTCGCGCAGGCGGACCGTACCGCTGTCACCGACCGCGAGCCGGGAGCCGTCGTGGGAGAAGCCCCATCCGTAGCACGTCCCCCACCGGTCCGTTCGATGTGGATCCGGAACGGCCCATTCGGGCTTCCCCGTGTCAAGTGCCATCGAGAAGGGGCCTTCGGCGAAGCCCCCATTGGCGATCAGGTACTGCTCCGTCGGGTCGAAGTCGATCGAGGCGACACCGCAGCCTGCCGAACCGCGGTCGAACGGGAAGGGGGGCGGCGGTGCACTCGCTGGCCGGAGTCGACGTCCCAAACCTCGATGTCGGGGGAGGCCAGGCCGAAGGCGAGGGCCGGCAGACTCCCGGACGGGGACAGGGCGCCGGCCCGGCATTCGGGGTGCCGAGGGACGTCGAGGTCCAGCAGGGATTCCCCGGCGCTGTCGAGCACGCGAATCCGGTTGCCGGCATCGAAGACCAGCAAACGGCGCCGGGCCCGATCCCATGCGGGCTGCACACAGCGCGGATTGAAGTCTGCGGTCTTCCACCGTTCGTAGGAGGCGAGGGTGCGCGACGTCCCGGTGGCGCGGACATCCGCCGCGCTCGCCCGGGAACTCGGCCTGGACCAGGGCGAGATGCTTGCCGTGCGGCGCCGCGCTGCCTCCCGTGACGGCTGGGGTGGGCCTGGTGGGCTCACCGGACACAGGTCCAGCGGGTGCGCGGCGCCGCGGTTCGGTCGAGCGGTCCGCTACTGGCCGGCGCGCCGCCGCTTGGCGAGCAGCAGCGTGCCCGCGCCGGCGGCGAGTACCGCTGCGCCGGCGACCCCGTAGAGCGTCATGTCCGAGTCGGAGCCGCCGGTTTCGGCCAGCTCGGGTCCTTCGCCGGCGGGCGGCCGCGGCGCCGGGGTCCCGCTCGGCGTCGCCGATCCGCCGGTGGCGGGAGGCGACGGCTGGGCGGCGTCGGTGAAGGCCGCGCAGTCGTTCACCTTCGTCCCTGCCGGGGCGGTGGCGGGCTTGACGGTGCCTTCGGTGGTGAGGAGAGTGGCGGGCCCCGTGGTCTCGACCCCGAGGATCACCTTGACGGGTTTCGCGTTCTTGCCGAGCGCGATCCGGTAGGTGAGCACGCGGTCCTCCGGTGTTCCCGTGCCGTAGTCGGCGAGCTGCACCTGATAGTTGATGCTGCCGTCGATGGTCGTCCAGGCCTTCGTCTTCGGGTTGAAGACCTGCAGGAGGGCGTCGCAGGAGCTCGGCGCGGTGAATTCGGGGCTGCTGGGGACGCTGTTGAAGTGGCTGAACGGGAAGGTCATCGCCGGGCTCGAGGTCAGGTGCGCCTCGAAGGTGGCGCCGGGCCCGCCCGCGACGAGGCTTTCCGGGAAGCCGGTGATCTTCAGTGCCACCGCGTCGGGCATGAACCAGCCCAGGGCGAGGCCCAGCGGGTTCCGGCCAAGCGGGTCGGTGGTGAGGTCCGCGTCGACGAACCGCGCCTGGACGGCGTTGCGGGTGACGTTCACCCAGCCCTTGGCGGGGGTGGAGTATCCGAAGCGGGCCTTGATCTCCAGCGACTGGCCGGGGGCCAGTTGGGTGGTGCCGCCGGCCCAGCCGCCGATCAGGTGGTGTCCGCCGAAGTCCACCGCGGCGACGGGCTTCCACGCCTGTGCCGCGGTGTCGAAGTACTCGAACTTCGCTCCTTCGTCCCCGACGTCGTTGCCCGCCTCCACGTTCACGGACAACAGGACACGCCCGTCGATCGGGTCACCGGTCGGGTTCTTGACGGTGACCGTGAACTCGTCGGGTGCCGCGTTGTACTTGATCGTCTCGGCCAGTCCGCCGATCGCGACATCGGCCCTGGCGGTGTCGGCGCCGGCCGCCTGCATCGGCAGGATCGCGAGTGGCACCGCAAGACCGAAGGCGGCGAGAGTGCACTTGGTGCTGGGCATGCGCATGGAATCCCCCGGGAAAACGCGTCGTCGCAAGAGGAAGCGCAGCGTAGCGGACCGCCGAATTCCGCCAACCGGAGGGTGCCCTGTCCCGCCGCGTACTGTCGATGGACGAGCCGGCCGCATGGCCGTCATCGCCGGCGGACTACCGCCCGAACCGCGCAAGGTCAGTTGCGGAACTCCCAGTCGAGGACACGACGGCCCTCGGGTGTGGTCGTCGCTGCGGGCCGGTGGCCGCGGAATGAACCGCCGTTCTCCCACGTGTCGGTGAGTGTGCCGAAGAGGTTCGCGACGTCGACCGCCCAGAACTCGGGCATGCCGCCGTTTGCGAAGTCGATCTCGTAGACGTGGCCGTAGCACGGCCCGGGACGGTGGTCGACGAAGATTGCGGCACCCGTGACGGTGTCGGAGAGCGGCACCCAGTACGCCACGTGCGCCTCGGGGGAGTCGTGGAGTCCTTCGTCGGCGAACTCGTCGTCCGCGTCCGCATCGGCGTCGGCGACGAGGTCGGACACGCTGGGCTGGCCGAGGTCCGCGGCCTGGTCCTTGGTGGCCTCGGACGCTCTGACGATTGCGTCGACGTCGCTCAGCCGGTGGCCGAACGGCAGGAACCCGCCGCCTGACGCGTTGGAGGGGCGGCCCGCGACGGGGCTCGCGCCGTTGTGCAGGGCCAGCAGGGCGGCCAGCTGGGGGTGGGGTGCGAAGCCGAGGCGGGTCTTGAGCACGACCAGTTGTTCGGGTGTCGCTCCCGGGCGCAGCGTGGCATGACTGTCGGGGGCATGCGTGCGGAGGCGGTCGGTGAAGCGCCTCCACACACGCTTGAATCTTTCGGGATCGTCGGCCTCGAGGCGCGGTCGGGGGTCGAACATGCGCAGAGGCTAAGACGTCATCTCATTTGGCTCGGTAGCCTGGGCTGGTGTCGATGGTTGAGCGTTTGGTGCCGGATGAGTTGTACGAGCTCTTCCGGCGGGTGGTTCCTGCGGCTCCGGTCCGTCCGCAGGGCGGTGGCCGGCGGCGGCACGGCGACCGAGAGGTGCTGGCCGCGATCGTGTTCGTGGCGACCACGGGCTGCACCTGGCAGCAGTTGCCGCCCGTGTTCGGCCCGTCCGGGCCGACCGCGCACCGCCGGTTCACCGAGTGGACCAAGGCGCGGGTGTGGGCGAAGCTCTACCGCCTCGTCCTCGACGAGCTCGGTGCGCGCGGGGAGTTGGACTGGTCGCGGTGCGCGATCGACTCGGTGAACGTGCGGGCGATGAAAGGGGGGACCTGACAGGTCCGAATCCTGTGGATCGGGGCAAGAAGGGTTCGAAGATCCACCTGATCACCGAACGGACCGGTCTGCCCCTGTCGATCGGCATCTCCGGGGCGAACCTCCACGACAGTCAGGCCCTCGAACCGCTCGTCCTGGGCATCCCGCCGATCCGCTCCCGCCGCGGCCCGCGCCGCAGGCGCCCCGCGAAACTCCATGCGGACAAGGGCTACGACTACCGCCACCTGCGCCGCTGGCTGAGCAAGCGCGGCATCCGGCACCGCATCGCCCGCAAGGGCGTCGAATCCTCCGCCCGGCTCGGACGCCACCGCTGGACCATCGAACGCACCATGTCGTGGCTGGCCGGATGCCGGCGCCTGCACCGCCGCTACGAACGCAAGGCCGAACACTTCCTCGCCTTCACCGCCATCGCCTGCACCCTCATCTGCTACCGCAGACTCACCAAATGAGATGACGTCTAAGGCGCCTGACTGACAGCCGGTCCGAGTGGCTCAGGCTTGCAGCTCGGGGGGCCGACGCGAACAACGCGGACGGGGGCACTGACGGGCGGAGGACGCTGCTCCGCGGCCAACGCAGCAACGTGCCGTGCCAGGTGGTGGTGCGGACCGCGCCGCCGGGCCCGAGTCCCCGATGTGTGTGTGGCGTCACCACGACATCGATCCAGAGGTTGGCAGGGTTGTTCACCGGAGTCACACCGTCGGGGGCGGAGTTGGAGTTGGTACGGTCCGGACACGAGGGGCGCTGGGGGGCGTTCCGTGCTCCGGGGGGAGTCTGATGACCAAGCATGCCTGGGAGGGGGATTCGGGCAATGATGTTGTGTCTGGCCGTTCGCTGTGGTGGTGGTGCGTCCCGCTTGCTGTGACCGTCGTGGGCCTACCGGTTCTGGTAGGCGTGGACGTGTACATCGTGGCGGACCTGTGGTTCGGGAGCTGCGAACACGACGACAACGCTTGCGACGGTCCGTATACGACGGAGGGGGAGTTGCGGGCGATGGCTGTGTCGATGCTGTTGCCGGTCACGCAGACCGCGTCGACCGCGGTCGTGTGGGCGGCGGCCGGGAGCCTGTCTCCGAAGGCGCGGGGTTGGCAGCGGTGCGCATACGGGGTGATGGCGGGAGCCACCGTGATCGCGGGTGTGATTGCGTGGCTTTGGTGAGCCGCGCAACGACGACACTGACGCGCTGCGCGCGTTCGGCACTGCTCTGGCGTCCGGAACCCTCCACGGCCTCGTGCCAGCAAATCCCACCACCCCGGTATCGCCGCAACTCGCTGTGCCGGTGCAGGGCGTCCCCGAGGACATGGACTTGCGCGTTGTGGTGCTGGTGCTCGCGCTCATCGTTGTGGGCATCGTGGTGTACGTCGCGTACAAGAAGCCGCCGCTTGGCACCCCGATCGACATCGGCGCGGCTGTCCTTGTTGCGTTCTTGGCCGTCTGGGCTGGAGCGGGCCGGGCTAGCCGGTCAGCCGATCCAGGTGCGGATGCGGACGGCGACGTTGCGGACGGGCAGGCCGTTGTGGGTGTCGACCGCGAGGCGTCCCCAGTCCTGAGCGGTCGCGTTGATCGTGTCCATTAGGGGCATGACCGCCGGCTGGTTGGCGGTCAGGAGCACTTCGGCGGGGCCGGGCATGCCGAGGCGTACGAACTGGGCCACCAGGGCGGCGACGTCGTCGCACGAGTGCGACGTCGCGCTGGTGGACAGCAATAGTGCGGTGAACCGGTCCAGTCTGCCGTGGTGGAACGCCTCGACGAGGACGGCGGTCTCGCCGGGGGTCTTGAGCTGGGCGACGAACGGCAGCGCGGCGGAGACGTGGTCGTGGAGGCTCTTGTCGACCAGGAGTTGGAACAGCTGGGCCGCCTCGGTGACGGGTCTGCGGACGGCGACGGACTTGACCAGTTCGGTGGCGATGCCGCCGCGGGTCGCCGGGTCGAGCTGCGCGATGGTGTCCACCACTGCGGGCAGCGCCGCCGCCTCGGTGGAGTCGAGGGCCCGCACCAGGGAGGCGTGGCCGCCGGCGGCCTCGGCCTGCTCGAGTTGCTCCTCCAGGGTGAGGCAGCGTCGCTCGGCGGCGTCCGCGATCTCCTGGACGTGCTCCAGATGGTCCTCCAGCGTGCTGGTCTCCCGTTTGAGTTCGGCGTGCTCGTGGGTCAGCTCTTCGTACTGGGCCTGGAGACGCACCTAGACGCGGAGGCTGTCCGCGCGCAGACGCCGTTGCTCGGTCAGCAGCCGGTTGATGCGCCGGGACACCTCGCGGCTGCGCAGCCGGGCGTGGTTCAGCTCCCGGGTGGTCAGCAGGACCTGCTCCTGGAGCCGCAGGACGTCGGCGTCCGCCTCGACCAGCTGGTCCTCGAGCGCCTGCGCGCGCCGCGCGGGGGTCCGGGAGGACTGCGACGCGCGGTCGTGGAGGTGGCGAATCAGTTCGCGGACCTCGTCGGTGATCGCGCCCTCACCGTCCTGGCTGACCTTGGCGTCGACGGCGTCCATGAGCCGTTCGACGAACGCGCGGGAGGGCAGGCGCGCCCCGCTGAGGTACCGCGACACCGTGCTCGCGTGCCAGCTGTGCCGGGTCGCGAAGCGCCGGATCGTCGTCCCGAGGCGCCCGAACAGCACCGTCAGGTTCGCCGCCAGTTCCGTCTGCGCCTGGGCGGCGGATTGCGTCGTCCGCTCCGCCACAGCGTTCCGCTCTACTGCGCTCCTTCGTCGTTCCTGCCCGTCGCCCCGTGTGTCGGCGCCCCGGGCTGTTCGTCGCCAACCGCTGATTGTGGCCCGGTCG
Source organism: Streptomycetaceae bacterium NBC_01309 (assembly GCA_045039925.1). Classification (GTDB taxonomy): domain Bacteria; phylum Actinomycetota; class Actinomycetes; order Streptomycetales; family Streptomycetaceae; genus Yinghuangia. The sequence continues at coordinate 289,736 of CP108401.1, forward strand.
TCGGAGGCCGCGCTCGCGGAATGTGGTGCCAGGCGAACGCGGCAACACCGTGTTCCTGTCGGGGTGTTGCCTGCTGACCTGGCATGACGTCGCCTCTGGCCTGCGGGTCGCGCCGGCTGGAGACTCGTGCCCATCGCTTGAGATCGAAAGGCAGGGCTCCAGGGGCATGGATGTTGATCGCGGAACCTCTCGGCGCGGGGACAGGCCGCGGCGGCGCGTCCTGCGGCGCCGCCGGGTGTCGGTGGTGGATCCGCCGGTGCCGCCCCCCGCCTCGCCCCAGCCGGGTACGCGCCGGGGTGGTCTCCGGCCAGGGCGGGTGCAGGACGCACTCCGGGCGCGGCGTGCGCGCCGGTGGGGTGTGTGGGGCCCGGGCGGTTGCGTCGCAGGCGGTGGGGTGGGACGTACTCGGACGGCGCTGCGTCAATTCCGCGTCGACGGAAACGCGTTCTCGCAGTTTTGATCTTTGTGGCCTGCGGAAATGCCGTTCAGCACGCCGGGGTGGCGCGCGCGGTCCGAATCCGGGAAACAGGCCCTTTGTCGCAGGCTGACTCCGGATGAGTTTGCGTCAAATCGGGGAACGGGTGGCACGGGCGGAGTCCGGCGGTCCACGCTATGGGCGGGGCTCGGAATCGTCGCGGTTGCCGTTTCGGCATCGTCCCGAGTCGTCCGTTTAGTCTTTTTGGGAAGGAAATGCTCATGTCGGTGGCGAGCAGCGCGGTCCACGCGTCGGACCGCGGCTGAGGAGCGGCGGTGGGACGACCGGAGGTGCCGGTGCCCGCGGGCCCCGTCGGTGCGATGGCGCAGTTCCTGCGCGAAGCGCGTAGCCGCAGCGGACTGACCTACCAGCAGATGGCGGCCCGCACGCGTGTGTGCTCGGCAGCGACGCTGGCACGTGCGGCCGGCGGACGGCAGATACCCGGCCGCAGGGTGCTGGACGAGTACGTGCGGCTGTCCGGGGCCGACCCCGCGACGGCGGTCCGGCTGTGGAAGAAGGCCCGGAAGCGGCAGGCGGCGGAACCCCACGCGCGGCGGCACGGCCCGTTGGACCGGGTGGTGACGCCCGGGGACCTGGTCGCGGTGATGCGGGCGGTGCGCCTGGCGGCCGGGCAGCCGTCCCTGCATGAGCTGGAGGTGCGGGCCCGGAACCTGGGCCTGGGACCGCTGGCGACCAGCACCGTGAACGACATCCTGCGTGAGAAGCGCCCCCCGTCGTGGGGCCTGGTGGAGGCGTTCGTGCAGGCCTGCGACGTGCCCGCCGCGATGCTGTCGCGGTGGAAGGCCGCGTGGGTGCGGACGCAGCGCGGCCCCGGCCTGGAAGACATCGCGCTGTACGTCGCCGCCCTGCTGTCCGGCGAGGACGCCGGCACCGCCCCGCCCTCCGGGCGCGTCATGCCGCGGGTACCTACCAAGGGAGGCGGCCCGCGCGGCGGGCTGGGCGCTGGGCTGGGCGGCGGTCTTGTGCTGCGGCCGCTTACGGGCGACGGCCGCCGTCGCCGCGGAATCATTCCGCCGCAGCGCAGCGCAGAGGGCCCGCACACACATGGAGGACGGCCGCCGCCAGGACCGACCGTACGGAACTAAAGACACCCGGCGGTCCGGCGCAGCGCGTGTTCGCGCCGCCGCGGCGAAACGCGCGCACGCACCGGGTCCGATCACGGGGGAACAGGACCCGGTGCGTGCGGCGGGCGACGCGCGTGCGGTGGGCTACCACCCCCACCTGCGGCCGCCGGATGCTGCGTCGAGCTCCGGTGATTGAGGCCGATGTCAGCCCACCCACCATACTGCGATTCCCGGAAAACAACCCCCTAAAGTCAGGGAATTACCCCCGGGTAGCGGAAGAATCCGCAGGTAGACGAGGCTTTTTGTCTCTTTGGTAATCCACTTCGCGAAGGCGTAAGCTGGCTCGCGCCACATGGCACAATGACCACATCAACGCCCCCTACCACGGCGTCGATGAATTCATGCCAAGAGCTCCGGTGAATTGAGGAAGGAATAAGCATGTCCGAAGGTCCCGCGACGCCTTTAGTCGCGTTCTGGGCCACCGCCGCGGTGTGCGCGGTGGTCGCCTACGCCGTGCACCGGCTGTCGAAGTCCGCGCCGGCCCGGCTGCCCGGCGTCATCGCGGCGATCGCCGCCCTGGTGGCTGTACTGCCCACGATGCTGGTCGCGTTGCAGCCCGCCCCCAGCGCCGCCCCCGGCACCCCGCCGCACATGTCGGCCGCCCCCGGGCAGGCCACCGCCCCCAGTCCGTCCGCGGCGCCGACGGCGTCCCCCGCCCTGTCCACCCCGCGGTGAACGGCGTGGACACCGGCTCGAGCGGACCCCGCATCCCCCGGCAGCGGCGGACAAGCCCGGACGCCACGGACCTGCGGCCGCAGTGGTTCCACGACTACCTGCGCGACCGGCTGCCGCCGTTCCCCGAACACAGCTTCCTCGGCGCCCTCGGCGACGCCAGCGCGCAACGGATCTCCAGGTACCTGGGCCTGCACTACATGGCCAGCGGCGCCACCCTCGAGATCGCCCGCAGCGGCGCCCTCTACCTCGTCCTGGACGGCGTGGTCCGCGAGACCCCGCTCATCGGCGGCGCCGCACACACCACCCTGCGCCTGCCCGGCGACATCGTGGAGTCCTCCACCGTCTTCGACGCCCAGGGCGGATCGGTGGCCATGCGCGGCGTCCGCGCCTCCCTGCTCGGCGTGCTCCCGCGGCAGATCCTGCGCCGCCTGCTCGCCGAGAGCCCGACCATCCTCTCCGCGCTCGCCCACTCCATGGCGCAGCGGGAGAAGGCCGAGGTCTTCTTCAACGTGCACGTGCGCTGCGGCCCCACCGGGATGCGCATCGCCCGCTACCTGGTCTTCCTCACCGACCTCCTCGGCGGCGGCCAGGACCGGCAGGTCCTCGGGTTCTCCCAACGCGACATCGCTCAGGCCGTCGGCGCCGGACGCGCCAGCGCCGAAGCGTTCTTCCGCGAGCAACGCGACGCCGGAGTGCTCACCACCCGCTACCGCACCATCCACATCCACCAGATGCCGGCCCTGCGCGCCCTGGTAGGCGACATGCCCATCTGGAGGAACTGACCACCACGGCGAACGAGCCGGTGGCCGGGCCTCCCGCGCGAGGGAGACCCGGCCACCGCCACGGCGCACAGCCACAGGCACAGGCACAGGCACGCGTGGGTCATCCGCCACTGGTTCCAGAACGGCGGCGTCTATCACGGTTGGCAATACGTCATCGAGCTGACGAAGGCACTCAACCCGCCGCCTCCTCCGGATGCATCGCCCCCATCACCGACCGGCCCACCGTGATGACCCCTTCGCGGGCTCTACCAGCGGTAGAGTTCGGGTATGGACGGTGAGGACACGAGCATCAAGGTGGCCAAGGCCACGCGGGAGCGGCTGGCGGCGCTGGCGCAGGAACGCGGGACGACGATCCGCGGCCTGGTGGAGTCGCTGGCCGCATCCGCGCCGACCCGTGCCGAACTGCTCGCGCGGGCGGAGGCGGCGCGCGAGGAACTGCGCGACCGGTTCGGGATCGAGGTCACAGCGAAGGACGAGGCGGCCGGGCACGCGCTGTGGGATGAGCTGGTCGGCGGCCGGGCCTCCGGTGCGGCGGGGGCGGCGTGACGCCGGTCCTGCTCGACCACACCGCGCTCCTGGCGTTGGGCAAGGGCCACCGCCGCCTGTCGGGGTTCGTGGTCGCCGCCGCCGGCGGCCGGGGCACGCTCCAAGTGCCCGCGCTGTCGTTGCTGGCGGCCGGGCGTGAGCGCGAGTACCTCGCCGAGCACGTCGCCTCGCTGCCTGGGGTGGAGATCGAAGCCCTGGACCTGCCCGCCGCGTTGGCCGCCGGCGACCTGGCCCGCGCGGGGACCGACTGGCGGATCAGCCACGCTGTGCACCTGGCACGGCCGACCCTGGACCACCCGGCGGGGCGGCCGCTGATCTCGTTCGAGCCCGGTCTGTACGTCGGAACGGGGATCGACCCCATCACGCCTGCCGACACCTGAGGACCGGACTCCCGCGTCGCCGCCCGCCGCGGGAGGCGGACCCGGTGAGAGTTGCGCGTGGTGAGCACGCGGGTCGCCGTCCCGTGTGGAACCGTTCGGGAACGGTATGCCCCGACACGCCGTTCCAGGTCAACCGCCGCCTACATCACCAGGTTTGGAACGGCGCCGACGTGCCGCCCCAGGGGCGGCGGAACCGGTGCCGGTTGGTGTCGTTGGTCCCGGCATGACGTGGACATCTGTTGGGCACGGCGGCGGCCGACATCGGCGCATGGCGGTGCCCGACGCTGCCCATCTGGTCTTCGACCCGCCGTCCGAGCACGGTCCGACCGCGCGGCACCACGCCGCGGCGCAGGTGCGCGCCGCAGTCGACGCGCTGGCGTTCGCGGAGGAGCGCTGGGACCCGCAGGCGTGGGCCACAGTGCACGCTGCCGCGCGGGAACTGGTGGTCTTTCTTGCCGGTGTCGGACCGCCGACGGACCTGCTGCTGCAGTCCGCCGCAGCGACCCTCGACCACGCCCGCAGCGCGTTCGAGGCCGTACCTCGCTGAGCGGGGACGGGGTGCCTCCGTCCGGGCGAACCCCTGTGCCGCGCCGTGGACTTCGGCCGGGCAGTCCCGGTACGACTACCCCATGCCAATCGGTTCGCATGGCCGGTGGGACTCGGATCGGCAGCAGCGACCCACATATCACCCGGCGAGATCGAGAAGTGGGGCACGTGGTGCTTGCGTGCGCCGGAGGTTGAGGGGTTCGCCGCTGGTGCGGGGGCGTTGGGGGGTTGATGCTCGTCGGGGCGCGGGTTTTGTGCGTGTGCCGGTACGGTGCGCGTCGGTCTACACGGGGAGTTGAGGATGGGACGTCTGCGCGGTACCGCCGGTTCTCTGGTGATTGCTGCTGTTGTGGTGCTCGCGGGGGGCTGTTCGGATTCGGATGACGGGGAGGCGCCGCAGGTTCCGCAGGTGCCTGGGGTGGATATGCCGACGGATCTGCCGGTGCCGTTGCCCGGGGAGCAGGGGGCGACGCTGGCGAACTTCAACAAGGTCACCGCAGGGATGACCCCGGAGGAGATGTTGGCGATCATGGGACGGGAGAACTGTTCGGTGGTGTCGTCGGGCAACATCGGCGGGGAGTACGCGGGATGGGTGTGCCTCGGGCAGCACGGCACCCAGGGCCAGTTCTTCTTCACCAAGGGTGTCCTGGAGGACAAGCAGCAGCTCGGGCTGCGGTAGGAGTGCGCTGACGGGCCCGGCCGCACAGCGGTACCCCCGTACGGAGGGGTGTTGTCGCCGACCCGCTCGGTCCGGAGTCCGCTCCCGCCCGACCCTCGCACCGAGTCAGGACCTCTACTGGGCGCTAGGGTTCGGTGCGGATGCCGGGCGTACTCAAATCCCTCCGTGGGTATGGGTTTTCGGTGTCGGGGGGTGTTATGGGTCAGGTGGGATTCGCTGCGGGGTTTGCGCAGCAGACCTCCTTCGGGCCGGGGAACATCGAGGTGTTCATCCCGTGGCCCGGGGGCGGGGTGGGGCACTACTGGTTCGACCGGGCCGAGCAGCGGTGGAACAGTCCGGTGGTGTTCGGCGACGGGTACGTTTTCAGCTCGGTGAGCTGGCATGAAGGCGACTTCCAGACCCACGACAACGACGACCACTTCAACTTCGAGATGGTCGCGGTGGAGGGCGGCAAGGTCGTCCACTGGTGGCGGGAGAACCAAGACCCTTTCACCTGGCACCGCAACAGGGAGCTGCCGCCGGCGCCGACCGTCCCGATCTGCGCGGTCATCGGCCGCTACCACGACCTCGAGACCCCACCGGACGACTACCACGAAACGACGCAGGCCTACGCCGCACTGGCCGACGGTCGCGTGCACGCGTACTTCGGGAACGGGGACCACTGGTCGGGCACGTCCGGCGAGAAGGCGTTGAGCGCCGACCAGCCGGGAGGGCCGACACGACCGGAGCCGGGCACCTTGTCCGGCGGATTCACCGGTGTGGGCTGGGCGCGAGGAACCTGCGGCAGCGGCTACGCCGACTTCGACGACAGCCGGGACGGCTTCCAGATCCTCGTGGGAGTGAAGACCGACGGCACCTTCCACAGCTACGAGCGCAACAAGGTCCAGCGCATCGGAGACGGTGTGCGCGGGCGGCCCGCCGTGATCCAGAGCGACCGCGGCCGCAGCTACCCGGCCCTCGGGGCCGACATGCACGGCCAGTACGAGGCGTTCGCTCCGGCGCGCGAGGGCGGGATCCGCCACTACTGGCGGGCCAACGGCGCCTACGACAGCTTCACACCCGGCGACTACCAGTGGCACCTCGCAGCCACCGTCGGCACCGAACTGTACGACGAGGTCTCCGTCATCCAACTGCGGGACGAGGACCAGCCGGACGGCGACCTGACGCCGCCGCTGTGGGTGTTCGGCCGCATCCACGGGCAGCCGTGGGTCGACGTGTTCCAGCAGCGTCACCTGCGAACCGGACTGGCCGAATCCAGCTTCAGCTGGGAACGCCTGGACGGGCCCGGCGGACACCACCGACCGGAGCGCTGGGAGGTCACCTGCGTCTCCGCGTCCACCATCCACACCCCCTCCGGTTCCGCCGCCACCATCACGGCCATCGGAGGGGTTCGGGACGGCGAACGCTGGCGACTGCGCGAGGACAGGGCCGTCGCGGCCATCGACGACGGCACCCGCCGCTTCCTGGTCCGTGCGCCCGACGGGAACACCGCGTGGATCCAGACTGCGGGCCGCGGCTTCCGTCGCCACCTCACCACCACCCCGGACGGCATCTCCGGCAACAACCTCACCCAGCTCCCGCACTGTCCGCCCGGCGGGGACACCGGCCCGCCGCCGGTGGTCACGCCGACGTTCGTGGTCGACGGACTCATCGGCGCCAAGTGGCACGAACTCGGTGGAACCCAAAAGCTCGGGAAGCCGACATCCGCGGCCTACGCCTGGCACGGCGGAAGCCGGCAGGACTTCGAATGGGGTCAGATCGCCCACTCACCGGCCCAAGGCCCCGCGATGCTGACCTGGGCGTACCGGGACGCGGACACCGTCGTCTTCGGCTGGGGCGCCACCGATCCGTTCCACTACGACTTCTTCATCGTCCGGTGGAGCCGTTCACCCGGGTTCCCCACTCCTCCCGAACACCAGGCGGACATCCGCAACGGGCCCCGCAACAGAGGCCGTATGACCGCTGCCCGCCCCACCGGCCAGATCGGCGGTGACGGCCGCTCCGCGGGATGGAGCTTCATCGTCGAGGGCGCCGACGGCGGAGGGCTCGGCGGCACAACCGCGCACCAAGGCTGGACCGTGCCGCTGAACATCCGCCTGTAACAACGCCACTGCCAGCCGCGTCGCGCGGCCGAGCTCGGCACTTTGGGCAACTCACACAGAGTACAGAGCGGCCGCTGCGCCCGGCGCCCCGATTCGTGACGAGGTCGTGCCAGCGCTGCCGAGTGACAGGCTCACCGTCGATCCAACACGTGCGGGTGTGGTGGTCGAGGGCGCGGTCGACCATGAAGTACGCCAGGTCGACGTAGTACGCGTAGTCGCCGCCGCTGGTCAGGCCTCGTAGCCGGTTGATGGTGTCGGCGGCCGCGGCGTACTCCCCGGCCGCGGCCTGGTGGAAGCACACCACCAGTCCGAGCGTCGGCTCCTGGGTGGCGGCGAGGCCGGCGACCCGCATCCGGGTGCGCAGTACTTCGGCGCGGGCGTCGAAGTCCGCGGCGGGGACGCGTCCGGTGTCGCGGGCGAGTTCGGCGAGTTCGAGGGTGAACCCGGTGGCGCGCAGGTCCAGCCCGGTGAGCAGTTGGTGGGCGAGGTCGATCTCGTCGTCAGCGAGGGCACCGCCTGGTTCAGCGGCTTCGAGCACGCCGTCGTGTCACGCGTGCGCGCACACCAACCAGGGCGGGTGGATGGGCGGAAGCGGGCTCCGGCCCCAGAAGAGGCGCGTCTTTCGGCTGCGTCGTCGTCATCGCGGTGAGCGCATGGCGGTCTGGCTGCCGTTCTCGGCCGTGGCTGCGGCGTTCGCTGTCGGTGATTGCCCAGGTCCTCCATGCCGTCTCCTATCGCGTGGCGGTGAGGGTGACGGTGCGGTTGAAGTTGGCCAGGGTCTGGGTTGCTGTGGTGTGGGAGGTGATGGTCCGTCCGTTCAGGGCGAAGTTGTCGGGCTGGGGCAGGGTGTCCCCGAAGTAGTCGAAGGGGATCGCGTCGAGCTGCTGGCCTTGCTTGTCGAAGTAGATGAGGGCGCCGCCGGACAGGACGGGGCGGCAGCCTCGACCGGTGACCTTGCCGTCGACCACCTTGGCTCGGTGGGTCGTGGTGTGGTCCACCGAATTTAGGGTTACATCCTGGGTCCAGGCCCCGGTGACGGTGCCGTCGGCGGCCACCGTGAAGGTGATCGGGCCGGTGCCCTTCTGCCAGAGTCCGCCGTTGCTGCTGCCCACGTTCGTGCTGTACGCGAGGGTTCCCTTGTAGCTGCCCGGGGTGATCAGGTGGCACAGGTCGCCTGCGGGGGGCTTGGGAGGCGTATCGCTGTCGACGGGCGGCGGTGCGGGTTTCGGGTTCTGGGCGGGGTCGTGGTAGCTGATGGGCACCAGGTTGTAGGCCTTGACGTCGGTGAACTGGGCGACCTTGTCGGTCGCCGCGCCGATGGCGTCGGCGGTGATGCCGCGGATGAACGCGCGGACCGGCTCGGGCAGGGGCAGCGCGTTCAGGGGTGCAAGGAGGGTGTCGGCGATGAACGTGCGCAGCTGCTCGATCTTCTCCCGGCGGATGGAGGCCCGGACCTCGTAGAGGCCGCTGACCTCGGTGCCCTTGGCCTGGTCGGCGGTCTCGGTGCCGGTGTCGTAGGAGAAGGATGCTGTGCGGTTCTCGGTGATGACCGCGTCGGCGCCGGTCTGGACGGCGAGGTCTTTGCGGCCGCCTGGCACGCTGGTCCAGGTCACCTTGGAGCCGGGGGCCCCGGCCTTCGCCAGGTCGAGGCCCGCGGCCCTGCTGCAGGACTCGAGTTCTGCGGGGAGTTCGAACCGGTCGTCGGTGACGGTCACCTTGAACCGGCCCGGGTTCGGTTTCCCGATGCCGAACGCGTTCTTCACCGGGGTCGGTTCCATCTTCACGGTCCACTGCTTGAGGAGCGTCGAGATCTGGTATGCGGCGCCGACCGCGGTCAGGACACCGCCGACGGCCTCGACCACCGGGGCGGCCAGCACGGTGAACAGGGCTTTGACGACGGTGACGGCCAGGTCGACGACGGTGTTCCAGATGGCGGCGAGGAACCGGACGAACGGGCCGCTGCCGCTGGCGTCGACCTTGTAGAAGTTCGCGAGGCTCTTGAGGTTGGACTCGACGAAGTCGACCACCGCACCGCAACCGGGAGCCTTCTGGACGTAGGCGAGGGGCGAGGCGACGGCCGAAGTCCTGGACGGCGCCGCGTCCGGGTCCGCCGCGGCGGCGTCTTCGGGCGGAGCGTCCGCGGTGGTTTCCACGGTCGCGGTCGGACTCTTCGACGGACCGGCCGTGCGGGTGCCGGGCGACCCGGCGTCGGTCGGCCGGGCGGTGCGGGTGGTGCTCGGGGGCCGTGTACCGGCTGTCGGTGGGGCGACCGACGCGGGCGGTGCGTTTTTCGCGGCCGCCGCGTCGGCGAAGAACAGCGTGACGACCAGGCGCGGGTAGACGACGGCTTCGGGGTGCTTCCAGTCGTGCTCGCCGACCAGCGCGCGGGCGAACCGGGAGGCGTCGCTGCCGTAGTCGAGCATCCAGGCGTTGAGGAGGAACCCGAGCGGTGGCATGCCGGGTGCGGGCGGGACCATCGTGTCGATCTCGGCGCCGGTCTGGCCGCCGCGGGCGTACGCTTCGGCGGCCAGGTTGCGGACCTGCCACCGGGTCAGGCGCACCGGTTCCGAACCCCCGGGACCGAACCCGTCTGCGACACCGACACCGGCCCGCTGCAACGTCTCGGCGGCGATGCGGACGTGCGCGTCGCCGAACGGGCCTTCGTGCAGTTGCGCCACCGCCGGGGGTGCGTCGGGGCGCGCATCGGACAGTTCATCGTCCCTGCCGCCGCCGTCGACCAGGGAGCACGCCGTCAGGACGCCCGCGAGAACCGCAGCGGTCAGGACTCGTCGGCAGCGCCGTGCGGCGGCCCCACCGAGGATGTCGTTCCTCTTGTGCATCGCTTCCCCTTACGGTCAACGGTCCGAGCCGACCGCGGTTGGGTCCGGCCGGTCTCGGACGCAGCAGCGTGCAACCTCGGCCGAGGCAATCCGGCACCGCGCCGGCCGTACTGCCTGCGACGCGGATGACCGTGACCGGCGAACCGTCCCGCGCACGCACCCAGCGGCCACGCCGTAACAGCCCAGGACTGCGATCTCGCGAACAGAAGCAGGCAGCCACTACAGGCGGCCCTCGACGAGCTTCGCCAACTCGGTGGCCGCCCGGAGGCAGTGCTCGGCGCTCAGGTTCAGCGCTGTGGAGAGCGCGACGGAAACGGTGACTCCGGCCTTCTCGAACACGAACGTGTTGGTGGTGGCGTCGAACCGGGCGCGGTCTCCGACACCGTCGACCATCCCGCCGCGCTCCGGCACCACCGCTTCGCCGGGCGCGCCCGGGACGAGCGGGCGGACGGCGAGGTCGATGCCGCCGCTGTTCGACGTTGACCCCTGCGCCGGGTACGAGCACAGGCCCTTCGCTTCGGGGTGCGGCACCGCGCGGTCCACCGGTCTTCCGACCGCCTGTGAGACCTCGTCGACTGTCAGAAAGGTGCACACGGCCCGGTTGACGACGATCACCCCCGAGGCTGCCGGCGACGCGGCATGGCCGTCGTCGTCGGACGTGCACGCCGTCGCCCCGACGCTCAGCGCGATCGCGACCAGGAGCACGGCCGCGTTTCGCGTCCCCTCGTACGCGGCACCGTTGTTCATGGCTCCACGACCGCCGCCGGTACGCCTCACGAAAGCGCGGCCAGGTCCGACCGGCATGAGGCGAAGCAGCCGGCAGATCCCCGCGCACGCGTCACTGAGGGGCCTGCTGACGTGGACCTTGTCGGCTGCCCGCGGACCCTCGCCGCCGTCACGCCTGTGCGAGGCTGGCCGCCGTCCGCGTCCGCGGCTGACGGCCGAGAGCCGCGGCGCCGGGCCGGGCGCGTCGAGCACGTCCTGGCGGCCGAAGCGCACCGAGTTCTCGGACGGGTCCTTCAGGACGTGCCCGAGCTTGCGGACGTCCATCTCCCACCTCCAGATGTCTTCTCCACCGCCGACTGCGGTCGGTGTCGAGTCGGCCGCGGATCCCGCGGTTGACGCCGATGCGCTTCGAGGGCGCGTTGACCAGGGGTGCCGGACCGGGGACGTACCTCGGCACCTGGCGAGGCGGTACGCGACGAGGCGCCAAGGTCCGACCGTGCGGCTGCTGTGACGGGGGTACGGACGTCCGCGGTCGTTCCGGTGGCCGACTGCCGGCAGCCGCCGCCTCTGCGGTGGCGGCGGGCAAGGCACGGCGGCGTCAGCGTCGGCTGTCGATCCACTGCCACGCCTGTTCGGCGTAGTGGCGTGCTTGATCGGGGTTGCCCGCTACCAGACCCGCGGCGGCAAGGAGGACCACGGCTTTGAGGAGCTTGCCGAGCACGCCGCCGTGTCTGTGCCGACGCTGCTGGTGCCGGCGTCGGCCGTCGACGAAGTCGTTGTGCTCTCGGAAGCGGCGGTTGGCTTCCCGCGCCTGCTGTTGGGCGAACTGCCCGGGGTCGAACGCCATTGCCTTCTCCGTTCCCACGGCTGTGACGCGTCGTTGAGGTTCTGGTGCCTGGGGACTCCGCGGTCTGCGCCGCGTGTGCGCAGCCGACAGCCGGCGCTTGTCCCTGCCTTTCCCGAGCACGTGTCACGGGCCCGAAGCGTCGACGCGCGCCGAACCTGTGCCCGTCAACGTCGCGTGCCTGGCGACCCGGGAACCAGGGACGATCCGTCCCGACCGCTGCGACGCGCGACGGCGCACGACGCTCGGATGCGGCGCCGCGCCCAGGGTCTTCACGGCCGCCGCGACCAGGTTCGCGTGCTGTGTGGCGACGCCGCATCCGTGCCAGCACGGAACGGCCGTATCCGGGCGGGTGCTGAGCGACGGCGTCGCGGCGGGTACCCGGGTGGCTTCCCTCAAGACCGCGGTCCCGGCTGCGGGCCGATGGGCCGGTCCGGCGTCTGGGCGGCGGTCGCCGCCGCCCAGGTCAGCGCAAGGCCGCCGACCAGCGCACCGGGCGGGTGCGGGACGGGGAGCGCGGACACCAGGGCGGCGAACCCCAGGAACACGGCCGCGCCCAGGGAGATGACACGTCGGCGGCGGCCGTGGAAGGCGACGGCCGCGAAGCCGATGCCGGTGAGCAGCATCTTCGGGGCGAACGCCACCGCGGTCATAGTGCCGGGCTTGTCCCAGCGCTCGTCGGTCACCCAGCCTGCGACGTCGGCGCCGAACGTCGCCATGCCCCAGGCGAGCGCGGCGACGACGAGGCACCCTGCTGCCGCGGTGGTCGTCGCCCAGCGCGGCAGGCGCGGATGCAGGCTGCCGAGCGACAGCGCGAGGACCGCGTATCCGACCGCCATGAGCATGTTGGCGGTCACACACAAGGGGCTGCGCACGGCTTCGCGTCCGCTGAGGTCGGCCAGGAGGAAGAAGCTGGAGATGTACGCGGCGGCGCCGACCGCGCCGACGATCCCGCCGATCCGGATCGCCAACGGGGCCGCGGACTCGGTCGCCGGCCTCGCCGTCGTCGCTGGTGTGCCTGTGGAAGCCGGGGAAGTACTGGTCATGTTGTCCTCCGTCGCACCGGAATGTGGAAGTCCTCAGCATCGGCGGGAAGTTGACGGAGGCGCAGCGGCCGCGCGGCGGACTTCGCGGTTCACACGGCAGGACGTACGCCGTGCTGCCGTTCCCCCGTACGGGGGAAGGATCCTGTCCGTCGCGGAACGCTACCGGCCCACTCGTCCCGGCCGTAGCCTGCCGACGTGCATGACAAAGACCGGTCGCTGGACGCGGTGTTCGCCGCCGCGCTGGCCGCCGTGACCGTCGCCAGTGTGCTGACGTCCGACCCGTCGGACTCGGCCGTGCACCCGGATCCCAACGTGTGGCTGGCCCTGGCGGCTGTCTCCTCCGGCCTGCTTCTCGCGCTGCGGCGAGTCCGGCCGATTGCGGTGCTCTGCGTCGTACTGGCGCTGGACAGCGCCGTCGCGGCCTACGGCTGGGACCCCGAACTCATCGGCGTCTGCGCTCTCGTCGCGCTGTACACGGTCGCGGCCTGGCGGCCCGTCGTGGTGTCGGTCTCGTGCATGCTCGGGTGTTACGCGGTCGGCGCCGCCGTATGGCTGGTGTGGAGCCCGGCGTCGCCCCCGGGGAACCTCGCCGAGCACGCGGTGTTCGCGATCGCGTGGGCAGCGGGCGTCTCGGTGCGCCGCGGCAGGGCCCGGCAGCGGCGTTCCGCCGATCGGGCCCTGGAAGCCGAGCGCGGCAGGGCGCGTGCGGTGGAGCAGGCGGTGGTCGCCGAGCGGATGCGGATCCTGCGGGAGCTGCACGACGTGATCACCCACGCCCTGTCGGTGATCGCCGTCCAGGCGGGCGTGGCCCGGCACTTGGCGGACGTCCGACCCGAAAACGCCAAACCGGCCCTGGACACGATCGCCGCGGCGGGCCGGACCGCACTCGATGACCTGCGCCGGATGCTGGGACTGCTCCGTGCCCCGACCGCCGACCCGCCCCATACTCCGGGGGACGAGCCCGTGGAAGCCGGCCCGACCGCGCCCGGCCGGCGCGAACGCCTGGTCGACCTCGCTGCGGGGACAGCGCTGACGGCGGTCGCCGTCAGCAGCGTGGTCAGTACCGACGCGGATGTCGCGTACGACTACCCGCCGGCCGACTACCGGCTGGTCCTGCTGGCGCTCACCGCCTCACTGCCACTCGCGGTGCGCCGGCTCTACCCGGTAGCGGTCTTCGCGGTGGTGCTGGCCGCGCTCGGGACCGTGAGCGCACTCGCCTGGAACCCCGGTGTACTGCCGTTCTGCCTCATGGTCGCGCTGTTCACCGTGGCCGCTCACCGCGAACGGCTTTTTGCCGCAGCAGCGTTGGCCGCGACGTATGCGCAAGCCGGACTGCTGGCCGTGCTACGCGTCCCCTACTTCGACCACCCCCTCGCGTTCATCGGCGTCGGCGCACTGACGGCGGTCTGGGCCGGCGGCCGGTACGCCCGACACCGCACCGCCGCGGTGTCACGCGCCCGCGCCGCCGAACACGCCGCGGAACGCCGCAAGGCGGCTGCCGCGGAACGGGCCGTACTCGACGAACGCCTGCGCGTGGCCCGCGAGCTCCACGACGTCGTCGCCCACACTCTGTCGGTGATCGCCGTCCAGGCAGGTGTCGCCGTCCACCTCGCCGACATCGCACCGGAACGCACGGCCCCGGCACTGGAGGCCGTGGAAGCCGCCGCCCGGACGGCGTTGGAGGATCTGCGCCGCATGTTCGCCGTGCTGCCGGGCCAGAACGAACCCGAACTGGCCCCGGCCCCCGGGCTCGCGGAACTGCATCTGCTGGCATCCGCCCACCGGGCCTCCTACGGACCCGTCGATCTGTCCGTGGACCTGCCGGTCGAACAAGCCCCCGCCAGCCTCCGCCTCACCGTCTTCCGGATCGTCCAGGAATCCCTGACCAACGCACGCAAGCACGCCCCGGGAACCCCGGTCACCACCCAGGTCACGATGACCGGTGAAGGAGTGGAGGTCACTGTCGAGAACCCCGGGCCGGTCCGCCCGCCCGGCGAATCCGGCTACGGGCTGGCGGGCATGCGCGAACGCGTGGCACTGTTCGACGGCCGACTCGACGCCGGCCCCCACACGCACGGCGGATTCCGCGTCCACGCGCTGCTGCGCTGGACACCTGACGGAGAGGCCGGATGACCATGCTGCGGATCGCGGTCGTCGACGACCAGGAGCTGGTCCGCGCCGGCTTCGTCGCACTGCTGGCCGCCACCCCGGGCATCGAGGTCGTCGGCGAAGCCGGACAAGGCGAAGAGGCCGTCCGGCTCGCCCGAACTGCCCGCCCCGACATCATGCTCATGGACGTCCGCATGCCGGTCCTCAACGGCATCGAGGCCACCGCCCGGATCACCGCCGACCCGGCCTGCGCGGCCACCAGCGTCCTGGTCCTCACCACCTTCGGCCTCGACGAGTACGTCTTCGGAGCACTCCGCGCCGGCGCCGTCGGCTTCCTGCTCAAGGACACCCCTCCCGCCGAACTCCTCCGCGCGATCCACGCAGCCGCGGACGGCGACGCACTGCTCTCACCCTCGATCACGCGCACCCTCATCGAAGCCTTCGCCACCACACCCGCCGCACCGGCCCAGACACCGCCGGCACTCGAACTCACCCCACGCGAGACGGACATCCTCGTCCTCGTCGCCCGCGGCCACTCCAACGCCGCCATCGCCCAGACCTTGGGCGTCGGACCCGCCACCGTGAAGACCTACGTCAGCAGACTGCTCACCAAGCTCGACGCCACCACCAGGGTCCACCTGGTCATCCACGCCTACGAATCCGGCCTGGTCAGCCCCCAGCCCTGACGAACCACGAGGCGGATCAACTGCCGGACCGCCGAACAGCGTGCTCGTTGCGGCATCGTCGACTGATTCGGCCGTGGCGCCCGGCGGGCGTCGCGTGCCGCCCGTGAAGCGCATCGTGTTCGGTGTCTGCATCTACGCCGCCGTTCCCCCGTACCACGACTGTCGGTTCTGACCGCGTCCGGCGCCCCGGTGTACGAGGCCCCGCCACGTCCTCGTGCGTGCACGCGGTGGATGGGGCCGGTTCGGGGCACTGCTGGAGGCCGCGGCGGTCGGTGACACCATCCGCAGTGCGGACGCCGCACGGTTGTTCCGTTCCGACGTGGGACGTCCCGCCGATCCGGGATGTCCTGAGGCGGCGAACGGGTCGCTCCACCGGATCGGTGTGCGCGCTCCAGATTTCCCTCGTCACCCGCGTTCACGGTCGTCAGGTGCTGCGCGGCGCCACCGGGCTCGTGACGACGTCGCGGAGTGCCGCGGTGAGCTCCTCGGTGGTGACGGTGGCGAAGAGCAGTGCAGCGGTCGTCGCGATGCGTTCGGGGCAGGAGCGACCGTCGAGTCTGACCACCGCCACGGTGGTGAGGGTGTGCAGTTCCTTGACGACGAAGGTGTAGTGCCGCGCGCGCAACGGGATGACCGTGGGCCGTTGCCCCTGGAATACGACATAGGAGCACTCTTGGAGGATGCTGCCGTCGTCCGACGGCTGGACGCACGCGAGCAGTCGGGCGTTCTTCGGGTCTTGGGCGCGCCATTCGAGCGGGACGACGGGGCCGCCGAAGGCGGGCCACGTGCCCAGTACGAGGCGGTGCGGGCCGGCGCCGACGTATTCGGCCGGAGAGCGAACGGCCGGCCGCGTGGTCTCGTCCTCGTTGCACAGGCCCTGGTACCCGTCGACGGAATCGGGCGGATCGAGGGGGATGTCTTCCAGTGAGCACCCGGCGGCGGCCAGCACCGCTGCCGCGATCAGCAACCGAGCAGCAGGGCGCCGTGGATGGCCGGGCCGGTGGCCGTCGGGCGGCGGCTGCTCCCGTGCATGCATGCCTGGTGTTGCCCTGCGGCCCCACGTGACAACCACGCGCGTGCGGGCCATGAGCGAACAACACTCGTAAGGAGGCGGAACCGCGGCGGCTTTCACCGTACGCGTAAGACACCTGCGAAGTGGTTGCGACTCGCAGGGTGGCCGACGCTGTCAGGGACTGTCTTTGCGTGCGCGCAGGGAGTAGGTCAGGGGGTAGCGCGGGGCCCCGGTGGCGTGGCGGTAGACATCGTCGGGGTGGTGTTCCAGGGATTGGCGTTGTCGGTAGAACGTGTGGTCGTGTTCGTGCAGGAACTCGATGCGAAGTCCGGCGGCGGCGATGGAGCTGACCACGGACGCGAGCGTGTGGTCCCATTCGATCGTGGTGTCGTGCTCGGTGACGGCGTGTTCGTCGGCGTACGATCCGGGGCCGCCTGAAAGGTGCGGGCCTTCGTCGAAGTAGTCGTGGGCGACGACGGAGCCGGTGGCGTCGTCGAGGACGAACGCGAACGGGTGGAACTCGGCGAGGTACAAGAATCCGCCCGGCGCCAGGAGATCAGCCGTGATGGACGCCCATCGGGGCAGGTCGGGCAGCCAGTTCAGGGCTCCGAAGCCGGTGTACACAATGTCGAAGCGCCGCCCGTCGAGCGCGGCCACGGCGCCGTACACGTCGGCGAGGACGAACCGGGCTGGCAACGCGAGTTCCGCGGCCAGGTGCCGGGCCGCCTCGATCGCCGGCGGGGAGAAGTCCAAGCCGGTCGCATCCGCGCCGCGCGACGCCCACGACAACGTGTCACGACCGAAATGGCACTGCAGATGCAGCAGTTGCTTGCCAGCGACATCCCCGACCTCGTGCTTCTCGAAGTCCTTGAGCGAGTCGGGGCGCCGCCTGAATTCGTCCAGGTCGTACAGCTCGCTCCGCAGATGGATGCCGACCCGTTCGTCCCAGGAAGCCCGGTTGAGCTCGCGCCACCGACCAGTGATGCCCTCCACGAGCACTCCGTCCTCCGCGGCCGTGATGTCTGCCGACCCCGGCAGGCACCGTCCCGGGGCAACTCCGGAACCTCAAGGTACTCGCGATGATGGCCGCACCGCACACGCCAGCGGCAAGACGCCGAAGCACCGGGGAGCCCGGCCCCGCGACAGACGCAGGTCCTGACCTGGCCGAGCCGGTAGCGGGCGTCGAGTCCCGCCTGTGGCACCCGTCCGCCTTCGGTGTCCGCACCCATGCCGTCCCGGGGTGCATGCTGCCATCATCGGCTCATGAGGGGGACGTTGCTCGTCGGCGGAACCGCCGTGGCCGCGGCCGGGGTTGCCCTGCGCTCCTGGGTCGAGGGGTTCCGCTACGGCGCCAACAGCCCGGCGTTCGTGCTGTCGTGCGCGGCCGCCGCGGTCGGGACGGCCCTGGCCGCCGAGCGGTTGACGCGGCGGGGCGAACGGCAGGTCGGCGCGTGGCTCCGGGCCGTTTCGGTGTCGCTGGCCCTCTACCTCGCCGCCGCCGCGTTCGCGTCCGAGTACGCGGGCGTCCACGGGCGGACCGACGCCGTGGCCTATGCGGCCGTGGTGGCCGAGGCGAGCGGATACCTCTTCCCGGTGGCCCTGCTGCAGGCGTCGTTCGTCGCCGCAGGGCACCGGCTGGGCGTGGTCCGGCCGCGTGGACGTCGGGCCGCCGCCCTGTACTTGGCGTACACCGCGGGCTTCGTCGGGTTCGCCGTACTCGCGCTCCCGGTGGGCGACCCGTACGGCGACATCCGGCCGGTCCTCGACGTGGGGGCCGCCGCGTCGTGGGGCGGGACCGCGGGGATCCCGTGGATGCTGGGCGTGTTCCTCGGCCCGGCGGTGCTGTGGCGGGCGGTGCCGCGGGCCCGCGGCGCGGCTCGTCGGCGGACGCTCATGGTCGCGGTGGTCTCGCTGGCGCCGGTCGCGACCATCGTCTTCTGCGTCCTGGCCGGGTTCATGGCGTTCCGGTTCGACCTGGTGTCGGTCGGGACGGGGACAGCCGTGCTGGCCGTCATGTACTCGGTGCCGTTCGCCCTGTGCGCGCTGGGGTTCCGGGAGGCGTTCGGCGTCGGCGTGCCGGTCCGGGTGGAACGCTGGACGCGGATGCTCACCGCGTTGGTAGGCGTCCCGTTCGTGATCGTGGTGGTCGCGGTGAGCGCGATCATCGGCAGCAGGCTCGGTGCCGTGCTGCCGGTGGTGCTGGCGACCGTGCTGGTCGCCGCCGGCCTCGCGCCGCTGCGGCGGCGGTCGGTGCGGGCCCTGGCGCTGCGCAGCGACCCGGTGCGGGCCCGGACCGCCGCGCTGGTCCGCGAGGCGGGAGCGGACACCCATCCGGCAGCCCGGGTCCAAGACGTCGTGCGCTCCGCGTTGGAGGAGGCCGGGCTGCGGGTGCTCTTCCGGCTTCCCGAGGAACGCGGATGGGTGACCGCGGACGGCGAACCCGCGTCGGCCGACGGCGTCGAACTGGGGTCCTCGGCCCGGGTGGTCGGTGTCGACGACGCGGCGGACCTGGGCAGTTGCCTTCCGGAGGTCGCCGCGCTGATCGAGCGGGCCGTGCTGGAGATGGCCGTGCGCGACCAGTCGGCGCGTGTCGCGGAGGCCGTCGCGGGCGAACGCAAGCGCGTGGAGCGCGACCTCCACGACGGGGTCCAGGGCAGGTTGCTGGCCCTGGCACTGGACCTGAAGATGGCCTGTCGCGACGTCGACGCCCCGTCGCAACTCGTCTTGTCCGACGCCGCCGAGAGCCTGGCCGCCGCGATCGAGGAACTGCGGGCGCTGGCCAGCGGGGCCGCCCCCGACCTCCTGGCCCGCAAAGGCCTCGGCGCGGCGCTCGCCGACCTCACCGCGCGCGCACCCGCCCGGATCCACCTGCAGATCCCCGCGGAACGGCTGCCGGCGCCCGTCGAGGCGGTCGCGTACCTGGTGGCCTGCGAGGCCGTGACCAACGCGCTCAAACACGCCGACGCCGAGGAGATCACCGTGGCACTCGCCCTGGACGGGCCGCGCGCGACCTTGACCGTCCGCGACGACGGCATAGGCGGCGCCGACCTGCGCGCCGGAACCGGACTGCGCGGCCTGGCGGAACGGGTTCGGACAGCTGGCGGCAGCCTGGTCGTCAGCGACGCCCGGCCCAAGGGCACTCTCCTTGAGGCGACGCTCCCATGCGGGTGGTGATCGCCGAAGACCTGGTGCTGCTACGGCGCAGCATCGTGCGGCTGCTCGCGCAGGACGGGATCTCGGTGGTCGCCGAGGCCGGTGACGCGGCGGGCCTGGTGGACGCCGTCGTCGAGCACCGGCCCGACCTGGTGATCGCCGACGTCCGCATGCCGCCGACGTTCACCGACGAAGGCGCCGCGGCGGTCCTCCTGTTGCGCGACCGGTACCCGGGCCTCGCCGTCGTCGTGCTGTCCCACGTCGTCGAACCGGTCCTGGCGATGCGCCTGGCAGCCGACCGGCCCGCCCGGTTCGGCTACCTCCTCAAGGACCGCGTCCTGGACCTGGACGACTTCGTCGCCACGGTGCGGCACGTGGCGGCGGGCGGCACCGCGATCGACCGGCAGGTCGTCGAGCACTACCTCGTCGGGACGGGGCTCAGCCCGCGTGAGCGCGAAGTACTCGGTCTGCTCGCCCAAGGCCTCAGCAACGCCGCCATCGCCGGCCGCCTCGTCGTCTCCGAACGCACCGTCGACTCCCACCTGACCGCCGTCTTCGTCAAACTCGGCCTGCCGCCCGACCCCGACCACAACCGCCGGGTCCGCGCCGCGCTGCTGTGGCTGCGCGAAACCGGAGCCAGCACGGATGCGCCACCGCACCGCGGGAACCCACCATCGCAGGCATGACCACCACCACACCCGCGGCCACCGCCGCACCCACACGCCTGATCACCTGGATCACCCCCATCGGACCTCTCGCGATGGCGGGCTGGGCGTTCACCATCCCCTATCAGACCTCCGACGAACTCGCCGTCTGGATCCCCGACGCAGCCGCGGCGACCGGCAGGCTGCAGATCGCGATGCTGATGCTGCTCCTGTGCGCCCTCACCGCCACCGTCGGCACCCTCGTCACCGGCCTCATGGCCCGGCGGGCCTCCCGCAAGCTCGGGACCACCGGCCTTGTCCTGACCTTCCTCAGCTTCGGCGGGGTCACCTTCGGCGGCGCCGGCTACGACGCGGCGGCCGTCGCCACCTACAACACGGTGCACGACACGGCCACCACCGAACGCGCCCTCGACGAATACGAGTCCTTCGTCGCCCCCATGCTGGCCACCGCACTGTTCGTGCCGCTGCTGGCGGTCGGCGTCATCCTCATGGGAATCGCCTTCTGGCGCGGCCGCACCATCCCCCGCTGGGCCGCAGGAGCCATGCTGGGCGCCTTCCCCGTGATCGTGCTGGGCGGCTTCGTTTCGACAGCAGTCATGGCAATCGGGTGGCTGCTCCTGGCCGCGGCGTTCGGATCAGCGGGGGCGGCCTACGCTCACGCGGCACATGCGTCCTCCGGCACGGGCGCCTTCCCAGCATGAGCACGCCGTCACCCCATCCCGGGAATCCCGGCGTCAGCCCGTTCCGTGGGTACGGGCAAGGGCGATGACGGAGGCGCGGTCGGTGGCACCGAGTTTGGTGATGACGGCGGACACGGGCACTCGCCCACACCTTCGGAGGGGGTGCCACCGCGAACGTGTGCAGCGGGCGAGCCGGGCCCGTCGCGACATGGGGCTCTAGTGTCCTGCGTCCGAAGTTCGATGATTAAGTAGTCTGGTCGTGTGGCGAGGACCGGGCGGCCGAAGGCCGAGTTGACGTTGACGGACGAGGAACGCGAGACGCTGCTGCGCTGGGCGCGGCGGGCGAAGTCGTCGCAGGCCTTGGCCCAGCGGTGCCGGATCGTGCTGGGTTGCGCGGACGGCAAGTCCAATCAGCAGGTTGCGGCCGATCTGGGGATCTGGCCGCAGACGGTGGGCAAGTGGCGGCGCCGGTTCCTGGACCGTCGGCTGGACGGTCTGGTCGACGAGCCGCGGCCCGGCGCGCCGCGGACGGTCACCGACGAGCAGGTCGAACAGGTCGTCGTCGCCACGCTGGAGCGCACTCCGAACGACGCGACGCACTGGTCGCGGGCCTCGATGGCGGACGAGAGCGGGCTGTCGAGGTCCACGGTGGGGCGGAT
The DNA here is from genome assembly GCA_045039925.1 of Streptomycetaceae bacterium NBC_01309. Taxonomy (GTDB): domain Bacteria; phylum Actinomycetota; class Actinomycetes; order Streptomycetales; family Streptomycetaceae; genus Yinghuangia. The sequence continues at coordinate 311,486 of CP108401.1, forward strand.
CTGGCGGGCGTTCGGCCTCAAGCCGCACCAGAGCGACACCTTCAAGCTGTCCAACGACCCGCAGTTCGTGGACAAGGTCCGCGACGTCGTCGGCCTCTACGTGGACCCGCCGGAGAAGGCCCTGGTGCTGTGCGTGGACGAGAAGTCGCAGATCCAGGCCCTCGACAGGTCCGCGCCGGTGCTGCCGATGATGCCCGGCCTGCCCGAGCGCCGCACCCACGACTACCTCCGCCACGGCGTGACCACCCTGTTCGCCGCACTCGACATCGCCACCGGCGAGGTCATCGGCTCGATCCACCGCCGGCACCGGGCCGTCGAGTTCAGGAAGTTCCTCGCCAAGCTCGACAAGACCGTCCCCCCGGACCTGGACGTGCATCTGATCTGCGACAACTACACCACCCACAAGGCGCCGTCGGTCGCCAAGTGGCTCGCCGCCCACCCCAGGTTCCACCTGCACTTCACCCCCACCTACTCCTCCTGGCTCAACCAGGTCGAGCGATGGTTCGGCCTGCTCACCGACCAGCAACTCCGGCGCGGCGTACACAAATCCGTCCAGGCCCTCGAACGCGACATACGCACCTGGATCAAGACCTGGAACGAGAACCCCAAACCGTTCACCTGGACCAAGACCGCCGACGAGATCCTCGAACGCCTCGCCTCATATCTTCAACGAATTCCCGGCGCAGGACACTAGACGGAGGCGTTCGCCGCCTGGTCGACGTAGGACCAGGGGTCTGCCTGCCGCTCGTCTCGAACCGAGCCACGTTTCATCAGCATCCCCAGACCGAAGGCCGAGATGGCCGCCGCGATCCCGGCGGGTGCGAACATGCCGATGCCCAACGCCGAGGCGACCGAGCCAACGAGCGCCGGCGGGGTCAGGGTCACGCCGAGGCTCTGCAGAGCCATCTCGACCCGGGCCCTGCGGTACGTCCGTTGCGTGCGCTCCGCCCGCTGTCTTGCGAGCTCGATCACCTGATCGCGTACCCGGTGGAGTTCTCCTTCGGAAGCCACCTCGGAGAACTCGCCGGTCAGCGTCTGGATCTCGCGTTGGTACGCCAAGCGCTCGGCAGCGAACTCTGCACGAAACTCGGCGAGCTGCTGTACGGGCACCGCGTTCAGGTTCTGCGGCAGGAAGGCCTTCAGCGTGGCGGAGGCGACGTCGCCGCGCAGCGCCCTCACGTCGTACATGCCGACATCGACGAACCTCGCGTCTCCGGCGACCAGGTCGCGATTGTCGCGGCCGGCGACCTCGAAGGCGGACATCGCGAGGTAGTGCAGCCCTATGTCCAGTGGCAGGTGAAGGATCGGCTGCCGGTCGACGACCGTGATCAGGTGGCGGTCGCGGAACCGTTCCGCCCCTACGGCGTCACCTTGATCGAGAAGGCGGTAGTACTCGGCTACGGGCGTCCCCGGGCTTTCGTCGACATCGGCGGTTCCTTCGGAGTATCGGAGGTAGAAGTCCTCCTCCTCCCACGAGGCGATCCGCACCTCGACATCCTGGGACTCGATGCGGGCGAGCCCTCTGCTCTCCAAAGCCTGGACGAACTCACCACCGTCAGGGAACTTGCTGAAGGGGAAGATTCCAGTGCCCTGGTATCGCTCCCCGGCAACGGCCTGCAGCGGCGCAGCTGAGAGTTGCCCCTCCCGTGCGTCGACCCATTGCAAGAACCGCTCCGTCATCCCGGAAGGGAGGCTCAGCGGCAGGCGCACATCGCGCAGGATGCCGCCGAGTGCCTCGTCCAGACGCGTCACCTTCTCCGGATCCGGCAGCGGCGAACTCCTGGGGACCAGACGATGGACTCCGTCCCAGCACAGGGCGGCCATCCGCAACCACTGCGATGACGGGCACTGGTGCGGGTAGAAGACGACTGAATTCACAACCACGAGTGTCCCCTGGCAGCAAACACGCTGCCAGGTCATGCAGCTGATCCGCTCGCGCCTCGGCTCGACGCCATAGGGGATCTGGGGCGGGCCAATTGCCCAGGCTTCGCCAGGACTTCGGCCGGGTGATGTCGTGCCGGTCCAGGAAGGCTGGACCGAGGACTCGCCGCTGTCATCTCGGCGCGCACCGGCCGCGAGGTGGATCCGCGGTGGCTGCGTGCGCGCTCGTCGAACTGGGCCGTGTCGAACTGCGCGCCTGTGTCGGGGGCTTCACCGAAGGGACCCGAGGGGCTGCTGGCGCGGGAAGCCGGATGGGTGACAGGCGGTCAGGCCAACCGGGACGGGGCCTCGCCCGAGCTGTGTGACCTGCGCGGGACGGTGATGGCGGACGGCAGCGCGGGGGCCTCTGGTTCGGTAGCGTCCGAGCGTGGCTGTGTTCCTCGTCTTCCTCCGCCGCTCCGGTCCTGGCTGGGTACCGTCACGCCCCGTGGAGGAGCAGTCCGATTGGCCCGCCCACGCGTCCTTTATGGACGAGCTCGTGAATTCGGGTGTCGTCGTGCTGGGCGGCCCGCTCGCCGACGAGCATCGTGTCGTACTCGTCGTCGAGGCCGAATCGCAGGACACTGTCCGTGCCATGCTCGCGCGTGACCCGTGGAGCGAGACGCACCTGCAGGTGGACAACGTCGAGCCGTGGACGATCCGCCTCGATGGTCGGCTCGCCTAGGAGTCCGCCCAAGGCGACCCGTACCGAGGCCCGGGAGGCACCGTCGGACTGCCACACCGTGCATCCCTTCGCCTCGTCACCAGCCCCCCGCCGGACGGAGTAACGGCAGACCGGGAGGCGTAGAGCAGAGCGGCAGCCGGGGCTCGCGGCCAAGCGGTGCCGCCGTGTGCCAGTCTGCCCCTCATGCAGACACGACGGATGGCCGTAGCGGCAGCGATTCTGACCGTCCTGGTCGGCGGTGTCGGATGCGGCGGGGACGACTCGGATTCCTCACCGAACGAACCATCGGCGGGAGCCACCGCACCCGCGAAGACGCCGAGCACCCCGAGCGGCGGCAAGACCACGAAGGCGGACTCCTCGAAATCGGCCGCGACGCTGGCCGGCCTGGATTACTGCGCCCTGTTGAGCGCGGCTTCGCTCAGCCCGCTGGGATACCAGCCAGGTGACGGCAAGCCCGACACCATGAAGAACCTCTACGACGGGGGCTGCAAGTACGACAACCGGAGCACCAGGGTGTCCCTGCTCGTCGACATCGACACGGCCACGACGATCGACACATCCCAGGGCCGGACCTTCGAGGTGTCGGGCTTCCCGAACGCGGCGTCGTACGACACCGCCACCTCATGCCAGTTGGACGTCCAGGTCGGCAAGGACCAGCTGCACGTGGCGGTGGAGAACTTCTACGGCGACACCCCCGCGGTCGACGGCAAGCTGTGCGACGTGGCAGCGGACTTCGCCAAGCAGGTGGTCAACGCCGCCGCCCGGAGGTGACCGGCACCAGGCCTTCGGAAGAACAGAGCACGGGGTGGAGGTGGCCGACGCACCGCACCCACCCGGAGCGGGGGGTACGAACCCGCCGCCGCGCACCGCATCCTCACCGACGCCAGCCTCGCGCACCTGCGCGAGCAGGCAGCGAATACGCCTGGTGCTACCCGGCCACCTGACAAAGCACTACTAGCTCATCCCCCGACGGGCACCTGCTGCTCGACCGCGCCGGTGCGCCGCTGGAACGGCACGACGTCGCCCGCGCGCTGTCCCGGATGGGCCGCCACGCCGGGGTGCTGCCCGGCCGCAACGTCACCCCGCACGTCATGCGCGCCTCGCACATCACGCACATGCTCGACGCGAAGGTCCCGCTCGCCGAGGTCCAGCAGTTCGCCGACCACGGCAACCCCGCGACGGGGGTCGGCTACTGGGAGCGGCGCCGCAAGGACCGGCAGAACGTCGCGTTCGTTGACGACGGCGAGACGGTGTTCACCGGGATCACCCCGGGGTCGTGGGTGTAGCGCGCGTTTTTCGCCGCGTTTTCACCTCACAGCGATCAGGGCGTGATTCGGTGTGTCCCTGGCTGATCCTCCGAGACTGCCGGCTCAAAGGCGACGGTGTCCACCACGCCATGCTCGGCATCGCCCGCCTGCACAACCTCACCCTCACCGGATAATGAGAAGGCGCCTAAAATGACAGATTTCGTCAAGCGGATTGTCATCAAGTCCAGTTTCACATCGGACGATGTCGATTTCGTTTCCATGCAACGCGGTTGGATTCTGAAGCACCACCAGAAGCAGGAGGCGGGAGCCCACATCGACGTCTGGGTCACACTCGATCGCAAGACCGAGATTCACCAAGTCGACGACCGATCAATCGGCATTCGATGCTTCACGCTGCGCGCCCCGGCAGCGGAGAAGCAGCACAGCATATCCATGCTGACTGCGAACTCTGGTCCACACCGGAAGCGTTGAGTGATCTGCACAGGGCGAGCCCCGGAACGAGAAGCTGATCTGTATCTAAGCAGCGGCACTCGCCGCCGACGAAGAAGACGGCGAGCGGGTCACGCAGGCATTTCAGAACATCGCACGCGACCCTGATGCAGGAGTTCGCCGGTCGTTGATCATCGCTACGGCCTACTTCCCATATCCAGGTCTCGTCGACCTCGTCAGGGCTCTGTGTGACAGCGACCCCGCTGCCCGCGTAAGGAAGAATACACAGATCCTCCTGGATGGGCTTTCCCAGGGGAAGTGAGAAGCGGATTCTTGGTAACGAAATGGTCATCGACTCTGCCGTCGGCGGGCGTGCGCGAACAAGGCCGAGCCGGTGGCTGCGATCAGCGCACACGGCCGAGCAGTTGGCCATCAGCACGTCTACTCGTCGCTCACGCCCTGCCCCATCCAGGTGCTCGGGCCTCGCGGACCGTGGACGCGACCAGGGCGATGCCGCGGGCCAGGCCGTGCTCAGCGTGGTACGCGGCGGCGGTCAGCCCGTGCGCGCCGACCGCGTGCGCGCGCGGCGTGCCGGGTGCCTGGGTGCAGCGTCGGCTGGTCACGCACGGGTGGGGGTGCGGGTGGTCTGGGCGGGGAGGTCGGAGGCGGGACGGCGCTTGTTGACGTGGCGGCGGCGGGCGGTCTCGGGTTCCAGGTTCAGGCGGGCGGCGATGACGGGCCAGGTGTCGCCGCGTTCGCGGTCGTGGGAGACCGCGGTGGCGGTGAGGGTGTCCAGCAGCGCGACCAGGGCGGGGACGTGTCCGCTGAGTGCTTCGGGGCCGGCGGCTGCGGCTGCCTGGGCGGCGGCGCCCAGGAGTTCGGCTGTGTGCCGGAAGCGTTGTGCAAGGGCGGCTCGTTGTTCGTCGTCCGGGGTGGCGCGGAGGCGGTCGCGGTGTCGTGCCTGGCGGCAGGCGGCCGAGCAGTGCCGCTGCGTGGCGACGGCTTGGGCGGGCAGGGGTCGTCCGCAGCGGGGGTTGGCGCATGCGCGTGGGGTCATGGGGGTCCCGGACGAAGTGGCTGCATGCGGGTAGGGCGTCGGGTAGGCAGTCCGTGCTAGCGCACGATCAGGGTGCCGGTCATGAACTGGTGGATGGTGCAGAGGTAGTCGTAGGTGCCGGGGGTGGTGGGGGCGGTGAAGGTGCCGGTCTGGCCGCCTTCGATGGTGCCGGTGTTGAAGGCCTTGTCCTTGACCGCGGTGGCGGTGTGCGGCGAGTCGTCCTTGTTGACGACGGTGACCACCGCTCCCGGGGCGACGGTGAGCGGCTTGGGGTCGAAGTCGAACTGCGAGATGGTCAGGACGACTTGACCGGTGGCGGCCGGCGGGGCGACGCTGCCGGGGCTGGTGGACGGCGGGGCCGTCGGGCTCATCGAGGGGCCGTCCGAGGAGTCGGAGGAACTGGAGCAGGCGGTCGCCAGCACCAGCAGCGCCGGGACCATGAGCCCGATCACCGTGCGGCGTCGCGTTGGTCGGCGCGGGGTCGTGCGATTCACGGCGGACCTCGATCGTGTGCGGGTGCGCCGGTGGCGCGGCGCGGTGGGTGTGGCTGGCCCGGGTGGGCGGCCGGTTGGCGTACGGCGGCTGCCCACCCGGGGTTTCCGCCCGGGACGGGACCTCCTCCCGTTCCGGGCGGCGCTCATGGTCCGGCGGGGAGCCGCCGGAGCCGGAATTCCTCGGACCGTCAGACGGTCAGGTCGTCCGGTTTGGCGGCCTTGTCCACCGGCAGGAAGTCGTCGGGGACGGGGTACTCGCCGAGGAGGTAGCGCAGGATCGCGGCGTGCATGGCCTCGACCGGGGCGATCGTCGCGGCGGTCTCGATCCCGGCCGGGGTGGTGACGTTGAACTCGGCGAACAGGTAGGTCTGCGCGGCCTGGTCCTCGAGCTGGAGCGCGAGTTTGGCGACGCCGGGCACGTCGGTGACCTTGCCGAGCGCGTCGGTGACCGCGGTTTGGCTCTTGAGCGGGACGCCGGTGATCGGCGGCTTCCCGGCCTGGGTGAGCACGTTGTTCCAGACCTTGGCGTGGTCGGCGTGCTGGGCCATGGCCGTGGTGGCGAAGTTCGCCACCGCCGGCGGCACAGTGCCGAGCTTCCCCGCCCCGGCGGCTGAGATGGCGGCCTGGTAGGCCCCGACGGCCTGGTTCTCCAGGGCCGCCGCGAGCGCCACCACGAGGAGGTCGCCGGTGTAGGTGCCGCCGGACGGCGCGGGCGCAGCCTGCCCGGACGGCGACGACTTCGACGACGAACCGCCGTCGTCGTCCGAGCACGCCGCCAGTGCGAACGCGGACAGGCCGACCACGCCGAGCCCGCGCAGGAACCGGCGCCGGTCCAGGCCGACGTCCGGCAGCTTGTCGCGCGTGCTCTGCTCGTTCTGGCGCGCCTGCACGCCGAGTTCGGCCGCCGCCGCGTACATCGTCGGCAGCGTGGCGCGGTGGGCCTCGTCGACCTCGCGGGTCAGCGCGGCGAGTTCCGCCTCGGTGCCCTGGAACTGCTGGGAGTCGCGCTTCACTTCACGGCCCCTTCATCGATCGGGGAGGCGTCCTTGGTCGGGTAGAAGGCGTCGGGGAACCCGACCGAACCCGCCGCGGCCGGCAGCGCGGCGGCGTCCGGCGGGAGCTTGATCTGGTCGGCCAGGTTCGCGCCCAGCAGCGCCTGCACGGCGAGCAGGACCGCCTTGTGCTGCGCCTCGACGGGGGCGACGGAGCCGAACAGCTGCCGCAACGCCGGATCGGAGACCTGACCGACGTTCTTGGTGTACGTCTGCGCGGCGATGTCCTCCAGGGTGATCGCGAGCTTGACCACGTCGGCCGGGCCCTTGATCGTCGGGAGGGCCTGCTGCACGACCGCGGCGTACTTCGGGTCCGGCCCGGTCTGGGCCTTGCCGCCGGCCTTGACCGCCGCGGCGTTGAACGCGTCGGCGTGCGCCTTGTGCTGCGCGGTGGTCTTCTCGATGAACGCCTTCACCACCGCGTTGCCTGTCTGGATGAACGGCAGTCCGGCCGCGGTCGTATAGACGCTCACCGCGAGGTTCTCCAGCGACGCCGCGGTCTGCAGCACCATCACGTCCTCGGCCGCGCTCGCCGCCGCCGCGCGGCCGGCGCCCAGCAGCACCGCGCCCGCGGCGGCCCCGCCCAGGAAGGCCGGACGCCACCACCGGTGCCTCCCCTCCTCGCGGGCCGGGCCGCGGGCGGCGCGCTCGGCTGCCGTCTCGCCGTATTCGTCGAGTGAGGCGCGGGTGATGCGCGTCGCGTCGCTGTGGAGGTCCTCGGAGTGCTCGGTGAGTTCCGCCAACAGCCGGGTGTCGATGGGCTCTGCCACCACGGCTCCCTTTTCGTTCCGCCCGCCGGATGCGGGCCGGTATCTGGGCTTCGCTCCCGCTTGTCCGGCGGATTGGTGACGTACCGAAAGAAGATCGAGATTCACCCGTTCGCGTGGCACGGCGCCGCCGAGTGCGCGGGCACGTACCGCGCGGCGCCACCACCTGGCTGCGGCCGGACGGCCCAGCACCTGGTCGGGCAGGCACCGGACCTGCTGAGACGCTCGCCCGTGTGCGAGCGGGGAGTTGGGGTCGCCCGGATGTGGACGAGCCTGGGGTGACAGGCACGCTGCGGTGCGGGAGTCACGGGCCGCGGGTCGTGGCGCACGGGTCAGCACTGGGTCGAAATCGCTCGAAGCGGTGACGTGGTGCCGCGTGTTCGGGGACGTCGAGAGGACGCGGCGGCCGTTACGGCGTCGCCTCTGAGCAGCGGCTTCTCCGCCGAGCACCGCAGTTCGGTTGCGCGGCGGCGACATTGTGGTGGCGCGTCGCGCTGCCGTTCGGCGGCATCTTCACCTCAGGGCAATCTTTTTGTCCGCTTATGGTCGATTCGTGGTCCGGTGCGACTGGACCCCTCACTCTCTGGAGAGACCATGCGGAAAACAGTGATCGCTGCGGCTGCGGCCGCCGCGCTCGCCGCGTCGATTCCCGCCGTCGCCTGGGCCGGCGGCGACACCGGCGCAGACACCAAGGGCGACTCGTGCAAGGCCGGCAAGGGCGGCCACGGCGGCAAGCACCGCAGCGGGCACGACCTGCGGGTCGTCGGGTTGACCGAGGACCAGTGCCTGGTGGTGTTCGACACCCGCAAGCCCGGCCACCTCAAGCCGGTGGGCAAGGTCACCGGGCTGGCCGGCGACAGCAAGCTGGTCGGGATCGACTTCCGGGTCCAGGACGGCAAGCTGTACGGCGTCGGCGACGCCGGCGGGATCTATACCGTCGACACGGAGGCGGCCGCCGCCAAGGTCTCCCAGCTCAGCATCGCCCTGAACGGCGCCCACTTCGGCGTGGACTTCAACCCGGCCGCCGACCGGCTGCGCGTCATCAGCGACACCGGACAGAACCTGCGGCACAACGTCGCCGAACCGGCCGGGACGACGGCCAACGACGGCACGCTGACCAACCCCACCATGCCGCCGTCCACCGCGATGGGAGTGACCGGCGCCGGGTACACCAACAACGACCTCAACCCGGCCACCGCCACCACGCTGTTCGACATCGACACCGCCAACGACCGCGTGTCGGTCCAGTCCCCGGCGAACGCGGGCAACCTCGCCCCGACCGGCAACCTCGGCGTCGACGCCGGGCCCAGCGCCGGCTTCGACGTCTACTACTCGCCCGCCGACGGCACCAACCAGGGCTATGCCGCCCTGCGCACCACCGAAGGCTACGGCTTCTACTCCGTGAACCTGCTCAACGGATCCGCCCAGCACCTGGGCGCGTTCCCCGGCGACCACCAGGTCTTCGACGTCGCCCTGCCCCTCGCGGACAACTGACACGGGCTGCGACGCAACAACGGACGGCTCGTCCGAGGCCGGCGCCGTCACAGGCGTCGGCCTCGGGCTATGGCCGTCGCCGCATGATCGTGCCGTCGTGGCCCGCAGGCGAATCCCGGGACGACCAGGGGTGCGCGCCTCACCCGCCGCAAGACCGTCCAGGCCGGGCGGCCGGCGTCTGCGCGGCGTGATCACCCAGGGCCGTCCCCGTCACCGCCGTTCGAGCTGTCGCCCAACTCTTCGTGCCAGCGGGCCGCTTCGAGGTTGTTCCACAGCACCGCGAGCTCGATCTGGCCAGGCCCGAGCCCGGTCTCGGCGGCCAGGGCCTCGGCGCTCATCCCTTGCGGATGCGCGACATCACGCGGGCGATCTTGCCCGCCCACAGCTCGGCGTCGACGAACGGCCGTTCCCGGTACTGCCGCTTCAGCTCGGGCATTCTCCCGCGCTCCGGCCCGTCACCCGGTCGGCGCACCGGGCCCACCGGTCACCGTCGGCGCAGCCGCCGAACTGCTCGTTGCAGCGCGGTGACGGGGACGCTTTCGGATCCCAGGACAAGGCGGTGCCCCGGCCGCATCTTCCTCGGTCGGGGCACCACTGCAGGGGACATTACCGAAGAAATGACCGAAAACGACCGATTCGTGCGGCAAGTCGACCTGCGCGTCGGCCGCGGGCATTCACAGCTCTCGCGAACACGCGTGTCGAGCGGGATCGCTGGCCTAACCGAAGGGGCGCCCGACCCCATGACCAGCACAAGGATCAGAAGCAGGTGCCTAACAAGCGGCGAACCAGGTGACAAGTAGCCCGCCAGTTGCTGTCGGTTCGAAGGCGCCCTGCTCACTCGTCGGTGTCGTCGGACGCTTCGGCTTCGGCGAGGAGGCGGTAGACGGTGGCGACTGCGGGGTGCCCGCCCTTGTTCCTGCCCGAGGGGATGACGAGCTTGCGGGCGATCTGCGGGACAGTGACGCCCTGGGTGCGCAGAGTGCGGGCGTAGTCGGCCATGTCGTCGTCGACGATCTTGGGGCGCCCTCCGTGACGGCCGCGCTCGCGGGCGGACGCCTGGCCTTCCAGGGACTTTTCCCGGATGTACTCGCGCTCGGACTCGGCCGTGCCGGTGAAGAACGCGAACAGGGCGGTGCCGTGCCTGGACGGGTCGTGGACCCCTGGAGGGGGCCGGTGAGGAGTTCGAGTTCGATGTCGTGGTGACGCAGGTTCTCTGCGATGGCCAGGAGCTCGGCGGCGCCGCGGCCCAGCCGCTTCATCTCATGCGCCGTGAGAATCACCCGCTGATGGGGGACGGCCTTCTTGACGGTGCGGGCGAAGTCCATCGCCTTGACGAACTCCGGCCGGACCTTGATCCGGGTGCTGATCTCTCCGAGAAGACCGGATCGCGCCCGGCGTCGGCGAGGGCGTCGAGCTGGCTCTGGAGCTCTTACCGGGCAGTACTGCACCTCGCGTACCCCACTCTCGTGGGCTTCGTCGCGGCCTCCGGCACTGCGGCATCGACGGCCAGGCCCCTCTCCCACGCGCGGCCGGGGCCGCGGTCGGAGGGGGTCTTCACCTCCAGCTCGCGCGGAGCCGGGGCACAGGCATGAAGCGCGGGGTGTGGTACCTCGGCGCTACCTTGCCGCCGCGGGTGCGGCAGGTGCTTCCGGCGGGCACTTCACAGGTGGGGCAGTCGAACTGTTCGACGACGGCGGCCAGTTCGGCGAGCTCGGGCATGTCGCAGAACCCATCGCGAAGGGCTTTGCCAGAAAGGTGAGGTCATGAGAACGAAGGTCGGGGGCAAACCGGACACGGTTCACCGGGGTCCGCGATCCCTCGGAACTACTCGTTTCCGCGGACACGAAGCGTGACGGTTACCGCCTGGACCAGGCCAGTCGCGCCGTTCACGGGGATCTGTCATCGCTGAAGTTTCCACAGCCGCCGACGGGTCACGATCGTCATCTGACATGACCCTGCCTGATTCCTTTCAGCTTGACGCATTCCCATATCGGCATATGATCGGTCCATGGCACGAGCAGCGACGACGTCGGACGTCTTCAACGCGATCGCCGAGCCGCAGCGCCGGGAAATCCTGGTACTGCTGCGGGCAGGTGAGCGGTCGGTGACCGAGTTGGCCCAGGAGTTGGGAATGACCCAGCCGGGGGCGTCCAAACATCTGCGGGTGCTCCGGGAGGTCGGGCTGGTGTGCGACCGCAAGGCAGGCAAGCAGCGCCTGTACGGCCTTGACGCCGGCGGGCTGCGGCCCGTCCACGAGTGGACCGGCGGTTTCGAGCAGTTCTGGAACGAGAGCTTCGACCGACTGGACGCCTACGTGCAGGACCTGAAGCAGACAAGGAAAGCGGAGTAGCTGATGGGCACGACAGAACAAGGAACGCCGGCGCAGTCGGCGACAGCCGACCGCGAGACCGTCGTCTCCCGGATCATCGACGCCCCACGGGAGCTGGTGTTCGAGGCGTTCACCGAGGTGCGGCACCTGTCGCGGTGGTGGGGGCCGGAGGGGTTCACCACCACCACGCGGGCGTTCGAGTTCCACGTCGGCGGGGAGTGGGACTTCGTGATGCACGGACCGGACGGGACGGACTACCAGGAGTGGATCACCTGGACCGAGCTCGCCCCACCGGAACGGATCGCGATGCGCCACGGTGAGTCCCGCAGCGACCCGAACGCCTTCGAGTCGGTCCTCACGTTCGAGCCCGACGGCACGGCCACCCGGATCGAGATGCGCACGCTGTTCCCCACCAAGGAGCAGCGCGACGAGGCGGTCGAGAAGTACCACGCGATCGAGGCCGGCCGGCAGACCCTGGGCAACCTGGCGGCCTACGTCACCGAGATCATTCGGAAGGGAGCGGAGGGCTGATGGCCGGGAAAGTGTTTTTCAGTGTGTCGATGTCGCTGGACGGGTTCATCGCGCCTGAGTCCTCCGAGGACTTGATGGGGCAGCAGTGGATGGAACTGCAGCAGTGGGTCTTCCCACTGCGGTTCTTCCGGGAGAACCTGAAGTTTGGCGAGGGCGGTGAAGAGGGGCGCGACAACGACATCGTGCGGGAGACGTTCGAGCGCACCGGCGCGAGCGTGATGGGTAAGCGCATGTTCGACGCCGGCGAGAAGATGTGGCCGGAGGAGGCGCCGTTCCACACGCCGGTGTTCGTCGTGACACACGAGAAGCGTGACCCCTGGGAGCGGCCCGGCGGGACCACCTTCCACTTCGTGAACGACGGCATCGAGACCGCGCTCGACCAGGCCCGCGAGGCCGCCGGCGACCGCGACGTCCGCATCGCGGGCGGCGGCGCGACGATCTTGGAGTACGTGAACGCCGGCCTGATCGACGAGTTCTCTATCGCGCTCTCACCCGTGCTGTTCGGCTCCGGAATCCGCCTGTTCGAGGGCGTGGACGCGGGCCGCGTGGCCCTGGAGCCGGTCCGTGCGGAGCCCTCCCCGCGGGTGACGCACCTGACCTACACCGTCCGGCGGCGGTAACTGTCCCGACCCCAGGGCTCTCCCGCCGAGGTCAGCTGCCCGCGGACGGCCCGGCCTGCCCTGGCGGCGACGGCGGATGGCGATACGTGCTCACCTACGGGGGCGGGGGCTGGCCATGTACGCCGACACGGTGTCCGAACCGCTGTCCGCAGTGATCCCCGGCTGGTACGGCTGAATATGGGCCGCCGTCTTCAGCTCGCCCAGCCGTCCCGCAGGAGCCAGACCCCGAGCCGGCCGCCGCGTGGCCCGACCCCAGGACCTCAGAGGACCCCGGCCACAGCCGGGGTCCTCTGAGGTGTGCGTATAACGGGGTGCCTTCGATCCGAAAGCTACTGGCGGGTTACTTTTCACCTGGTTCGCCGCTCGTCCACGGCACCCCGACTACGCGGAAGCGAAGGTCCCGAACCGACTGGTGCAGACAGCGTGTGGCAACCCTGCATCCGGCCGTCACACCGCCTCGTGTCCCTACCTGACGCCAAGCCACGGTGGCCGCCGGGTAGTTCGGTTCCGACCGACGCGGTTCCGCACTGGCGATCGTCGACGCCGACGGGTCCCGTCACCAGTTCGGAGGCTGCGGCCAGAACTCGCCCGCGAGGTCACGGTTTGCCCGGGAACCGCGGCGCCCCTACCAGCCGCTGCCCTTGTTGCCACCCTGGTTGCCGCCGCCGTGACCGGGGGTCGCGTCCGCCGTGTGCCCCGGGTTCTGGGCCGGTTTGTCGCTCGGATACTCGCACGGCTCCTCGGCCGGCTTGTGGCCCGGCTTGTCGCTCGGGTACTTGTCCGGCTTGTGGCCCGGCTTGTCGTTCTGGTGGTGCCCCGGGGTCACGCCCGGGTGCCCGGCGGGCTTGTGGTGCGAGTCGCCGTCGACGTTCGCGCAGACGTTGCCGAACGCGGGGTTGAGGACGCTGATCACGCCGATCGAGTTGCCGCACACGTTGATCGGCACGTGCACCGGGATCTGGATCAGGTTGCCGGAGAGGACGCCCGGCGAACCGACGGCTACACCGTCGGCGCCAGCACCGGCGAACGCGGCGCCGGCACCGCCCATCACCAGCGCGGCCCCGGCGACCACGACGACGGAAGCCCGCTTCAAGATCTTCAAGAGATACTCCGTGTTCCCCAGGCACGCGGCGCGGGCGATCCGCGACGCGTCGCTGCGCAGGTCCTGCGACCACTCGGTCAATCCGCCGGCGGCCGGGCGGCGACAGACTCGCCCCCCTCCGTGACTCCTGTCCTGCCGCCCCGGGATATGGCGGCCATACGGGTATGGGCGACGCCCGATCGGGCGTGCCTGCGCGACCGGAGATGACCAAACCAGCTCGGCGGCGTCCGCCGCGCGTAGCTCTGGGGGCGCACCACGCCCGCAGCGCTCCCGACGGTGGGTGGCGGGCGCCCGTGTGGCCTGGTGCATTCGGGTGGACCGCACCGGAGCGGCCGTTGCTATTGCGAATAAGGGGCAACTGCACCCATGTTGCACTTCTGGTGCAGCAAGTCGGCGTACTCATGGAAGGGGTGCTCGTGTCCGCACGGTCACTGCCGCGGCGAGGCGTCGCCGCGGCCCGGTCAGGTGCGCCGCTGGCGTCGGCGGGCAGTCGGCCGGTGGCGGTCGAGGTGGTGCTGCTGCGGGCGTTGCCGCAGCTTGGCTACCGGGTGGTGCGTGGGGCGCCGCTGGCGGCGGAGGCCCCGGATGCCGCAGCGGTCCGGCTGGCCGGGCTGCCGCCGCAGGCGGCGCGGCGGGCGGATCTGGTGGTGCATTCGACGAGTTGGCGCTACGACAGCGCGGGGCAGGTGGTGCTGACGTACGCCGTGGCGCCGGACCCGTGCCCGCAGCTTCCCGCGGCTGCGGTGGACGTCAGCGCGGTCGCGCGCGGCACAGGGCCTGCGCGGCCGTCCCCGACATGCGTCCGAGCCGGGGATGTGGCGGCCCACGCCGTGCGCCATCTGGCGTTCCTGGCCCGGCACGACGTGCAGGTCCGCTGTGCCTTGGAGGGCATTGCCGACTTCACGCAGGCGTGGCCCTCGTGGGAGCCGGATGTCGCGGGGGAGATGCGCGCGACCGGCTGAACGCGCACGTCACACGGCGTGCCGGACGGGCTCCTGGCGGGCACCGGAACCGAGCCGCGGGAGGCCCGGCGCCGTGACGTTACGGTTCCCCACGAATGTTTTGGGGCTGGGCCCTTCGGGTGTCCGGCAATCGGGTGGCGGCGAACGGCGCCCCCTGTTTCGGCGCTTTGGCGGCCCGAGCGCGGTGACCAGGGAACTTGGTTGTGCCCGATACGCCCGGGCAGGCCGCGCAGGCACCCCGCACCGGTAAGTGCGCGGGGTTTCGGACGAGTTGGGTCGGCCCATAGGGGTGGCGTACCGCGACGCAGGTGCGGCGCACGACGGACGGCGGGGAGTCCGGGGCCTCTGACCGGGGGCGTTCGTGTGCCGACATGGGTCGACCGCTGCGGGTTTCCGGCGCTGCTCCGGGGCCCTGTCCCTAATCCGAGGAAGTTTCATGCCCCGTCCCCGTCCCTTCCGCCGCGCCGGTGGCACCGGCCGTCCCGAGCGTGCCCTGGCCGGTGCTGGGGTGACCGCGCTGGTCGCCTCCGCCGCCCTGGCTGGCCTCGTCCCCAGTACTGGGTACGCCTCCAGCCACCGCGAGGCGCCGCTGATCGCGGGCGACCCGCGCGCGGACAACACGGACGTGTACGCGTTCGTCAGCCCCGACAAGCCCGACACGGTCACCCTGGTGGCGAACTGGATCCCGTTCCAGGAGCCGAACGGCGGCCCGAACTTCTACCCGTTCGCGGACGACGCCCGCTACCACATCCGGGTTGACGCGGACGGCGACGGCAAGCCGGACACGACGTACACGTGGTGCTTCACCAACCACGTGCGCGACGACGCGAACCAGTTCCTTTACAACACCGGTCCGGTCACCAAGCTCGACGACCCGACGCTGAACTTCCGTCAGACCTACACCCTCACCGTCACGAACGCGGCCGGCGAGACGAAGACCCTGCTCAAGGACGCGCCCGCGGCGCCGTCGAATGTGGGCAAGGCGTCGATGCCGAACTACGCGTCGCTGCGCAAGCAGGCCACCCTCGACCTGCCCGGCGGCGGGCAGACGTACGCCGGCCAGGCGGACGACCCGTTCTTCGCGGACCTGCGGGTGTTCGACCTTCTGTACGGCGGCGACCTGTCCGAGACCGGGCAGGACACCCTCGCCGGGTACAACGTCAACACGATCGCGATCCAAGTCCCCAAGGCGCACCTCGCGCTCAAGGGCGACTCGGCACGCAACCCGGTGATCGGGGTGTGGTCCACCACCGATCGCAAGGGCGCCGCGGTGTCCGGGTCGATGGGCAAGGGCGGTCCGGCCGGCGGCGAGTGGAAGCAGGTCTCGCGGCTGGGCAACCCGCTGGTCAACGAGGTCGTGGTGCCGCTGAAGTTCAAGGACGCGTTCAACTCGCTGACCCCGGACAAGGACCGCACCGTCACCGAGGTGGTCGACAAGGTCAAGGCGCCGATCGTGCCGCAGCTGATCGAGCAGATCTACAAGATCCCCGCCCCGGCGACCCCGCGCAACGACCTGGTGGAGATCTTCCTGACCGGCATCTGCAAGGACTGCGGCCCCATCAAGGCCGACCTGAACTCGCAGAAGCTCAACAAGGACGTCGGCAAGGACACCTTCGTCCCCTCCGAGCAACTGCGCCTGAACATGGGCGTCGCCCCGGCGGCGAAGCCCGACCGCCTCGGCGTGCTCGCCGGTGACCTGGCCGGGTTCCCCAACGGGCGGCGCCTGGCGGACGACGTCCTCGACATCGAGCTGCAGGCCCTCGAAGGCGCCGCGCAGACCGGCAAGATCGTCGAGGCGCTCGCCGAGGGCGACGTGGTGAACAAGAACGACTCCAAGTTCACCGCGACCTTCCCCTACGTCGGCCTCCCGCACACCGCCGCGGTCAACCAGGGCGGCAAGGGCGACCACAACAGCGTCCCCGACGGCGGCGTCGGCGCCGGCCTGGGCGGCGCGGCGCAGGCCGCGCAGACGCAGAACGCCACCGAGGCGTTCCCGTGGGCGCCCGCCGCAGCGGTCACCGGCGGCGCGCTGCTCGCCGGCGCCGGGTTCCTGACCGTGCGCCGGCGCCGCACCGCCGACTGACGGTGACCGACGCGGCCAACTCGGAGCGCCCGCACGCCGACCCGGCGCGCGGGCGCTCCGCCTGCCCGAACCCGCCTACTCGCACGGATGCGAAGTCGGGCACAGCGGCGTACGAGTGTCCGCAGGACAGCGGCGCCTCGCGGCGCCGGTGGCCCCCGACCGCGGTCGCCGCGATCGTCGCCGGAGTGACGCTGCTGGTAACCGGGACAGCGGCATTGGAGCGCTCCGAGCCCCAAGCCGACGCCGCCTGGCAGTCTCTTTTCGGCCGGACCGATGTGCCCCGCCACCCGGAGCCCGGAGTATCCCCGGCCTCGGGAAACGGGTCGGCCAGACCAGCAGGCCCGCTCCCGCCGTCTGCACCGGCAGCTGCCGCGCAGCCGCTGCCTGCGCCGGCTGGTCCACCGGCCCAGGCGGTCACCGACGCGGTGCCCACGCGGGTCCGTATCCCGGCATTGGGAGTGGACAGCCTCTTGGAGGCGCTGGAGATCGGCCCCGACGGCCACCTCGGCACCCCGAAGGACCCGCACCGGGCGGGTTGGTGGGCCGACGGCCCCCGGCCCGGCAGTCCCGGAGCCGCCGTCCTGGTCGGCCACGTCGACTCCCGCACCGGACCGGCCGTGTTCTACACGCTGGCGACGCTGCGCCCCGGCGCCCGCGTCGAGGTCGCGCGCGCTGACGGCACCACGGCCCCCTTCACCGTCACCAAGGTCGCGACGTACCCGAAGGGCGAGTTCCCCACGGACGCGGTCTACGGCGCCACCGCCGGGCCCAGCCTGCGCCTGCTCACCTGCGGCGGCCGCTACGACAAACGCCAACGCGCCTACACCGACAACGTCGTCGTCTTCGCCGACCCCGCACCCGCACCCGCGGCATCGCCGAGGACTGCTGCGCCGACAGCACGCAAACCCGCAAGCCCCCCAGCCGCAACAGCCGCCACAGCTGCGCCCGGCAAGCCGCCCCGTCAGACCTCCCCGCCGCTCCCGCCATCCGCGCCTGCATCGTCTCGGAGCCGGTCTTGACCCTCACCACCGGACGCGTCCTCTCACGCCGCCGGGTGCTCTCCGCCCTGACCGCCGCAGGTCTCGGCGTCACCCTCTTCACCGCCGGAGCAGTCGGCCTGTCACCCTTGGGAACGGACGGCGCGGACCGGCCGGCCTCCGCCCGCGCCGTCTCCGGCCTCCCTGCCACCGCCCACACCGGCAAAGTGCTCGACGAGCGGATCACCGCTCTCCAGCAGCGACTTCGCGAACTGCCCGGCGACGCCGCCGGCTGGGCGACACTGGCGCTGCTGTACGTCCAGCAGGCGAAAGCCACCGCCGACCCCTCCTACTACCCCAAGGCCGAGGAGGTCCTGCGCCGCTCGCTGGACACCGAACCGACCGGCAACTTCACCGCGATGGCCGGCCAGTCCGCGCTCGCCGCCGCCCGGCACGACTTCACCGCCGCCCTGGACTGGGCCCAGAAAGCCGTCGCCGTCAACCCCTACAACGCCACCCTGTACGGGGCGCTCGCCGACGCGCTGACCCAACTGGGTCGCTACGACGAGGCGTCAGATGCCGTGCAGCGCATGGTCGACCTCCAACCCGGCACCCCTTCGCTGGCCCGAGCCTCCTACGTCCGGGAGTTGCGCGGCGACCTGGCGCTCGCGCAGGAGTACATGCAGCGCGCCTTGGACATGGCGCCCACCGCCGCGGACCGGGCGTTCACCCGCTACTACCTCTCCCACCTCGCACTCACCCGAGGAGACGCGTCGGGCGCACTGACGCATGCGGAGGAGGGCCTGCGCGCCGACCCCGGCCACAGCGCCCTCCACCAGGCCAAAGCCAAAGCCGAACTCGCCCTGGGCCGACCACGCGAGGCGGTCGCGTCCTACCGCGCGGCCGTCGCCCGGGTTCCTCAGCCCGAATACGTGCTGGAACTCGGCGAATTGCACCAGGCACTCGGCGACACCGCGCAGGCGAACGAGCAGTTCGATTTGCTGCGCGCCGAACAGCGGCTGTTCGCCGCCAACGGAGTGGCCGCCGACGCCGACGCCGTCCTGTTCGAGGCCGACCACGGCGACCCGGCCAAAGCCCTCGCGCTGGCCGAAGAAGGCATCCGGGTCCGGCCGTTCCTGGACATGCAGGACGCCTACGCCTGGGCCCTGCACGCGAACGGCCACGACCGCGAGGCCCTGGACTGGTCGCGCAAGGCCACCGCACTGGGCACCCGCAACCCCCTGCACACCTACCACCAAGGCGTCATCCTCCACGCCCTCGGCGACCAGGCAGGCGCACGCGCGCAGTTCACCCGCGCCCTGGACGGCAACCCGGCCTTCCACCCCCTGCACGCCCCCGCCGCCACCGCGGCCCTGACAGCTCTCGGAGGACCGGCGTGACCACCCGCCACCGCGTCCGTATCCGCCGTCGGCCCCGCTTCGGGATCGGTACCCGGCTCGTCCTCGTCGCCGCGGCCGCCGGCCTGGCCTCCGCCGCGGCTGCGGTGCCCGCGGCGGCGCACCCATTGGGGAACTTCACCGTCAACCACTACGACGGCCTGGTCCTGCACCCCGACCGCATCGACAACCACGCAGTCGTCGACACCGCCGAGATCGCCACCCTGCAACGGCGCGCCGACGTCGACACCGACCGCGACGGCGCCACCAGCCCCGCCGAACGCAACGCCCACGCACAAGCGCAATGCACCGACCTCGCCGCCGCGCTGCGCTCCGCCGTCGGCGGCCGCCCGCTGCACTGGACCGTCGCCAACGCCACGTTCGCCTACCTGCCGGGCAACGCGGGCCTGGACACCGGACGCCTCGACTGCAACCTCACCGCCCCCGCCGACCTGAGCCGACCCGCGCGCGTCGACTTCACCGACGAATACCAGGCCGAACGCATCGGCTGGCACGAGATCACCGCCACCACCGGCCCCGGCGTCCACCTCGACCACCCGACGGTCCCCGCCGCCTCCATCAGCGACGAACTGCGCCGCTACCCCGACGACATGCTCGCATCCCCACCCGACCAACGCCACGTCAGCCTCCAGGTCCGGCCCGGCGCCGGCCCACAGACCACAACCCCCCAGACCGCCGTCCCGGCCTCCGGGATGTTCACCGCCGCCGTGAACCGGATGGACGCCGCCTTCCACGACCTGGTCGGCACCCGCGACCTGACCTGGACCGCGGGACTCCTAGCGGTGCTGCTGTCCCTCGTGCTCGGTGCGTCCCACGCCCTGATGCCCGGCCACGGCAAAACCGTCATGGCCGCCTACCTCGCCGGACGCCGCGGCACCCCGCGCGACGCCGTCACCGTCGGCACGACCGTCACCCTCACCCACACCGCCGGCGTCCTGGCCCTCGGCCTGTTCCTGACCGCATCCGCGTCCCTGGCCGGCGAGTCCATGCTCGCCTACCTCGGCATCGGCAGCGGACTGCTCATCACCGCCGTCGGCGCCGGCCTGCTGATCGCCGCCGCACGCGGACACAGCACACACGGCCACCACCATCACCACAGCCATGAACACCCGCATCACCACGGACATCACCACGGGCACAGCCATCACCACGAACACGGGCACGGGCATCATCACGGACAGCAGACCCACAGGCACCCGGACCACGACCACCCGGACCATGACCACTTCAACGGGCACGACGGACACGACCACGTGCACGGAACCACCCGGCTGACGACGGCAATCCCCGGACCGACCGCGCCTCCAACCGAAGTGCCTGCCGACGCTGTCCCCACCAGCGCGGCACAGCCTGCGACCTCGACGACGGCGACGCTCGCTCCTCCCAGCACCGGGCACCCACCCCACACCCACCACCACACGGACGACCACCCGCACGCGCACGTGCATACGGCCCACGCCCACGCCATGCACACCCATGCCGACGTCCACAAGGCGTCCGCGGCACCGGCTCCGGAGCGCCGCCGCCGCATCGCTCTGGTCGGCATCGGCGTCGCCGGCGGACTGGTCCCCAGCCCCTCCGCGCTGATCGTGCTGCTCGGCGCGATCGGCCTGGGCCGCACCTGGTTCGGCGTCCTCCTCGTCATCGGCTACGGCCTCGGCATGGCCGCCACCCTTACTGCCGCCGGACTGCTCCTCGTACGGCTACGCGACCGGATCGACCGACTCGACAGCGCCCGCCTCGCCCCGTTCAAGCGCCGCCTCCGCCGGTGGGGACGGGTCAGCCCGTTCCTCACCGCCGGCCTTGTGGTCTGCGTGGGCCTGGTCCTCGCCATCCGCGCCGCCGCCCCGCTGTCGTGAGGTCCGCGCGGCGTGCACGGCACCACGCGGGAAAGCGAGCCCGCCAGCCGGCGCGCCGGGCTCGGGAACGTGTTGATCCCGTGCCGACAGCCGCGCGATCCTGCACCCATGCCCGGCCGGCTGGGACGGCACGCCGCCCGTCGCATCGCGTGCGAGGCACCGCAGCCGCCGGTGGGATGCATCTGCCTCCACGTCAATGACAAATAACATCATTCGATGCGTTTTGGACGTATCGTTTCGCTGTTCGCAGGTTCGACCCGGAAGGCGTCCGCATGCTCTCCGCCCGCAGTCTGTTGCTGGAAATGCACGCGGACGAGCGCGCCTTCCAGCTGCTGTGCAGCATCGCGGCGAAAGGTGAAGCGCAGGGCGGCTGGGAGAATGCGCGGATCGCGGCGTTGGTGCCCGACCACGAGCTGGCGCCGAAGATCGCCCGGCACGGGGCAGACGAGGACAAGCACGCGCGCATCTTCCGTGCGCTGCTGCGCAAACGCGGCTTGGACGAGGTCACCGTGCCCCCCGCCACCGACTATGTCGCCCGTTTGGAGCACGAAGGCATCGGCGTGGCACATCAACGGTTGCGGCAGGGACAGCGACTCACGAATGGGGACGTGCTCGCCTACCTGGGACACGGCCGGGTCACCGAGCAGCGCGGTGCGTAGCAGATGCGCGTCATGGCGCGGGTGTTCGCCGACCAGCCCGACATGGGCCGCGCCATGCGCATGATCAGCGGCGACGAGGACAACCATCTCGCCTACTGCAACGAAGAGTTGCTGCGCATGACCGCGAACGGCCACGGGCGCGAGATCCGCGCGCTGCTGCGGAAGACCGCCCGGGTCGAGGTCCGCGTCTACCGGGACGTGAGCCTGGCAGTCATGTCGCAGATGCGCGTCCTACTGGGCTGGCCCGCCTGGAAGTACCTGCTCTTGGCGACCGGGGTCCGCAGTGTGTACGCCTTCGAACGACTGGGCGGCCACCGGCGCCTGACACGGCTGGCCGCACCGGCCAAGCACAACGCCATGGGCGGCGATGGCCCCAGCCCGGAGGACACGGCCCTGAGCTATTTCGGCTGACGGGGCAGTCGGCGGCATGCCGGTGTCGACGGCGCGCCGCATCGGCGGCCCGTGACGGCCACACCACCTCGAAGCCCGCCAGTCATGCCGCCTGCCTGCGTGGTAGCCATTTTGTTGGTCGCAGAATCGTGGAACGCGTCCGGTCATCGTCGGCCTGAGTGATGAACCCGAAGCCTCTGTTCCACGCTGAACCACCCCGACGCCTGCGGCTGTTGCTCGCCTCCCCAGGCGTCGCTCGCTTGTCGGGCCGGCGGCCAAGGGCACCGGAAAGCCGGGGTCCGCTAGTTCCCGTTCGGTACGGCAAGCGTTTCGGCGAGGCCGACCATCTCGAGCACCCGCAGCACGGGTGCGGACGCCGTGGCAACGACGACGTCAGTGCCTTGTTCGGCCCCGTGTGCTCTGACGGCGACCAGAACCCGAAGACAGGAGGAGTCGCAGAAGGCCACCGCCGCCATGTCCACCTCCAGCCGCCGGGGTGCCGGGCGGGCCGCCAACGCGGCCATGAGCGCAACGCGCAGGTCCTCGGCAGTGGACAGGTCGATCTCGCCGCCGACCGAGAGCCGCGCGACGGGACCGCTCACATCCGTGCGCGCGGTGAGGTCGTCGCTCGTGCGGACCACCGTACGAAGTGCACCGGCACGCCCGAAAGCGCCCGCACGGGTGCCGCGTTCGGGCGATTACCGGTTCGGCGCAACGACTGCCGCCGCGGACCGGTCCCGGACGCCCGGCCCCGCGCTCGCCGCGCGGCGCGTGCCGGCCGGGAGCCACCGCGGAAGGATGCCGGTCAAGAACGGACCTGTCGCTTCGGCGGTCCTCGCCGCACCGTCATCGTCCCGTCAGCGCGGCCCTCCTGCGGCTGTCGGCGTCGTGTCCTGTGAAGGCGGCGCACTCCCGTGCCCGGTAGGGCGCCCCGCCTAACCCGGCGGTGCTGCCGGCGGGTGAACGTCGCCGCGATGTCCCCCGGAGAGCCGAGTGAAGTGGCGCAGATGTACCAACTCCGGTCGCGGGAGCGGTGGTCCGGTCGGACGGTGGATGCGGCGGCCCGCCGATCCCCCGTGTCGACATCCCGTCGGCTGTCCCCGCGGGCGCCGGAAGGAAACCGTCATGCGTCGTGCACGCACCCTGGTCGCCGCGTCGGCCCTCGGCTTCGCCGCACTGACCCTCGCGGCCCCGGCCGCCCACGCCGACACCCCGACCCCGATGCCCACCAGCCACGCCGACAAGTCCTGGTCCGGGGGCGAGGGCGGCAAGTGGGACCAGAACAAGGACGCCAAGCACCAGCGTCCGCACGGCGGCCCGCACGCCGGCATCGGCATGGACGACGGGGCGGGCATCGCCGCCGGCGGCGCCCTGATCGCAGGCGGCCTCGGCCTGGGCGTGTACGCGCTCCGTCGCCGCACGGTCCCGGGCGCTGCCCAGGCCTGACCGCCCTCGGCGGTGACGGACGCTACACACGAGAGGCGGGCCGGGAAGGGCGCCGGTACACGGTGTGGCGGGCCCGGCGCGGCCGATGCCCAGGAGGAGGGGCATCGGCCGCACGTCTGTCCGCGGTGTCCGGGTGGACTACCACTTGCCGCCGTGGCCGCCCTGGCCGTGGTGGCCCGGGGCGTGCTGCGGCATCGGCATCGCGACGGGCTTGCCGTGGTCGCCGCCGTCGACGTTGGCGCAGACGTTGCCGAACGCCGGGTTCAGCACGCCGATGACGCTCACGGCGTTGCCGCACACGTTGACCGGCACGTGGACCGGGACCTGGATCAGGTTGCCGGACAGCACGCCGGGCGAGCCGACGGCCGCGCCGTCCGCGTCCGAGCCGGCGAACGCCGCGCCGGAACCGGCCAGGACCAGGGCGGCCGCGCCACCCGCCACCAGGACCGTCTTCTTGATGCTCACGAGAACTCTCCGTTCCACCGGGGGCGGCACCGGACGGGCGCCGCACCCGGTGCAAACGACCCTGGTCGCACGGCCGTCACCGTGGACGGCAGACTTGTCACCCGGACGCAGCAACGGCGGACGGACATGTGCACGGACGCTGCCCGTGTCGGTCCGGGCGTGGCTGCGAGGCAGCTGTAGGGCAGCGGGGCGACACTCGGCGCCGACGCCGCCGAACCCCGGTTCGCGGTGAGCCGCTGCCTAGGGTGGCGGGTATGACGGACACCGCTGTGGGCTGCCGGGCCGCGCAGGAACTCCTGGACGCCCTCGACCCGTTCCTGACCGCGCGGCTGTGCGAGGCCTACGACGCGGACCCCGGCCTGGAGTACCAGCCGGTCGCGCGTGCCCTGCAGGGCCTGCAGACCGCGGTGCTGCGATCGTTGGCCACGTGCCGCCACCGCCTGGCCGTGCAGGCCGCAGCCGACGAGGTCCTGGACCTGCTCGGCGCGGTGGCCCAGTCCTGGTCCGACCACCGCGACTTCCCCCGCGCCCGGGTGGCCGCCTACACCGCGGCCCGCACGGCCGTCGCCGCGCGGACCGCGTAGCGGCGCACGCCCGCCGAGCGAGGCGGCAGGCCGGACCACGCCGACTTCCGCAGGAAAGTGGTCTAGACGTCGGCGCTTTCGCTGCGGGGCGGAGTGAGCAGGCGTCGGCCAGTCGCTTCACATGTTCGACAGGGGGGCAGCGAGGATGACGCAGGTCGCCGTGGACTGCGCGGGCCGCGCAAGAGTCCTGGTCCGACCCTGGCTGACTTCCCCCGTGACCCGGTCGCCGCCTGAACCGCCAGGCGCACCGTGCCGGGCACGGTCCGCCTGGCGGCGCACCGGCTGCCGAGCCGAGGGCACGGAAGGCCGGACCACGTCGTCTCCCGTGCCGTCGTGGGCTATTCGACGCGACGGTCGTCGCCGCCGTTGCCGCCGATGTGGATGTCGTCGACGGCGATGTTGACCTCGACGACCTCAAGGCCGGTCATCCCCTCCAGACCGGTGATCACGTTGAGGCGTACCAGGTCGGCGAGTTCGGCGATGCCGACGCCGTACTCCACGACCAGCGCGAGGTCGACCGCGCACTCCTCATGCTCACCGCCGAGCTGTCTGCCGCCGCCCTCGACACGACCAGCAGCGACACCGAACCCGGGCCCGTGACTCCCGCCAGCGAGCAGGACGAAGAAGGGCTGGCCCTCGTGGCCCGGCGACCGACGCAGCCGATCGGAGCCGGTGACCGCCGCGGGGGCGCGCCGCACCGCACCGCACCGCGCGGGACACCGTCTCCTCCCGAGCGGGTCGTGCCAGCATCCGAGTTCGGGGATGTGATCTTCATGGCGCGGAGCGCGCGAGAATCCGGCGCCGCGGGCGCGGCATGGGCGACGCATTTCCGTACGGGGCGGAGGGTTTGGTGGCGGATCGGGTCCGCTCGCCACCGCACCCGCTCGTGTCACAGGCGACTCCTCGCCCCCCACGTCAGGGCGACGATGGCAGCGGGCCCTCCCGGGTTGTCCCGCCGGGCGCGGGGACCTTGCGCATCCGCGCCCGTCCGTCGGGCTCGCGGATCTGCCAGGTGGCTGTGGTCGCCTCGTCGCGGACTTCGACGCCGCCCTGCGCCAGCGCCGTGCGTACGGCGTCCGCGAACGCGAACGCGCCCTCGGTGCGGCACTGTTCACGCAGCCGCAGCAGCGGTTCGATCACCGGGGCCAGCGCCGCGGACCGGTCTGCGCCGCCGATGCGGACCGCGTCTCCCAGCCGCACTACCAGCGAGCGCAGCACGGCCCGGGCCTGCGGGGTGCCTTCGTCCTCCTCGGTGTCTGCGGACCACTGGGCTATCGCCGTATCCAGGTCCAAGATCGCGCGGACCATTCCCGGCACGCTTCCGGCATTCCACGCATCCTCGAAAGCGCGCTGGGAGCCTCGCACCACATCGGTGAGCGTCGGCACCTCGTCCGCCGGACCTGCTGAGGGCGAGACCCGCGTGGCACCTCCCGTGGCAGGTCGGGTCGACCGGCCGGAGACCAGCGCCCGCAGCTCGGTCAGCGACAGCTCGGTACCGGACGGCAGCACCACGCTCACGCCGTCGCGGCGCACGGTCAGCACGCCGCGGCCGTGGATCCGGACCTCGTCCGCCGCCGGGTCCACCACTGCGGCGGTGTGCTCGTCCAACCCCAGCACCGCGCAATCCGCGGGAAGTTGCGCCTCCATCACGGCGAGCCGGCGTTCCCCCAGGTAGCAGTACCGGGTGTCGTGGGTACCGCCTTCGGTGTTGTCGTAGTGCGGGATCAGCGCCACCCGAAGCCCCAACTCCGCGAGCACGTCGAGGCCTTCCACCCAGTGCGGCGCCGCGCCGACCTTGTACACCTCGTACACCGGCACCGCGAACGCGCCCAGCGTGCACGCCGCCGCCGACGCGAACACCGTCGCCCCGTGCCCGCCCGCGGCCACCCGCCCGCGCAGCGCCTCACCGATCGGGCCCGTGCCCCACACGGACAACGCGTAGGTGGGACTGCCCGGCCCCGAGAACAGCCAGTCCGCGCCTTGGACTTGGGCCAGCCCGTGGACCGCGTGCGCGGAGCCGTCCAGATAGCGCAGCCCCGGAGCGACATCCACCTCGATGCCCACGCTGCGCGAGAAATACGCCTGTGCCCGCGCCGAGATGTCCGCGACGTTCTCCTGGAATCCGTAGGGCGTGTCCAGCAGCACCGCGGAGACCCCCGCACCGCCAGCCCCGCCGCCGAGGCGGTGCACCGCGTCGCGGTGCACCGTGACCATCGTGGGGCTCGTCTCACCGGACCCCATCAGCACCAGCAGCCGAGCACGCCGCACACCAGCCATGCCGCCCCCGATCCGCCTCCCGCACACCCTGTTTCGATGCTAGGACGCCGGTCCGGTCCTGTGACCCCGCCGAACCGCATCAGCGCTGCAGTCGGCATCCGAGCCCGTCCTGTCGTCTCATGCGGTCGCGGCCGCGACCAGTGCGCCGTAGACGGTCAGGCAGTCCGCGCAGTGCGCCGCGTGCATGTCGGCATCGTCGATCCCCGCAGCGCCCAAGGGGTCGGTGTCCGCCCCGCACAGGGCGACCCTCTCGCCGGGTTCGGTGACGTGCCAGCTGCGCGGCCGATCGCCGCCAGTGTCCAGCCGCATCTCATGCATCGGTGATCCCTCCCGCGTTGATCGGAACAGGAATCGATCTCTCGGTGCTTCGTAGGCAACGCAAGACGTGGAACGCAAGACGTGGACGGTGAACACAAGGCCGGGGTAGCGGCGTGCTTCACGCGCAGCCGCCCCGGTGGCGTCCATTGCAGGCTACGACGGGTCCCGCCACCCGGCACCCGGACACCGCTCCCTCCACACCCCGGCACTCCACACACGGCCCCGCGCAGTTCCGCACAGCCAGCTTGGGGCGGTACGCCACGTGGGGCGTCACCGGTGCACCTGATCGCGGGGCCGGGGCTCGTCCCGGAGGCCGGGCTCGTCTTCCACGATGAGCGCCTTGCGGACCAGAGTCCTGGGGTTCAGGTCCTTCAGAGAGGTGATCTTGAGGTCCGGTGCCACGTCCTGCAGGTGGGTGTGCACCTCGTCGCGCGTGTCGGCGGCGAACTCGCGGAGCGTGCGCAGGCCGCGCGCCGCCTGGGCTGCCCTGCGGGGCAACTGGTCGGGGCCGAAGACCACGATCGCGATGACGATGAGCGCCACCATCTCCAGGGGACCGATGTCCCACATCAAGGCTCCAGGGTCGAGGCTGCCACGGTGCTGGAAGGACGGCCCCGCAGGGGACGACCGGGTACGGGTGTTACGGACCGGCCCCGTCCTTGGACGGTCCTTGGAAGACGAAGAGCGTCAGGACGCGTGCTGCGGCGTTCCGCCGCGTGAGGCGTTGGCCTCGTCGCGGGGCCACTCGGAGGTGCGGTGGCGGAAGCGGCGGCGGGCGGCTTCCCGGTGGAGTTGGAGGGACGCGGCGATGGCAGGCCAGCTGTCGCCGCACGCGCGGTCGTGGGCGACCGCAGTCTCCAAGAGGGTCTCCACGGCGGTGAGCAGGGGCCGGATGCGGGAGGCGTACCGCGGAGCCCAGGTCGGCACGGGGGCTGGTTCTCCGGCGGACCCGGCCGACGTGGCGGATCCGGGATCGTGGGCAGGCGAGGCAGAGGCGGCCAGTGCGGCTGCCTGTTCGGACACGCAAGCCGCCAACCGGGCGAGTTCGCCGGCGATTCCTTCCGTATCGCGGGCTGGTGCTGCGGGTCAGCGGCGGTCGCGGTGCCGGGCCTGTCGGCAGGCTGGGCCGCAGTGGCGCTGGGTGGTGTGGACGAGGGCCGGAAGCGGGCGACCGCACCGGGGGTTCGCGCAAACCCGCCTCGGCATGCAGCGTTCCTTCCTGTCGGGGGGATCGCAGTGGGGCTGTGGGCGTTGCTCGGCCCGTGGGCGTGGGCTGGTGCGAGGGATTCGGCCGCGCTCGTCGCGCGGATTGGTGTCGCACACAGGATCGTCAGGTAGCCGTCGCGGAGGTCTCGCGCATCCGCACCCGTGCAGGGCGCAGTTCTCCGGGTGTTTGCGGAACCGGCCAATCCGGTGGCGGATCAGCGCCGAATCCTGGGCATGTTCTGTCGCTATCGCACTGCCGGGCTCGCCGGGCCGGTCCAGGTGACGCGTCGCCGCGCCTATGGCGGTGCTCGGTGGGTGTAAGGGGTATCGGCCCCTCGGCGGCAGGCAGGCAGCCCCCGAGACAGGCGCCGGATTCGGATGGGGAGGGCATCGTCGACGCCGACGCGCTGCTGTGCCGCGTGGCCAAAGGCGACGAGGCGGCGTTCGGTGACCTGTACGACGCCCTCGCCGGCCCGGTGCTTGCGCTAGTGCGCAAGGTGGTCCGTGACCCCGCGCAATCGGAGGAGGTCGTCCAAGAGGTCATGCTGGACCTGTGGCGCACCGCCGCCCGCTACGACCCCGAGCGCGGCAGCGCGGCCACGTGGACCATGACCCTGGCGCACCGCCGGGCGGTCGACCGGGTACGTTCCGCCCAGGCCGCACACGACCGCGAGCAGCAGGCCGCCGCCAAAGACGGGAACGTCGCCTACGACCCCGTCGTCGAACAGGTCGAGACCCGCTTCGAGCAGCGCCAAGTACGCCGCTGCCTGGAAACGCTGACACCGGTACAGCACGAATCGGTGACACTCGCCTACTACGGCGGCCTCACCTACCGGGAAGTGTCCGAGCGACTGAAACTCCCACTCGGCACCGTGAAGACCCGGCTACGGGACGGCCTGATCCGCCTCCGCGACTGCCTGGGGGTGTCCGCATGAGCACCATCCACCACAACACCGGCGCCTACGCCGTGCACGCCCTACCCGCGGACGAGCACGCCGCGTTCGAACGCCACCTCACCCACTGCGAGACCTGCGCAAGGGAAACCGCCGAACTGGTCGCGACCGCCGCGCGCCTGGGACTCGCGGTCCAAGCCGTTCCCCCGCCCGAACTCAAAGAACGCGTCATGCGGGCCATCACCACCGTGCGGCAGGAACCCGCGGCACGCCCCGCGGTCCGCCGAAGCACG
This sequence comes from Streptomycetaceae bacterium NBC_01309, assembly GCA_045039925.1. Lineage (GTDB taxonomy): Bacteria > Actinomycetota > Actinomycetes > Streptomycetales > Streptomycetaceae > Yinghuangia. The sequence goes on from CP108401.1 coordinate 341,064, forward strand.
TGGCCGGCGCAGCGCCTTGCGAACCTGGCCGTCGCGGCGTGCGCAGCAGCATCCGCCGTACTGGGCGGCGTGGCGTGGTGGGAGCATGAACGGGCCGAGGACGCCCGCGGCCAGGCCCGCGACGCCCGACAACAAGCCGACATTGCCGAAGTGTTGACCGCCCCGGACGCCCGCGCCGTCACCGCACCGCTGGCCGACGGCGCGACCGCCACCGTCGTCGTGTCCGCCCACCGCGACCGAGCCGTCCTGCTCGCCGCCGGTATGCCGCCACCGGCCCCGGGCACCGTCTACCAGCTGTGGTTCGACCGCAACGGCCAGATGGTCCCCGCCGGATTCCTCCCGGCCACCACTGCGTCCGCCGCAAGTACGTCCACCGCCGTGCTCCTCGACGGTCCGGTCGACCGCGTCAACGCCGTGGGAGTCACCGTCGAACCCGCGGGGGGCTCCCCCCAACCCACCACCACGCCCCTCGGGCTCCTTCCGATACCGGGATGAACGTGGGCCTTGTCCGACGACCATCGAAACGCAGTCAACAGCCTGGGCGACGCGCCCGGGAGCGTAGTCCCGCAGACCACCTGGAAAGTCTGACCCCACGGCCCGCGGACCGGCCGCCGCGGCAGCACGGCGCGGCGGCCGGACCACCGCAGGCACAGCCCAGCACACCAGCGGCGCCGCAGGTCACGGTGGCAACGCGCCGCCGCCCCGCCGGAAGCCACCCTGCCGGCCCCCCGCGTCGGTCTGCGCCGTGCCGACCGGGACCGCCGCCGCCGCCGCGGTGACCCGCGCGACCGCCCGTCAAGATTGCGTCTCAGCATGGCCGATTCCGCTCGTTGACGAAGTCCGTGATGGTCCAGCGGCCTTCCTGGAAGGCGGCCGCGGCTGTCTGCACGTAGCGCGGCAACTGGCTGGGGAGGGGCACGTCCGTGCCGTCTGCCGCATTCACGACCTTCAGCATGCTGATGTCGGTGCAGGCGGTGACGGTGGGTGAGGGAATCGGAGCGGCCAGGTCGAGCGTGGTGACCTCCGCCTGGCGCTTCACCTCGCCGACAGCGCGGTGGCCGTTGGCCTGGCAGTCCAACGCGCCGGTGGCCCATTTGATGCGGGCCTGCCCGGTCATATGCTGCGTCCCGCAGCGCTACGTCTCCCCGACCGGCTACCGCCTGGGCAGCAAGATCAACACCACCCGCACCACCCCCCACCGCGTCCCGGAGTCCGTGCGTGCCGTCCTGGACGACCTCGGCATGGTCTGGAACACCCGGGACGTGGACTGGCAGCAGTTCCGCAGCGCCTGCCAGGCCTACGCCGCAGCCCACGGGCACCTCGACATCCCCGGCTCCTACACCACCGAGGACGGCTACCGGCTCGGCGGCCGCATCACACGCGCCCGCCGCCGCGCCGCCGAGGGAACCCTCGACCCCGCCGAACGCGCCCGCCTCGAGGAACTCGGCATCGATCTGACCACCCGCAACCGGGCAGACCGGGCCTGGGAGCACTTCCTCGCCGCCTGCGACCGCTACACCGCCGACCACGGCAGCCTCGCCAACATCGAGAAGGCGTACGTCGACGACACCGGCTACGCCCTCGGCGCCCGCGTCTCCTACTACCGCACCCTCGACAACGGCACCCGGGAGGGCAGCATCCCCGCGCAACGCCGCCGGGCCCTGGACGACCGCGGCATGATCTGGCGCATCGCCCCCCGCGGCGACCTCACGCCCGCGCAGGCCGAACACCTGCGAACCCTCCACGGCACCGAACTCGGCACCGCGGTCCTCGCCTTGACCGATACAGGCATCACCCAGAAGAGCATCGCCGCCGCCCTGGGCATGCACCGCTCGTACCTCAACATCAAGATCAGGGCCTACCGCGCGACCGGGGCCTGGCCGAGCCGCACGGCGCCCGCAGGACGAACCCCGTGAACTCGCGGACAGACACGGACGGTCCAGGACAGGATGACGAGCAGGGCCTACCGCGCGACCGACGCCGAGCGGGGCCGGCTGAGCCGTACGAAGCCCCGGAAGGGCGGACCCGCCTTGAAGACCTACACCGTCACGGCCAAACCCTGGCGCCACGGCTGGGAACTTCTGTGGGGCAGTTGTCGGCGTCGCAGGGGTCTGTCTAGGAGAGTCCCGGCAGGCGGCGGTGCCTGCCGGGGCTCGATAGAAGGCGCCATGGAAGGCTCGTTGGAAGGCGTGTTGGCAGGCTCCATAGAAGGCGATTCCCGGGGTGCCGCGCGTGCGCGTGTACGTCCGCGCACACCGGGAGCCGTACCGAGGTGTCCTAGACGCCGATGAAGGAGACGAACCCGGAGGCGACGACCAAGAGGTCGTCCGGTCCCTGATCTGTCGGTTGGTATCCAAGGTTTGCTGTCCTGGCTGAAACAGCAGCCAGTGGTCCCTGTTACGGAAACGTCCGAGTGGTGACGGGCTCTACAACAACAAACGGCTCCGAAGACTTGAACGAAACCTCACCAGTCATCCGGTAGTCGCTGTGAAGTATGTCAATGGCATCTCAATGGCAATCGGATGGCTGGCACGGCATCATGGCTTCGTGAAGCACAACCACCCGGGGGTTAGTGCTTCACACTGAGGGATGCGGCCCGCGTGCCATACGCGGGAGGCAGACCAGATGTACGCCAGACATGAAGAAGGCCGCCGGCCTCTGTCCGACACCATGGCCGGAGCAAGACAGAGGACGCGACGGCACTTCTCCACTCAGTGCGCTACAGCCGGGCTGTGCCCGCTAGGCGAAGGGCCTAGCGGGTTCAGCCGGTCCAGTCCTTGATGGCCCTGTACGCCTGGTAGACGAACGGGCCCCAGTCGCGGACCGCCTTCGTAACCGGCTTGACCTGGCTGCGCGCCCAACGCCGCAGGTTCGCGAACATCAGGCACTCTCTCCCGATCTCGACCCCCCGAGAGGGGTGACCGCCACCGTGACGGCTTAGGCAACGCCACGGACTGCGGACCGGAAGATCGGATGAGCTGCGCAGGGAAAAGCGTATCCCCGGGAACCGCCGCACCCCCCAATAGTTTTCCCCTCGCGGCGACGATATTGGGCGAACGGACGATCCAGGTCCGGATATCTCCTGATATGGGGAGCGCGGGTGCCGGTAAATCAGCCTCGCCCGGCGGTCCGGTTTGTCCTTTTGGGGCAGTGCGCTCGACCGCAGGTGACCGGGTAAGTGTGTTTGACATATCTTCAGTGCCCCAACTGTCCGGGCGTACATCACAGTTACAGGCTGAAGCCGCCCAGGGTCGGGCGGCCGTGCCTCGGCGGGCGGCGGGTCGCCTCACGGTGCTGCCGCGCGCGGCAGCCCGCTCCACCGCCACCCGGGTTCGCTCGATGCCCTCGCCGCGCTCCGCAACGGGTCGAGGTCCGCGAGGCGCTTGCGTACGGCGGCTTCCTCGCGCAGGCCCGCCGCGTGCTCGCGCAGCCGGGCCGCCTTCTCAATAGGGCTGGTCCCGGTACCGGTTGCGCGCGGCCCGTGCTGCGACGCGGGGCCGCGCGAGGTCCCGTCGACCGCCGCGGCGATGCACGGTCCTAAGAACCAGCAGGCGGCTACGGCCCGTAGGCCTCGCGGCACGTCCGGCTGACCGGGTCGCCGGTCTTCCAACCGGCCCACTGTTCGCCGAGGTCGCACACGATGCCCGGCCGCAGGGGTTGGGCGGGCGCGGGTCGCCGCGGCGGCGGGGCAGCGGATCCCCCGGTGGTGCGCGGGGAGTTCGCGGCGGCTGGCGTCCGCGGTGGGTTGCGCGCGGGGGCCGTGTGTGGTGCAGGAGCGGTCCGGGCGGCCGCGTTGCCGGATGGGCGGTCCGGTGCCATCGCCGTGTCTGGGGCGCTTGTCGCCGGTGAGGCGGCCGCCGGCGGTGGTGAGACGGGCGGGCCAGGCGGGGGCGGGGGAGCGGGCGGAACCTGAGCAGGTGCGGGGGCCCAGGGGGCGCCCGGACCGGGAAGGGGAGCGTCGACGGCGGCGAGGTCCGGGTTGAGTGCCTGAAAGCGCTCGGTGCCGTGCCCGGATGCGGAGCAGCCGGTGATGACGAGGGCGGCCAGCACTGCGGCGGGTACGGCGTGGGTGCGGGATGTCGCCACGGGGCACCTCCAGGGCTGGGGACGTCGCCGGGTCTAACGTCCCACCCTGGCACCGGTCACCCGGATGGTTGTCGTGGTGCTTCCGAACTCCAGGCTATGTCGCCTGTTTGCAGCAACTATCGGGTCGCTTCGGTGTCTTCGGCTGGTCTGGCTCGTTGCGCGGGTCGACCGGCCGTGTGACTACGGGGAGGGCCGCGATGGGAACGACGTGGGGTTCGCGTGCGGCGCGCGCCGCACGCCTGGTGCTCGGTCTGCCCGCACCGCGCACCGCGCCTCCCGGCGAGGGGGTCGACGCGTGGGTGGCCGCCGGCCGCCCACCCGCGCCGCCGCCCACGAAGGCCTTGACGGAGGCGGGCGGTTCGGCTGCCCGCAGTGCGCAGGTGCCGTGGACGGACGCGGACGACGACCGACGCGGTGCGGCGCTGCGCACTGCGGCCCGGGTGGCGTTCTGGGCGGTGCTGCTGCTCGCCGCGGTGACCGGGGTGCGGTCCTGGGTCGCGCCGGACCGACCGGCCCCGGCCCCCGCGCCGGTCGCCGTCGCACCGCCGCCGTCGTTCCCCGCGGATGCCGCCCGGCAGGTTGCCGCGCGGTGGGCGCGCTCCTATCTGACCTGGGATGCGGCTCGGCCGCAGGACCGCGAGGCGGCGCTCGCCATGGACATGGCCGCCGGTGCGGACGTCCGGCAGGGCTGGGACCGGGCCGGGCGTCAGGACGTCGTCGACGTCGCGGCCGGGCCGGTGATGTCGGCCGGGACGGATCGCGCACGGGTCCGCGTCGACATTCTGGTCCACACCCATCCCGCCGCGGCAGGTCCCCCGGGAGCGACGATGCCTCCTGCTCAGCCCGCGCCGGGCGCGCCGCCCGCGGACGGTCCGCGGTGGGTGGCGTTGGACGTGCCGGTCGCCGCGGTCGGCCACCGTGTCGTGGTCACCGGCGCGCCGGGCCTGCTCGGTCTGCCCGCCGCACCCCCGGCCGTCCCGGCGCTGCCGGCCCGGCCGGCGGACTCCGCGCTCGGGACCGAGACGCACGACACCGTCCGCGCGTTCTTCGCCGCGGCAGGCGAGGGCGGGGACGTCGCCGCCCTCGCCGCACCGGGAGCGGAAGTCACGCCGCTACCACCGGGGTTCGTGTTCGCCGGGCTGCGGTCCTGGCAGGTGGACACCGGCGGCGGCGAGACCCGGACCGGCACGGCGACGGTGCTGTGGCAGGTCGGCGGCGGCCAGCTCACCCAGGTCTACCGGGTCGAGATGACCCGGGTGACATCGGCTGCCGGACAGCGGTGGCAGGTCGCGGCCGTCCGCGGCGGAGATGTATAGGCCGCGCCCGGTGCGCGGTTCGGCCCACGGCACACCCCGGTTCCCCGCGGGTGCCGGTGCAGGAGGAGGACGGGATGGACGGCTGGCACGACGCGGTGCCGATCGCGCTGGGCGACGGGGCGGCGTTCAAGGACTGGGGACTCTCGCTCGCTGCGAACGCCCTCATGCTGCTGTGCGCAGTCCGAGTGATCGTCCACCTCGGCAAGTCCGAGTGGGGCGCGCTCGCGTCCTTCGCCATCGGGGCGGTGGTCGCCGGTGGGTTCGTGTTTGCGCCGGACCAGACGATGGATCTCCTCACGGAGGCGTGGGGCATGATCATGGGCACCGCCTGATGCGGACCGGACGCACCCTGACCCGGCATTTTGACCTGGAGACCCGGCAGCACGAACTCCTGGGCCTGGACCTGGGCGAAGGCGTGCCGCGCCGCACCCTGCTGGTCGGGCTGCTCGCGTTCGGGACCTGGGTGGGGCTGCTGCTCGCCCTGTTCGGTGTGCCGTCGCCGCAGTGGGCGAGCGCCTACCTGCTGCCGCCTGGGCTGCTGACCGTCCTCGGGTCGCGGCGGTCCCGCGTCGTGGACCGGCGCCGGAACCTGACGTGCTGGGGCATCGCCGCCCGCTACGTGGTGGCCGGCCACGAGCCGGTGATCTGCGGCGGCCGCCGGACCGCCGGGCCAGGGGAGCGGATCGCGTGCCGGGACCGTCTCGCGGTCCGCGCCGAACGCGCCGCCACGATGCCGCTGTTCGCGCCGTGGACCGGCCGCCTCGACCACGCGTCGCCCACCGCTCGTGAACCGCGCCAGACTCCACTCGCCTGGTCCCACCGGGCCCGGCTGTACGGGCCGGACGCGACCGCGAAGAACCGGGCCCGCCGCCGGGCACCCCACGTTGAGGAAGGCGGTTCCCCCGCGTGAAGCCGCTGCGCGCGTTGGGACGGTTGGTCGGCATCGGTCCGGAGCGGTCCGCGCCGCCGCCGCGCTACCAGGCGGTCGCCGAGGGCTTGGTCGTCACCGACCACCAGGCGGAGGCGTGGTTCGTGCTGGAAAGCGCGAACACGGACCTGGCGCCGGAGGCGGACCGCGCCGCCGAGCACGACCGCGCCGCCGCCGCGCTCTCCAGGCTGCTCGCCGGGTACGACTGCCATCTGCGGGTGGTGTGGGCGCCGGTGTCCGCGGACGCGTACGCCGCCGAAGCCGAGCAGTTGTTCACCGCCGGGGACGGCGCGGCGTGGGCCGCGCTGCGGGTGGACCGGTTGCGCGAACTTGCCCTCCCCGAGCGGCACCTGCTCCTGGGCGTGAAGCTCGCCGACCGCGCCGCCGGGACCGGGGCGCAGGCCAAGGCCGCTGCGGCGTCGGCGGTCGGGCTCGGCAACGCCGGGGCGGTCGACCGCCGCGAGCTCGCCCGCCTGGACGCGGCCACGCACCGTCTCGGCCGCCAGTTGGAAGCCACTCCGTGGCGGGCCCGCCCGGCCGGAGTGGACCTCCTGGCGTGGTTGATCGCCCGCGAGCTGCACCGCGACGTGCCCGCGCCCGGTGGCGGGGCCGTGACCGGGGCGCGGTTGGCGCAGCTGACCCGAGGCCGCGTGCTGCCCTACCCGGACCACGTCCGCGTCATGGACGCGGACGGGCAGGTCGCCGCGTGGACGAGCGTGCTGGCGATGACCGGGTTCCCCGAGGAGATGACCTCGCCGGGCGCGGGCGAGTGGCTGCGGGTCCTCTCGGAGATCTCCTACATCCCGGACTTCGACGACGCCGAGGACTACACCGCGTCCGCGGTGTGGCCGGTCAGCCCCGAGGCCAGTGTGCGGTTCCGCGTGTTGGAGCGCCGCGACGGCCTCAAACGCGTCGACGCGGCCCGCAAGCTCGCCAAGGAGCAGCGGCTCTCAGCAGCGCAGGGGCACGCGGGCGAGACCAGCCGGGAGATCGAGGAGACCGAAGAGACGATGGCGGAGCTGCGGCGCGCCATGCTCCGCGACGACGTCACCCTCGTCGACGACCACCCCCGCCTGCTGGTCACCTCCACCGCCTCGCTGGAGGACTTGCGTGCCCGCGTCGACGCCGTGATCGGCTTCTACGGCGGGTGCGGCATCGAGGTGGTCCTCGCCGCCGAGGAGCAGCGCGAGCTGTGGCTCGAAGCCCAAGTAGGCGACCGGCTGCGGGTGACCGACCTGGGCCACACCCGCGAAGTCGGCGCCCTAGCGGGCAGTTGGTTCTGGGGCGGTGCGCAGGTCGGCGACGACAGCGGTCCCATCGTGGGCGTGCTGACCGGGTCCACCCCTGGTGTGGTCCGGCACGACCTGACCGCAGGCACCGCGCGCGGCGACGCGACCACCACCGCGATCATCGGCCGGTCCGGACGCGGCAAGACGACGTTGCTGGCCCTGCAGTCCCTGGACGCGGCGTTCTGCGGCGCGATGGTGTACGCACTCGACTTCAAGGGCGACCTGGGCGGGCTGATCGACGCCGGACGGCACTTCGGGCTGCCCGCGCACCTGGTGACCCCCGGAGCCGAGCACGCCGGCGTGTTGGACCTGTTCGGGCTGATGCCGATCGAGCAGGCCGTGTCCGAGGTCGCCGCCCAGCTGCACATGCTGCTCCCCGGCCACCTGCGCGCCCGCGGCGCTGAGACCGCGATCCAGACCGCCGTGACCGACGTTGCCGCCCGGCCCCGCCCGGCGGCGTGGAAGGTCCTGGAGGACCTGCGCGCCGGAAGCGGGCTGGCCGCCGAATGCGGCGCCGCGCTGGGCAACTTCGCCGCGAGCGGGCTGGGTGCGCCGGTGCTCGGCCGCCCCGCTGACGGCGCGACCTTGCTGGAGCCGACGCCGGGCCTGTGGCTGGTCCAGGTCCCCGGGATGCAGCTCCCGCCGGTCGGGTCCGCCCGGGAGGACTGGGAGGTCACCCACCGCCTGTCGGTCGCGCTGATGCAGTCCCTGATCGCGTACGCGCTGGCGACCGCGTCCAGCCGCGAACTGCGGTTGATGCGCAAACTCGTGGCGATCCCCGAGGTCCACGTGCTGACCTCCACCCCGCAGGGCCGCTCCTACCTGGAGTACATCGCCCGCGTCGGCCGCGCCTGGAACACCTCCCTGGCCCTGGACACCCAGGACCCCGCCTCCATCGTCGACCTGCCCGGCCTGGTCGAGCAGCTGACCACCGTGTGGGGGTTCCAACTCACGTCCGAGCCGCAGCAGGACGCACTCGCCCAACTCCTAGACCTGCCCGTAGACGCGCACACCCGGCAGCTGATCCGCGCCATCGGGATCGCCCCGGACGGGTCGGTACGGCACGGCCACGCCATCATGCGCGACCCCCGATTCAGAAGCGCAACCGTGCAGATCGACATCCCCAGCGCCCGCCTCGCCGCACTGCTGTCCACCACGCCCACCGCCAGCGAGCCCGACTCGCTGGGCGGCGCGGGCGACGGAGCCGAGAGCGTCCCGCCTGCCCGGCACACCCCGCGCCCCGCAGCGGACCACGCGGAGGTGCCCGCGTGATCCGCCGCGCGGCGCCGCGACGCCTGGTCCGCGCCGTGGCAGCGGCGGCCGCGGCCGCGGTGCTGGCGTCCTGCGCCTCGTCCGGAGATCGGGGCGGTGCCGCGAGCGGTCAGGCCGGGCCGCCCGCCGCGGTCGGTGCTGCGGCGCAGGCCTACCAGCGGGCGATCCTCGGCCACCACTGGGAGCTGACGTGCGGGGCCGAGACCGCCCGCGCGCGGCACGGCGACAGCGTTGCCCGCTGCATCGAACTCGCCGGGCCCGACCCTGACCGCGGCAGCACGATCCCCGTCTCGGTCGACACCCCGCTGCCGGTTCCGGCGACCGGCACCCACCCGGCGGGCTGGGCGGTCGCCACCCGGCACACCGTCACCGAGCCCGGCCGCGAACCGTACGAGGTGGTCATGGCCGTCCGCGTCGTCGACGACGCCGGGACCTGGCGCATCGACCAGTACGAGCCGGTCGACGGCGCCGACCCGCAGCTGTCCCCGCACCCGGCGGTCGCGGCGCTGCTGGGAGGCGACCGCCGGTGACCACCCGCCTCGCCGCCCGCACGGCACGCATCGGCCGGGAACGCCGGTGCCGCCTGCCGTCGTGGCGCACGCTGCTGATCCCGCTGCTGGGGGCGTTGGCGACAGTGGCGGCGTGCGCGTCGTCGGCGTATGCGGAGAGCATCCCGCCGGTCGGCATCGGCGACCTGATCCCCGCCCCGAAGCGCCCGTCCGGGCCCGGCACGCTGTTCGAGACCTACCCGGGGTCCCTCTACATCCTCGATGTGCAGTTGGGCTGGGACGAGTTCGGCGATCAGATGGGCACGGTGGTCCCGGACATCTGCATGGCGCTGACCGTCACCATCGGCTCGGCGACCGTCAGCGTCATCTGCTGGATCTTCCAGGTGACCACGCTGCCGCAGCTCGGTCCGGGGATCGAGTCGGCGATCAGCGGCGCCGCCGGGATCCTGCTGCCGACGCTGCTGCCCGTCGGCCTGGCCGCGGGCGGCCTGGTCGCGGTGTCCCGCCGCGCGCAGGCGGGCGGCTCGGAGCTCGGGCAGCTCGGCTGGGTCGCCGCCGCGTCGCTGGCGGCGGTGTCGCTGCTGACCAGCCCGCACGTGTGGGTCCAAGGCATCGACGACACCCGCACGTTCGGCGCGGACGTGGCCATGGCGTCCGCGTCCGCGGGCATCCCCGACGCGCCGCGCACCCCCATCGACGTCGGCGCCCCCGCCTACACCGGCGACCCGCGCGCCGACATGCCCCGCAAGGCCGGGGACGCGGTGTGGCGTGCCTACGTCGTCACCCCGTGGTGCATCGCCGAGTTCGGCTCGATCAGGGCCTGTGAGAAGTACGGCAAAGGGCTCCTGGACCAAGGCATCGACCGGGAGACACGCGAGACCTGGCTCGCCAAGAACGTCACCGACAACGACGTCGGCAAGGACGCGGTGAAGTGGCGGCAGGGCCACACGCCGCAGGGCCGCCTCGCGGTCACCTTGATGTCGCTGGTCGCGGTCGTGCTGTTCGGGCTGCTGACGATCGTGCTCGCGTTCGCGAGCCTCGCCTCCCTGATCGGCGCGCTGATGCTGCTGGTCGCCGGCAGCGTGTTCGCGTGCTGCTGGATGGTGCCCGGCCGCCCCCGGCAGTGGGGGGTGCGCTGGTTCGACGCGCTGTTCGGCCTGGTCATCCAGTCGTTCGTCGTGACGATGGTGCTCGGCTGCGTGCTCACCATCAACACGGCGGCGGTGTCGATGATGCCGCAGTACGGGTGGCTGCCCTCGATCGGTATCTCCATCTGCGCGATCGTCATGGCGCTGAAGTTCCGCAAGATCCTGGAGACGATCCTCGGGATCGGCGGGAGCTCCAGCGGCATGGTCGGCGGGTACCTGCTCTCCCGCGCCGTCAGCTCGGTGGCAGGCGGCCGATCGGGGCGCTCCGGGGCACGCGGCGTGGGCCACGGCCGCAGCCGGGGCGGGCTCCAGCCGGACGGGGGCAACGGTCCGGACAGACCCGACGGATCCGGGCCTTCCCGGCCGAGCCCGATCCGGGGTAGCGGAGGCTTCGGCGGGTGGCGCGCCGGCCGCGGCCTGTTCCGCCCGGCGAGCGCCACGCCCGCCGCTGCCGGTGGCGGTGTCGGCGGGCTGCCGCCGCCGCGATCCAGCGCCCCGCGCCCCACCAGCACGGAAGAATCCGCGGCTTTCGGCGCGGCGCGCGCCGGGGCCACTGGATCAAGCGCGGGTCCTGGCGCAGCCACAGGAGCAGGATTCGGTGCGCGGGCACGCGAGGGAGGCGCGGGGCTCGGCGGAGTGGGCGCGTCGTCCGGCGATGTCCGCCGCGGCGGGCCCTCGTCGGGTGTGCCGCCGCGCACAGGGCCGTCACCCCGGGTCGTTGCCGGAACGGTCGTCGGCCGCGGCACCGCGCATCCGGTGCCGCGGGCTTCCGCGGTCCTGCGCCCGGAACGCGGCGCGGTGCCTGTCCCCGCCGGGTTCCGCGTGGTCCCGGCTGCGGGCAGCGTGGCCCGCACGACCCGCCCGGCATTGCCCGCCGCCCGCCCGGCAGCCCGCCCGTCACTCGCCACGCCTGCTGCCCGTCCGCGCCGCCGCGGCGGCACGCCGTGAACGGCGTCCCCTCCGGCCCGCAGGACCGGCCGCCGGACCCGGGCCGTGCTGTGTCGTGGCGCGGCCGTCGGGCGGCCAAGCGGGCCCGCCGCGCGGCCGAACGCGCCGACACCGCCGCCCGGCTCCGTGCGGGACGCGACGGGGTCGGCCCGGGCCGCGCCCTGGTCGGCCTTGCGGTGCTGGTGCTGCTGGCGGGCGGCGCCTGGCTGTTCGGCCAGGCCGTCGGCGGCCCCGACCGGCCCCTCGCCGCGGCCGACGCCCGGCCGTCCGCCGCCCCGTCGGCGGCCGCGGACGAGGTCGCCCCGGCGGCCGCGGCCGGTCCGTCCGCGCCGCCCTCCTCCGCAGCGCGGGCGGACCGCACCGGCCCCGAACGCGTCGCCGAGGAATGGGTCCGCGCCTACCTGACCCGCGACCCGCTCGCCGACCAGTCCCACACCGCGGCCGTCGACCGCGCCGCCCCCTGGGCGGTCGCCGCGCTCACCGCGAACCTGTCCGCGTACCGCGACCCCGCGTTCGACCGGTTGGTCTCCCTCGGTGCGAGCTCCACCGTCACCGCCGTCGACGTCCGGCCGGCGGCGACCGGTCTGCCGCCGGACACTCCGCTGCGGGTCTGGCGGCAGACCGCGGTCCGGATCACCCTCACCGGCGAGGACGGCCCCACCGACCACCCCACCGCCACCGTGGTGGAGGAGATCCGCACCCTCCAGGTCGAACTGGTCGCTGGTAGCGGCGGATGGCTGGTCTCGCGCGTGCTGGGGGTGTAGCCGGTGGCGCTCGGGGACACCGCGGCGGCGGCCGCCGGATGGGCAGCCCGCGGCCTCCTGCTCAAGGCCGCCGTCGCGGTCGCCCTGGTGGCGTTCGTGCTGCTGCTGGTGATCACCAGCGTCGGCGCGTTGTGGAACAAGGCGTCCGCGCAGACCGCCGGCATCTGCGGCGGCCCCGGCACACCCGGCCTCGCGCCCGGCACCGGAGCCGTCGCCACTGACGCGACGCTGCGCGCCCAGCAGGTCGCCCACGCCAAGACCATCGACCAGGTCGCCGCCGCCCGCGGCCTGTCGGGCCGCGCCACGCTCGTCGCGCTGATGACCGCGCTGCAGGAATCCACGCTGCTCAACCTCGACCACGGCGACCGCGACTCGCTCGGGCTGTTCCAGCAGCGGCCCTCCCAAGGCTGGGGCACCCCCGAGCAGATCATGACCCCGACGTACGCGGCCGGGGCGTTCTTCGGCGGCCCCGAACCCCCAGCTCCACCGGGCCTGGTCGACCTGCCCGGCTGGGAGAGCCTGCCGCCCGGCGACGTCGCGCAACGCGTGCAGCGCTCCGCCTACCCGACCCTGTACGCCGGACACGAGGGCGCAGCCGAGCAGATCGCCGCCGAGGCCGGCATCGACCTCGACCGTGCGGGCACCGCCCCCGGACCGGCCGGTCCGCCGTACCCGGGCGACCGCACCAGCGCAGGCGTCCCCGTCTCCGACGGCGGCCAGTGCCCCCAACCCCCCGCGGGACCGGCGGGGGCGCCGTTCCACGACGGCGCCGCCGGATGGCCGGCCGAGGTGACGAACCCGTGGTCGACCGAGCAGGCGATCGCGTGGGCCCGCGCGCAGGCCGCCGGCGGACCGGACTGGTACCGGCTGTGCTTGGCGTTCGTCGCCCGCGCGTACGGCCGCAGGTCCTCCGGGACGGCGTACGCGATCGACCACTACCGGCAGATGCCTGCGCACATGCGCCACGACGGCGACCGCAACCCGCCGCCCGGCGCGCTCCTGTACTGGACCACCGGCAAACGCGCCGGGCATGTCGCCCTCTATCTCGGCGGCGGCCTGATCGCGTCCAACGACGTCCAACGGCCCGGCTACATCGACGTCGTCCCCGTCGGCGACATCGAGGCCAAATGGCGCGCCGCCTATGCCGGATGGTCACCGCCGTACTTCCCCCGCGGCGGATGAGCAGAACCCGACCCCACTCCACCCCGAGCTCCCCGAATCCCGGGGCGACCTCGAAGAAGTACCCGACACAGGAGGAAATCCATGGCAGAGAAGCGCGTCCTGGTCGATGACCTGGACGAGACCACCGTCGCCGACGTCGAACGCGTCTCCTTCGCGTACGGCAAGACCCAGTACGAGATCGACCTGTCGCCCGAGCACCGCCGACTCCTGGAAACAGCGTTGGAGCCCTTCATCACCCACGGCCGGAAAGTCCGTGCCCCGAAACCCAAGCAGGGCGCCGCCACGCGTCCCGGCGACGAACTCTCCGACGAGGCGATGCGCCGCTGGGCACGCGAGCGCGGCATCGAGGTGCCGCAACGCGGACCCGTCGGCAAGGTCCGCGACGCCTACGCCGCCGCCCACACGACCGTGCTGCCCCACCCGAACGCAGCGGCCGACGACGCCCCGCAGTCGGAACCCGCACGTACCTGAGCCGTGTCCCGGCCGCCGCCTGGCGATGCGCCGCGCACCGCCAGGCGGCGGCCGTCGGTCCTGCCCGCCTACCGCAACCCGCGACTGCCCTCGCCGAGGAACCCCCATGCCCCGCCGCCCATCGGAACCGCCCCGGCTCGCCCCCTGGGAGGTGCCCGCACTCCCGCTGTTCGCCGTCCACGTCCTCGAGGACGGCAGTGTCACCGTGGACGGCGAAGAGCTCGCCGTCGCGCCGGGAGCGGACCCCAGACGCGCCGCCCTCGACGATGTCCGCGCCCACGCGGTCGCCCACGGCCGGCCGGTCCGCGCCATCGCGGTCGACCCGGACGGCACACGCCGCGAACTCATCGTGCCCCCGGTCGGGGAAGTCGTCCCCGTCTCCGTCGTCTCCGCACCGCCACTCCCCGCCGTCCCCAGGCATGAACCACGCCCTGGCCCCGGACGAACGGCCACCGTCCCCCTCACCAAGAAGACCGCGACCACACCGCCGGGCATCCTCCCCGTCCCGCTCGTCCCGGCAATCGATCCCCTGCTCCCCGACGATCCGGCGGACCCTGACGGGGCACTGCGCGAGGACGCGCCGCCCGGGCGCCGCACGCGCACCGTCGCCGTCGCCGCGGCTGTCCTGGCAACGGTGGCCGTGACGACGACCGTCGCGCTGTGGCCCGCCGAACCGGCCCACGACCCGACACTGGCGGGCCGCGCTGCTCCCGCGGCCGACACCTCGAACAGACCGCCGACCACGAAAACCACCGCACCGGCGACACCGAAAGGGACGCAGGCGGACCCGTCGGCGCAGCGGCTCATGCTGCCTGCCGGGTGGTCCGCCCGCCCGGCTTGGTCGTCTCCCGCGACCGCCGAACTCGGCGCAGGTGAAGCCGCCGTCGCGGTGCACGGCAACGTCGTTGCCGTCCTCACCCCCGACCACCGCGTCGCCGTCCTGGACGCCGCCACCGGCCAACCGGGGTGGACGAGCGCGCCGCTGCCGCGCGGGCACAGCGGCGTGCACGCCACCCGCGACGGCACCGCGCCGGTGTTCGCCGTGCGCTCCGGCGACGTCCTGCACCTGTGGCCTGCCACCGCTGCCCCGCCGCACGCCCCCACCGCACCGGAACCCGTGGACGTGCCGCTGCCGCACGGGGCGCGGCTGAGCTACGCCGGCGACGTGCCGCTGCTCACCGCCCCCGACGGGTCGGCGTCCGCAGTCCGCGGCGGAACCCCCGTCCGCGTCGCCGCGGCGCCGGGGGCGACCGTGATGGCCGCCGACGACACCCTGGCCGTCTCCTCCGCAGGTCCCGGCCCGTGGACGGTGCACACCGCAGCCGACACCGCCCGCACGGTCGTTCCCGCTCCGCCGCGCGACGGCGCGCGGATGCTGCGTGTCGTCGGCGCCGGGCACGGCCTGGTCGCCGCGATCTGGTCCGGGCCTGCCGAGGGCGAGGAAACCCTCGCGGTGCACGACGCCACCACCGGCGTGGTCCGCGCCACCGCCGACGCACCCGCCGCCGCGTTCGCCCAGGCCCACTGGATCCACCCCGCCGGACCGGTCGCCGCGTTCGGCCCGGCGGTCGTCGACTTCGGCACGGACGGCGTCGTGCGGACCGAGGTCAACACCGCGTTCCGCGCCCGGTCCGCCGCCGGCGGAGTCGTGTACGGGACGCGCGGCGACACCCCTGCGCGGTTCCGGCCCGGCCACGGAACCGACGACCTCCCGCACGGCGCCGCGGTGCCGTGGGCGGCGGCCGAACGCCGCGCACTTGTCCTGACCCGCACCCCGGACGGCGCTGCGCTGCACGCCGTCGACGCAGCGCGGTGAACCGTCGCGGGCAGGCCGGCCGCAGCGCCCAGTCCGAATACCGGCGGCGGCGCCGCGTGCACCGCCGGCGCGCTGCGGGCCTGCTGCCGCTGGTGGCCGTCGGGGCGGTCGCGGCGGGCATCGTCACGGCCCGCACGACCGGCGCCCCGCCGCTGGGGTTCGCCGCAGCCGGGCTCGTCGTCGCCGCGTACGCGCGTGCCAGTTTCGGCGAAACCCGGGACGCGGCGGCGTGGCGGATCGGAGCGCAGGCCGAACGCGTGACCGCGTACCTGCTGCGCGGCGTCGAACGCGCAGGAATGGTCGTCCTGTACGACCGCGCGCTGCCGGGTTCCCGCGCCAACATCGACGCGCTGATCGTCGCCCACGACCGTGTCCTGGCCGTGGACACCAAGCGGTGGCGGCGCGATGCGCGCGTCCGCGTCCGGCACGGCACGCTGTGGTGCGGCAGCGCCGACCAGTCGCACGCGGTGGCGGTGAACCGGTGGATTGCTGAACGCGTCGCCCGGGAACTCTCCTGCGCGGCCGGAGCATCCGTCCCGGTCCTCGCGGTCATCGCCGTGCACGGCGCCCGGGTGCCGCGCGGCGGCCTGGTCGTGGACGGGGTCGTCGTCCTGGCCGCCGGGCAGCTGCCCCGCTATCTGGGGCGGGTGCCCGTCTGGCGCCGGGACGAGGTCGCCGCGGTGGCGGCCGCGGCCGCGACGGCGTTTCCGGGCAAGCCGTGAACAACCCGGATCGCAAGGCGCCGACCGCCCGTCGCACGGGAGCGGCGGGAAACCCGGCCGGGCCGCAACGGGAAACTCCGCCCGGCTCGTCGGGGAAACCCCGCGGCCGCGCCGCCACAAACCCGATGGCGTCCCGGCGGCGGACCTGCGCTCGATCGGCGGGTCCGCAGGGCGCACCGTGCGGCGCGTGGTCACGGCCGCGGGCCGTCCGATGGCGGGGTCGGCTGGCGCGTCCTGCCAAAGCGACGTTTGCCCGACGTTTGAGTGACGTTTGGGTGACGTCGGCCGCGTCACCCATCTGGCCCGCCACCTGCGGTTTTGCCGAAGGAATCCCGAGACCACCTACATTTACGGCCCGGATCGCCACCGAGAGGCCTGTGAGCGGCCGACAGCACGAATCCGCGCGCCGTGTCAGGGGGCTACCGGTGGGTCTACCGGTGCCGGGGCCAGCCGTCCCGGTTCGAGTAGGACTCGAAACAAAAGCGGGTGCGCTGGTCCCATGCCCGGCCGGTCGTCTGCTGGTGCGCTCGGGGGGCCACGTACAGAAGCCATTCGCCGTCCAGCTCGGGGGCGGTGAACGGCGCGAAACGCAACGGGTGGTCGGCGACGCTGTCGTAGGCGTGGCGTCCGGCGGCGACCACGGCGCACCGGGAGTACAGGAACACGTCGGCGGATTGCGGGAACGGATCGTCCGGGCTGCCCATCCCGGTGACCGGGAGCAGCCCGAACTCTTCGCGGTCCAGGCGGTACAGCGCTTCGGCCAGGCGTTCGCCGAACCCGGTTATCTCGTGCACGGGCCTGCGCGCGAGGGCCTCGCTCAGGCGTGCGCACCGGTCTTGTTCGGCGCGCCCGTCCAGGGTGGAGATCAGGCTCCAGAACTCGTCCCACGTGATCATGCGCGCAGCCTCGCACGCAGGTCTGCCACGCCGTCGGCGCGGGCTGTTTCTCCGGCTGGCTCGGGTGCGGGGTGGCGTCGCGTCGCCGGGCTGCGGGCGGCCGGCTCGAGTGGGGGTCACCTTGCGCTGCCGGGCTGCGGTTGTCGGGGGACTCACCGGCCTTCGGCCGGTATGGGGGGCAGCTTCGCGCCCCCCATACCCCCCGGCGCCTGCGGCGCGGTCGTCGCCCGAGGGGCGACGTACCGCGCCGCAGGCGCTGTCCCGATCCGCGCGGCCGCCGCCTGCCTCGGCGGCCGTCGGCGGTCGCGTCGTGTACGCCCGACGTGGGTGGTGCGGCGGCGGTTCCGCGTTGAGGGCGGCCCTTTTCGTGCGGCTGCCTCTGGTTCGTACGGCACTTGTGAAGGAGACACGGATGGAGATCACCAGGCCGGATGCCGGGGCGGCGGCCGCGCGAACTCCGAAGCGGAAACGCGCGTGGCGCGCGACGGAGCGGGACATGGCGGTGCTGGCGTGGCTGGGGAAGTGGAAGTGCGCGACGGCGGACCAGATCCACGCGGAGTTCGTCCGGCGGGGTGAGCAGTGGGACTTGGCGAAAGTGCAGCGTCGGCTGCTGGCGCTGCGGACCCTCAAGTTGGTCGACTACTCGCGGTGGTACGTCGCGGACCTGCCGGGGCTGCACTGGCTCTCGCGCGACGGGATGGCGTTGGTGGGTCTGGACGGGGCGATGGTGGTCCCGCGCGTCGACGAGGTCCACCACGACCTGGCGGTGGTGGACCTGGCCGCGCAGATCGCCGGGGCGTACCCGGACCGGCTGGTGGTGACCGAGCGGGAGATCCGCGCCCGGGAAACCCCGAGCCCCAGCCAGACGCCGGACTTCGCGTACTCGGTGCCGATGGAGTCGGACCGGTTGCGGCGGTTGTACCCGGACCTGGTGACGGTGGCGGCGGGCGGGGCAGCCGAAACTCCGGGCGGTGCCGGCGCGCGTCGGACGGTGGTCGCGCACGAGGTCGAACGGACCCGCAAGCCGGTGCCTCGGCTGGTGGAGAACATGCTCGCGTACGTCACCGCGGGCCACATCGACGGCGTTTGCTACTGGTGCTTCGGCGAGACGTTGACGTACGTCACGCGGGCGGCGGAGGAAGCGAACGCGCGCGGCGAGGACCTGCGCCGGGGCCGCAAGGTGTCGGTGCGCCCGTGGACGCCGACGCGGTCGATGGGCGTGGTGGTGCCGTGACCGCGGCAAAGCCGGGGATGGTGGAAACCCCGGACGGTTTCGCGGAGGCCGCGCCGCCGCGGCACCGGCTGTCCGGCCCGGCGGCGCCGGTCCATCCCCTGGTGGCGCTGGCACGCGGGCTCGCCGCGGCCGCGGCACTGCTGAACCCGTTGGTGTGCGCGGTGGTGGTGGGCGTGGTCGCCGCCGCCCGATGGATTCCCCGGCGGTGGCGGTGGCGAATTGCGGTGGCCGGGACCGCGGGAGTGGTGCTGGGGCTGCCGGTCGGGGCCGCCCGCTGGTACACGGCGCCGTACCGCGACCTCGCCGACGCGTGCCTGGGTGCACCGCGGTCGTGGGCGGGCTGTGCGGCGGACACTGCCGGGGCGCGGTGGCCGGGCTGGCTGCTGGCGCAGACGCCGTATGCGCTGGCGCTGGCCGCGTGCGCGGCCGGGTGGTGGCTGGTGCGCCGGTCCCGCTTCGAACCCACGTGGCGGGTCGTGCCGCAGCGCGCGAAACCCGCCGAGGTGACCGCGGCGATGGACGCGCTGTTCGCCGACCCTCCCGAACCGGAGCGGCTGACCCGGGCCGACGACCTGGTGCTGCGCCTGGGCGCCGACGTGTTCTCCGCTGCGCCGGTGACGGTGACCGCGCGGGCGTGCCGCCAGCACCTGCTCGTCGCGGGCGTCACCGGCTACGGGAAGTCCCGCACCATCGAGCTGCTGGCGCACGAGTTCGTCGTGCGGCCGGCCGCACGGCCGCTCAAGGTCGGGTTCCTGTTCGCGGACATGAAGGCGGACCCGGATCTGGTCCGCGCCCTGCGCGGGGCCGCGCACCGGGCAGGGCGCGGGTTCCACCTGGTGACGGTGACCGGCGACGGCACCAGTTCGTACAACCCGATCCGGCACGGCACTGCGGAGCAGGTGCGCAGCCGGATCGTGGAAACCCTGGATTCCGTCGCCGACGGTGGATTCTCCGAGCCGCACCACCGCGAGGCTGCCGAGGAGTTCCTGCTGTACGCGGTGCGCGTGCTGGACGAACTCGTGGCCGCGGGGGTGCGGGAGGAGTTCCCCGACGGGGTGACGCGCGTGTGGCGGCGGGACCTGGTCGACTTGGCCGCGCTGCTGAGCTTCCGCCAACTGCAGCACCGCAAAGCGCGTCTGAGTCCCGAACTGGCCGGGGAGCTGGGCCGCTACTTCACCTATCTGACCGATGAGGCCAAGGACCTCAAACGCTCGATCCCGGGGTTGGCCACCCGCATCCGCAACCTCGTCTCCGGGCAGGGGCGGCGGATCCTCACCGACCGGGCGGACGGGCTCGACCTGTACGACGCCATCCAGGCCGGGGACCTCGTGTTGTTCTCGCTCGCGGCTGAGGCGGACGCGAAGGCGGCCCGGCAGCTGGGGACGCTGTTCCTGACCGATCTGGGGGCGACCGGGCAACGACTCCAGGCGGAGGGCTTCGCGTCGTCCGGGCGGCTGTTCGTCGCCGGTGTGGACGAGTTCTCCGGGTTGGGCGGCCGCACGATGGGGGCGTTGTTCCAGCGGATGCGCGCGGGCGGCGGCGCGCTCGTGCTGTGCACGCAGGACCTGGCGGACCTGCGTGCGGTCAGTGCCGAGTTCCACGACGTCGTCGTCACCAACACCAATGTCAAGGTGCTGCACCGCCAGTCGGTGTCCGCGGCGCTGCTGGCGGACCTGTTCGGGACCTACCAGGGGTGGACGGAGAACCTGCTGTACGCGGACCGGCGCGGGTTGGCCGGCGACTCGACCACGGCGGGCAGCGGGGGAGGGCACCTCAGCCTGGTCGACCGCTTCCGCGTCCACCCCAACACGCTGAAGGACCTCGCGGTCGGCGAGGCCGTGGTGGTGGTCGGGCAGCCCGACAACGCCCTGCACCGCGCCCAGTTGCGTCTCGCGCCCCGTTACCCCGCCCCGCGGCCCCGCCAGCACCCAGATCAAAGCGGTCGCCCGGTGGCTGTGGCCGTGAGGCGGCCGGAGGCGGGCCCGTCGCCTGCGGAGCCTCCGAAGGTCGCCGATCCGGCTGCGGCGTTGCCCGCGGTGGGGTTGCCCGTGGACTCGCCGACGGAACTCCCGGCCCAAGCGCCGGCGGGAGGGTGGGACGACTGGGACGAGATCCCCACGACGGGGACCGAGCCGCCGGCCTGAGTGCCACCTCCGCTGGGTCGGCGGCCTCGGTCCCGCCGGGGTCCGGTTCACCCCGTATGCCATCCGGCGGGCCACCACCGGAGGGGGTGGGGGGAGGAGGGGAGGCGGCGGTTTCCGAGGGGTGGGGAAAGGGGGTGTTCTTCCCTCCTTGGGCGCCACTGGGACGGTGCCATGGGGCCGGGGGCACGCGCCCTGGGGGGCGCATACCCCCACCCCCATGGCAAGGGGCGGCGTGCCGCCCAAGGAGGGAAGAACACCCCCGCGTGTGGGGTGTGTCCGGGGCCGGGGCGGCCCCGGACACACCCCAACCGCCAGCACGGTTCCACTCGATCGGAGCATGCGTTTCCGCAGGTCAAAGCCCAAGATCGTGCTTTGAAACTGGTATTGTTAGTCATGTCGTCAAGGGTTGGCACTCTGGGCGGCACCGAACCGGAACCCCCATGGGAGGCAAGCATGCGCACCGAGGTGCAGGACGAGGTACCCGTCACCGTAACCGTGCGGGACGTGGCCCTCAGCGGTCACGCCTACGTCGATTCGCTCGCGCGGCAGCGCCGCGCCTGCCAGGTCGAGGGCCTGGCCGCGTACGCGGGCGTGGACGCCGCCGTTGAAGTGTTCCGCACTGCCGCCGCCGGTCTGGCCGATGCCAGCTACGACGCGTCCCCCCGTGCGCTCTTGGATCGGGAAATCGCGGTCCACCGCGCGCTGTTGGTGGTCAAGGATGCTCGTACCCGCGTCCACTACCAGCGGTTCGAGATCAAGAGCCTTCGCCGCCGCTACTCCGAAGCCCTTCTGTCGCTGGGCATCGAATCGCCGTGCCTGCCGATGCCGACCCCCGGCCCGCACGAGACCACGGTTCGATCCGAGTCCGCGCGGGTCCGCTGGTTCGGCATCGCGGAGATGGACGGCTACGCGCGCGCCACCCGCGTGGAGGCGTCCACGGTCGAGCTGGAGCGCTGCCAGGACCTCGCCTGCGACTGCACCGAGCAGAGCGCCCGCCGTTTCGTCGCCGACGCCCGCCCGGGGCTGGGCGCCCAGGGCCAGCGGATTCGCTGGACCCAAGTCGCGGTCGACTTCGAGGCCCTTGGCTGCTGCGCCTGACCCTGTCGCGCCCCCCGCCCCGGCTTGGCCGCCGGGGCGGGTTTCCGAACCGAGACCCCTCCCGAGGAGTGCCCCATGATCGCGAACGCCGCCCAGATCCTGGCCGCCGAAGCCGCGCGCCGCGCCGCCGCCCACTACCTGGCCAGCCGCCGGGACATCCTGCACCGCGAGCTCTACGCCGCATGGCGCGCGGAGCTGGACCCCCAGGCGATCGCCGACCAATTGCCCGGGATCAAGCTGGCGACCGTGCGCCGCGCCGTCCTGCGCAACGCCGAGCCCGAGGACTACCGCGCGGGCTGCGGCGTGCTGTGGATGCCGTCCGCGTCCACCGCCACCGGCGCGCCCTGACCGATGGGCCGGGGCGGCAGCGGCCGCCCCGGCCGGCCGGCCGGACACCACCCGTTCAGAGCAGCGAAATCAGCCAATGACGTGCATCAACACTGGTATTGTTGATCTTGTCGACAAGGGATGGCACCCGAGGCGGCACCGAACCGGCAGACGACACCCAGGAGATTCCCGTGACCCCTCCGCGCACCCGCAACCAGGCCATCGCCCAAGGGCTGTTGGTCGAAGCCGACCCGAAGATCTGCGCCGAGTACCGCATGACGGGAATCCCGATCGCGCTCACCGCCGCCGCGTACGAACGCTGCGTCGCGTGGACCGAGGACGACGCCCGGCGCGGATGGCCCGGCACGACCGAGGCGGACCGGCTCCGGGACGTCGTCGCGGTCGTCGCCGAGAAGTTCGCCGACTTCATCCAGGCGGGCGACCAGGACGAGGCGATCGCCTGTTTCTCGCTGCACCTCGTAGCGGGCCGTGCCGGAGCACCCTCGCCGTTCGAGGTCCGGCTGTTGGCGGACATCCACGACGGCGGCGACCACGGCAGCCACGCCGTCACGGTCGACTGCCGCAGCGAGTTCTGACCGGCCCGAACATCTGACCACCCACGATCACCGGGGCGGCGGTTGGCACCGCCGCCCCGGGCCCTTCCGAACCGAGCACCCTCCCGCGCCGAACGGCGCACCCACGAAAGGCGTACCGGACATGTCGCAGACCACGCAGCCCCGCCCCGAGACCGCCCGCAACGCGACGCTGCGCGACCTCGCCGAGCTGTTGAAGGACCAGCACACGCGCAAGCTGGACGTCGTCGCCGCCGCGTCCGCGCTGCGCGTCAAGAACGGCGCGCTCATCCTGGAGGGCACCGAGCCGGTGCTCACCGCCGACGGCGTCTCGCAGGGTGACGGCGTCTACCGGCCCACCGCCGTGGCCGACGGCCACCTTGCGGACAAGCTGAGCATCCCGGTTCAGTACCTCCGTCGCCTGCGGGAATCGCGTATGGACCTGTTCGACGCCAACGTGAACGGCCTGCTTCGCGGCCGGTCGGTGCGGCGCGCGGACGGCACCGCCGAGGTGATCCACCCGGCCGACGACCGGAAGTTCCTCGTACGGTGCTTCCGCAGCGGCGACGGCGGCCCCGGCGTCGCGCGGGCGGTGCTCTCCGACTCGTACAAGATGATCGACAACCTGGACGCCCTGACCGCCGCCATGGACGGCATCCGGCAGGCGGGCGTGCCGGTCGAGATCGAGTCCGCCGACCTCACCGACTCGCGCATGTACGTCCGCGTGGTCGCCCCCGGCATCGCCGCGTACGCGCCGAGCCTGCTTGCCGGGTACCGCAACCCGTTCGCCGACCCGGCGCTGAACGCCGCCCGCCGCCACGGCCGCACCGACGACCCGGAGACCCGTTTCGGCCGCACCGCGACCGGAGAGCCGATCGTGTTCGCCGGGTTCGTCCTCACCAACTCCGAGACCGGCGGCGGGGCGTTCACGATCACCCCGCGCCTGATGGTGCAGATCTGCCGCAACGGGATGACGATCAACAAGGACGCCGCCCGCGCGGTGCACCTGGGCGGCAAGTTGGACGAGGGCACGATCCGGTGGTCCGACGACACCAACACCAAGCAGCTCGCCGTGATCACCGCCAAGGCCCGCGACGCCGTCCGGACGTTCCTCGACCCCCGGTACATGACGGACGTCATCGAGGACATCGAGCGCAAGGCGAGCCGACCGGTCGGCAAGCCCGCCGACGCAATCCAGGCTGTCGCCAAGTCGCTGGCGTTCACGCAGAAGCAGACGGACGACATCCTCGACCACTTCATTCGGGGCGCGCAGCCCACCGCAGGCGGCATCGTCAACGCGATCACCAGCTACGCACAGACCGTGGCCGACGCGGACACCGCCGCCGACATCGAAGGCCGCGCCCTCAAGGCGCTTGACCTGATCAGCGCCTGACAGCCGGTCGGGTCGGCGGGCCACCCCCGCCGACCCGACCCCTCCCCGGGGCGCCCGGACGGGGCGCGGCGGCATCGAGCCGCCGCGCCCCGGCATTCGCCCGCGCCGCCTGCGGACCCCGCCGCGCGGCCCGACCCTCCCCACACACGCCAGCACGCGCCCACCGGCGCCCACCAGAAAGGCAGTTCCCGCATGACCGCTCTCGCCACCGAACCTCGCCCACAGACCGAACCGAAGGCAGCGCCCGCCACCGGCACCGCGCCCCACGAGGCACCGGCCGACGTGGCACCGACCGACCTGACGCAGCGCCGCACCGCCGAGCGGTTCGACCCCCGCGTCCTGGAGCTCGACCCGCTCAACCACCGCCACGGCGACGACGACCAGCCGCCGACCCCCGAATTCCTCGCCCTGGTACGGACCGTGCTCCCCGAAGACGCGCCGGACCCCCGCGTCCAGCCGGACGCGGACCTCATCGAGAGCGTCCGGCAGAGCGGCGTACACAGCCCCGTGCACGTGCGCCGCACCGCGACGCGGACCGGCGACGGCGAGCGGGTCCGCCTGGGCATCTTCGCGGGACAGCGCCGCTGGCTCGCCGCGCTGGTCGTGGCGGCCGAAGCGGTCGCGGCCGGCCGCGACGTGCCCGGCATCGACGCCCTGGTCTACGACGACCTCAGCGACTACGAGACGCTGCTCCGCAGTGCCGAGGAGAACGACCACCGCCAGGACACCACCGTCCGCGATGACCTGCGCACCCTTCAGCAGCTCGACCTGCTGGGGATGACCCAGACCGCGCGGACGAAGGCCGCGCGGCGGCTGGGACGCCGCCCCGAGGAGATCGCCGCCGCCAAGAACCTCGCCGCCGCCGACAACGGCACCATCGCGCGCGCGACGGCCGCAGACTTCGACATCCTGGAAATGGCGCAGTACGCCGAGGTTGCCGACCTCTCGCACGCCCTCTACCGGCTGCGCACCGCCAAGGAACGCGACGCGCGCAACCCCAAGGGCGGACGCGGCCATTGGGCGCACGCCCTTCAGGAACTGCGCGGGGACAAGGCCGAGGCGGACAGGCGCGCGGCCGCCGTCGCGGCACTGGGGGCGGCGGGCGTCCCGCAGGTGGCGCACCACGCGGTGCACGACAAGCACACGCGCCCGCTGGCAGACCTGCGGACGCCGTTCGGGAGCCAGCTCACGGCCGAGACGCACCGCGCATGCCCCGGCCACGCGGCGGCGCTCACCCCCGAGACGTACGAGCCGGTGTGGCTGTGCACGAACTGGAAGCGGCACTACCACCTGCTTACCCCCGAGGCGAAGCGCGCCGACGCCGAGGCGACCCCGGCCACCGAGACCGAGGACGAGAAGCGCCGCGTCAAGGCAGGCAACCGCGCGTGGCAGGACGCCCGCACGGTGCGGCTCGCGTTCCTGCGGCGCACGGTCGCGGCGTCCGGGCCGCTCCCCGAGGGGCTGTGGCTGCTCGCCCTGCGGATGATCACGGGGCAGTCCAAGGCGTACGCCGAAACTGTCACCCGCAGGACCACGGCGGTTCTGGCCGAACTTCTGGCCGCGCCCGATCCGAACGTCGGCCGCACCCAGTGGAGCCGGGTCGAAGACCCGTTCGCCGATGTCGTCACCACCACCGCGAAGAGTCGGCGCGGACATCTGCTGTGGGCGCACGCCGCCGCTGTATACGAGGAGGCCGTGACCGCCGAACCGGGGACGTGGCGGTGCCCCACGGACGACGCGGCGGCGTACCTCGCGACGCTTGCCGAGCACGGGTATGTGCTGTCGGAGATCGAACAGCACGCCATTGATGAGGCCGCCGCAAGGGCCGAACGTCTGCGTCAGGCCGAACAGCAGTACGCGGAAAGGAACATCGCGGCAGACCAGCCCGACCACGACCAGGGCAACGACGGCAGCGACGGCCAGGCCCCGGAGGACGAGGCGGCGTCCGGGCGCGACGAAGCGGGCGCCCCCGAGGGCGGGGGAGACGGCGGGGCCGTCGACGAGAGGGACCAGCAGGAATCGGCGGAGGCGGCAACCGACTAGGTCGCACCGCACGGGCGGGTCGCGAGCAGCGGCCCGCCCGGGGTTCTCGACCGGCGGCCCGCCCGCCCGGAGGCGGTCCCGAGGGAGCTTGGCAGGCGCGAGCCGCCGATCTTTCCGAACCGGAACGCCTCACAAGGAGGGACCGGAGACCTTCAGCGTAGCCCAGCCGGGTACCGCCTCCGGCCGCGTCGGCGGCGGGCGTTCGCGTGTGGTCGCGGCGCGGGTGCCGCCGGGCGCGGCAGGCGGGGGCCCTTCGCCGCCGCCACCCTCCGGGTATGCCCGGTGCGGGCCGGGGCCGGGCGGACCAAGCCGCAGCCGCGCCTTTCGGGTGACGCGCAAAAACCACGCGTCACCCGAAACGCGTACTGCGGTCGCGCAAAAACCGCGCGAGCCCGCCCGGCCCCGGCCCGCACCGGGCAGAGCATGCGCTGCCGGCACCGAAGGCCCCCCGCCCGCCCCGCCCTTGTGCCCCCGCACCGACCCCCGCGCCGTGCGCCGCAGTTCCCGGACGGGGCCGGGGTTGTCGGCCGAGTGGGTCTACCCCGGAAAGGCGCCTCTGGCGGGCCAACAGCCGAAGGGGGGGCGGGTGCCCGCGTGCGGCTTTCGGGACTGGTGGCCGGGCGGCCGGCCCCGCAGACCGGGCACGGCCCGGACGTACGGCAACTTCACCTGATCGGAGCAGGCGTTTCCGCAGGCCAAAGCCCTGAATCGTTCTTTCTGGCTGGTATTGTTTTTTATGTCAGAAGGGGTTGGCACCCCGGATGGCCACCGAACCGGAACACCCAGCAGGAGGACCCGTGATCAAGCACAACGTCGTCGAGATCTACCGCGACGAGCACGACGGCGACGACCTCACCGTCTACATGGACGCGTGCACCCGCGTGTGCTTCACGTGCCACCGCCTCACCGGCGAGTACGCGCCGTGCATCGCGGCGACGCTCTCCGCCCACCAGCT
Source organism: Streptomycetaceae bacterium NBC_01309 (assembly GCA_045039925.1). Taxonomy (GTDB): domain Bacteria; phylum Actinomycetota; class Actinomycetes; order Streptomycetales; family Streptomycetaceae; genus Yinghuangia. Next base: position 368,177 of record CP108401.1, read on the forward strand.
GGCCGAGCTGGAGCAGGCCGAGCTGGAGGAGCTGGAGGCCGCCTACGAGGCCAGCACCCCGGCCCGCCCCTACGTCGACCCCGTCTATCTGGCCGACGAGTTCGACGCGGCACACGAGGACGAGGCCGACGAGGAGGCCAGCCAGGCCGCCGCCGAGTTCGCCGAGGCCCGCCGCGTCGCGGAGCAGGTGGAACGCGCCGCGCGCCGTCTGCGCGAATGGTGCGCGGAAACCGACCGCCACCCCGCCGCACGGACGACCGCCGAGGCGGCGGTGTGCCTGATCAGCGCCGACATGTGCGCCACCGACGCCCTCAAGCGGGCCCGCGCCGCCCGGACACTCAACGAGGCCCACGCCGCCCGCGACTCGCTCAACTCGGCGTGCGCCCACCGCCGCGACTACCAGCGCGCGGCGCGGTCGGCGCCCAACCCCCGCTACCTCGCCGCGCGCCGCGCCATCCGCGCCCGCACCCTCGCCCACGCCGCGTAGGCGCCGCCTGCCTTCGCCGCTCCCCGGTGTGCGGGGCGCCCCGGCCGCCCCGCACACCCCCCAGAACCTCGCACCACGGAGAACCCCATGCTCAAGACCGCCCCGCCCTTCACCACCCGTCAGCGCGCACTCGCCTTTGCCGCGTCCGCCGCGCGCGACGAGGCGTACGAGCAGAACACCCGCATTGACACCGCCGACCGCAAGATTCGGGCCGTGTTCCGCAGCCAGGCACGGGACGCCGTCCGCCGCGTGCTCAGCGACCACGTCGACCCCGAGGCGCTTCGCGACCACTGGCTCCCCAACGTGCCCTTCGTCCTGCTGCCCTCGGGCGAGACCCACAGTTGGCTTGCCCACCGCGTCGCACTCATCGAGAAGGACGGCGGTTTGGCCTTCACCGCCCTCGGGTTCGACACCGGGGACGTCCGCTCCGTTCGCCTGCACACCGTATGCCCGCAGTGCGGTGGCCAGGTCGACGGCGAGAGCGTCCGCAACTGGAGCGACCTTGCCAGCGCACTTCACCGCATCGAGCGCGCACGCGGCGACGTGAGCGCCGGGCTACGGCTCATCGAACGGTCGCACCACTGCGCCGCAGAAGCCGCGCGGTACGCCGCTTCGCGCCCCCGGACCGGCCGCATCTGACCTGCGTGGGGGCGCGTGACCACGCCGCGCCCCCACACCCCACAGGTACAGGGCCCAAGGCGGCCCACCCACCCCGGCGCGCGCCGGGACGCGACGCGGGCGGCATCGAGCCGCCGCGCCACGGGCTTCGCCTCCGCACCCTGCGGTCCCGAGCAACCACCAACACCCCTCCCAAGGAGTTTCATTGCCGAGCTTCGACACCCTCCCCCTCGCCCGCCAGATCGCCGCCTCGCTCGGCGACGGATGGAACGCCGCCCCCGACCCCGACGACATCCGTGCGCGCGGCTGGTCCGTCGTCTCCCATCCGTGCGGGGAAGCCTTCCGGCTCACAACCCCTGCCTTTCCCCGCGCCTACCCGCCCCGCGTGATCGTGACCGGCCTCTACTCCGAGGGCTGGACCGGGTCCGCCCGCATCACCTTCTCGCCCGCACGGCCCGCCGACGTCCTCGTCCGCGACGTCACGCACCGCTTCCTGCCCGCCTACCGGCGGGTCAGGGCCACGTTCCACGCCCAGTCAGTCGCGGAAGCCGCCCGCCAGGCGGCCGGGCAGGCACTGGCCGCCCGTTGGGCTGTCGCATTTCCCACCTGCCGTTTCGACGCACGCTTTGCGCGCGTCTCGCTGCGGATCTCCCAAGGCACAAGCGCTGCGAGCGAGGTGGACATTTCGTTTCGCGGTGACGCCGTGAGCGTCAGGTTCGACGCCCTCGTCCCTGAGCTCGCCGAACGCCTCCTGTCCGAATGCGCCGCCTATCAGGCCGAGTTCCACACCAGCGCCGCGCCGACCGACCGCGCGGACACCTGAACGCGCGACTACCCGGCCCGCCCCCTCACCCCTGCTCACCCCGGCCCGCCGACGGCGGGCCGGGCCGTTCCCCCTCGGAGGTAGACCTTGACCGACACTCCTTCTCCCCGTGCAACGGCAGCCCCCGCCGGGCACATCGAGATCAGCCACTCGCCCCGCGAGGGCACCCTCGCGCACGGCACCGCCAAGGGCGACCAGGCCGGTCCCCTGCTGCGCGCCAACCACTTCCGGTGGTCTGGCGGACTGAACGCCCACCACATCCGCAGCAGCCGCGATCGGGACGCACAGATGTGGAAGATCAACGCCGCCGCCCAGGCGCTGCGCGCCGCCGGATACGAGGTCACAGTCACCGTCGACAACGACGACGAACGCAGCTTCGCCGAGGCCGAGGGAGACCGCAACGACCGTGCAGAGGACCGCGCCGAACGCTTCGACGCGTACGCGTCCAACGCCGCCGAACGATCCGACGCCGCCTATGCAACCGCCAAGGACCGCGCGTCCCGCATCCCCTTCGGGCAGCCGGTGCTGGCCGACCACTACAGCGCCAGCCGCGACATGCGCTACCGCGAGCGCATCACCGCCGGATTCCGCCGTTCGTTCGAGGAAGCCGACCGCGCGTCCCACTGGAGCGGCCGCGCCACCGCCGCCGCCGACTACCAGCGCCACCGCGAGAACCCCGGCCGGACGCTGCGCCGCATCGAGAAGCTGGAAGCCGACCGCCGCGTGTACGAGCGGGCCCTCAACGGCGATGCCACCCATGGGTGGGACGCCGGAGACCCCGACCAGGCGCAGACGCTCGCGCGTCGTATCCGCCGCCTTGACGACGAACTCGGGTACTGGCGCGAGATCATCGCGCGAGCCGAGGCGGACGGTGTGAAGCGCTGGGGCCGCGCCGACTTCGCGAAAGGGGACTTCGCCCGCGGCTTCGGCCGGTGGTTCGAGGTGCTGCGGGTGAACGCCAAGTCCCTGACGGTGCCGCACATCCACGACATGCGCCGCGTCGTCACTTCGGCCGGCCACCCCTATGGCACCGGTGCCACGTACCTCCTGAAGTACGACGAGATCCGAGGCCGCCGCAGCGTCGCCGAGATGGCCGCCGTGTTCGCCGCCGCAGCGGCCGACTCCGACAACAAGGACGGAGCCGCTCCCGGGAGTTGACCCGCCACGGCCGCGATGCCGGGGCGCCCTGAACGGCGCCCCGGTCCGGCCGCAACCTCGTCGGATGCTGCGGCGAGTGGGCCCCGGGCCCCGAAGCGGCCCGGCGGGTTCCGGCGGCGGACAGGCCTGTCCCCGCGGCGCGGCTGACGCGACGCGGGCGGCATCGAGCCGCCGCGCCGCGGGCTTCGCCGCCGCGGGCTGCGGTCCTGAGCAACCACCAACGCCCCGCCGCACCGGAATGTCCCATCTTCTGAGGGTGCGGCTGTGCGCGGCCCAAGAGTGTGACCGGGACGCCGTCCAGGCGGCCCGGACATGGTCGGGCCGCGCACCGCCGCGACCAACGCGCCGGGGGAGTGGGGGCGGCAGAGCGCCCCACCCCGGCCGGGCGCCCGCACCGCCGTACGTCGGGACGGTTGCGCGAAGGACTGGCGGAACACCACCCGATCGGAGCATCGATTTCCGCAGGTCACAGCACACGCTATTGCATCATTTGCTGTATTGTTGATCATGTCGAAAGAGGTTGGCACCTCTGCGGCGTCCGAACCGAACCCCCAGCAAGGAGATCCCGCATGTCCTCCCCGTCCGCCACCCTCGTGCGCCCCGTCCCGGCCAGCCAGGCGCTGTCTCTGGCCCCCATGACCCCGCCCCAGGCATGGAGGTTCGCCGAATGGCTCGCCGGAACCCCGCTGCTGCCCGACGCCTATCACCGCCGACCGGCATCGGTCTTCTGGGCGCTGGAGTACGGCCGCGCGCTCAACCTCGACGTCGTCACCACCATCTGCAGCATCCACGTCATCAAGGGCAAGCCGACGCAGAGCGCGGACCTGATGCTGTCGCGTGCCAGGAACGCCGGGCACCGCGTGCGCATCACCCCCGAGCGGACCCGGTGCGTCGTCAAGATCGTCCGTGTCGACGACCCCGAGGACGAGACGGTCATCGAGTGGACCCTCGACGACGCGGTCACCGCGTGCCTGTGCGAGCTGCGCAACGGCCGCCCCTACGCGCGCGACGAGAAGGGGCGGCCCACGAGCTGGGAGAAGTACCCGCGCGCCATGCTCCGGAGCCGGGCCATCGCCGAGGCCGTGCGCACCGCGTGCCCGGAAGTGCTGCACGGCGCGATCTACACGCCGGAGGAACTGGGCGCCGTCGTCGACGTCGACGGCAACCCGATCACGGTCATCCCCGGCGTGGTCGAGCAGACCGGCACCGAGAAGCCGACCGCACCGCGCGTGATCAGAGCAGCGCACGCCGAGGCGGGAGACTGGGCGGTCCCCGACCGCGACCCCGCGGAGCCCGGAGGCCCCCCGGACAGCGCCCCCTGGGACGCGGCGCCCGCCGAGACGGCCCCCACCGTCAGCCCGGGGCCGCAGGCACTGGCCGGGCAGGCGGCGGAGTCCAAGAACCAGGGCGCATGGCGAAGGGTCTGGGACGAGGCCCGCGGGGCAGGCGCACTGGACGCGATCGTGCGCGCTCCCGACACCGGCGCGCTGGAGTCCCTGCGGCTCTACCTGACCCGCCGCGGCGCGGAACTCCACGACGCGGCAGCGAAGCCCGCCGCCACCCCGTCCCCGACGAACACGACTGCGCCGCCGACCCTTCCTGAGGCCGCCGGGCCGAGTGCCCCGGCACCGGCCGCCGGACCGGAGCGCACGAAGGCGCAGTCCGAGGAAATCGCCGTCGCGCTCGCGGAAATGCTCGACGCGGCGACCGGCATCAACCCGCACGAACTCGGCCGGATGTTCGTGGAGGCGTACGGCCACCCCCCGGAGTCGGCGACGGCTGCCGAGCTCCGCCAGATGCGCGACGTGCTTCTGGGGGCGTCGTGAACCTTCGCGAACTCGCCCAGCTCGAAGCGGTCCTCAAGTGCGTGTACGAGACCGTGGGCGCCCGCCTCAAGACGGTGCGCGCCGACGTCCAGGCGGCCATCGACGACGCCGACAGGACCACCGGCGTCCGCCAGGTCGCCGCCGACCTAACCGACGGCGTCAACGTCGCCAAGATCTCGTTGACGGCGCCCGGGCCCGAGGCGACCGTCACCGACGCCCGAGCGCTTACCGAGTGGGTGAAGGACACCCATCCCGACGAGATCGAGCGGCGGATGGTCGTCGACGTCCGGCCCGCGTTCCTCGCCAAGCTCCTGGACGCCGCGACCGAGTGCGGCAGTGCCTGCGACCCCGTCACCGGCGAAGTCGTCCCGGGCATCGAGCTGACGGACCGCAAGCGCACCCACAGTCTCCGCTACGCGCGGCACGGCCGCGAACGCGTCGCCCAGGCGCTGCGCACCGGGGAACTCGCGCACCTGATCTGGCCCCCGGACGCGAACCCCGGCCAGCCAACCGACATGCCCTGACGCCCCCGGGGGCGGGCGGCGAGCCCCGGCCACCGCCCCCGGTCCACAACCCAAGGAGAGCCCCCTGTCTATCGGCGTCCCCCCGCCCCCGCCGGCCGACCTCTACGTGGTGACCCTGCACAGCCGCATCCGGCGCCGCCCCGCCCGCTACGTCACCACGTCGGCTGGCGCAGCCGAGGCCTTCGGCGTCACCGGGCCGCTGAGGGGCCCGCACTGCCGCCACGGCAGCGACGGCCGCCCTCTGGTCGACGCGGCGCCGGTAGCGGTCGGCCCGTGGCAGCCGCTGACCGTCGCCACCGCGACCGCCCTTGCGGCCACGCTCACGGGCACGTGGCGGTCCGTCGGCGTTCCGGGCACGACCGACACCCTCGTGGAACTCCTGCACGGCATCGCCGCCTGCTGCCGCGAGTGGGTCGCCGTCGGCGACACCACCGTGCTCGTGACCACCCTGGACGACCCGGTCGGATACGACGGCGCCCCCTGGGTTTTCCACCGCGACCCGGGCGCCAGCCCCGTCGGTTGCCCCGCCTGCATCGCCCGCCTCACTCCGAACGGGCTCAGCGCAGGCGCCCGCCCCACGACCGGGACCGGCACAGATACGTCCGCACTCCCGACCGCACCCGCATAGACGAGGAGCCAACCACCATGACCGCACCGACGAGCCCCACCACCCCCGATGCCACCGCGCCCCAGGCCCACGAGCTCTGGGCAGCCAAGCAGCACGCCGAAAACCTCGCAAACACGATCGCAGTGTGGTGGGAAGAAGCCGGGGACGCCGGACAGGACGAGCCCGAACTGACCGACCACCAGCAGCGTGAGCTGCGCGGCCTCTGCGCAGCGATGCGCGCGCAACTGGACCGGCTGTACGCCGACGGCCGCACCCCCGACAGCCCCACCGGTTCACAGCAGTAGACCCGGCCCACCCGGTGGGGGCGCACCGCCCCCACCCGGTGGCCCTGAACAAGCCTTGGAGGCACGACCTGAACGCCGACACCCGACCCCTCGCGTACCCGAGCGGCCGCATGGTGGTGGACCACCTCTACCGCAACCCCTACGCCGAAGTCCGCCTCTGGTTCAGCGACCGCGGGGGACACGCCCGCCGACGCCTCGCCGCAGCCCAGCAACTCGCCAGCATCTACCGCGTGCAGACCCGGCGCGTCCTGGACGGCCCGGCCGCCGTCCACCCCGACTGGCTCACCGTCTACGGCGCCCCGGACGACGTCGCACGGTTCGCGGCCGCGCTCCCCGCGGCGCTCGCCGCGATCGAAGCAGCAGCCACCACCTACAGCAGGAGCATCGGCAGCTGGGTGCGCGGCACCACCGACGGCGAAGACTGCGCCGCCGGTGCGGGCTCCCTCGCTGCCCTGCAACGCGCCTGCCGCCGCGAGTTCCTGCGGCACCTGCCGCTCGCGCTGTGCGTCGCACTCCACCCGCGCACCGACACCGACGACGGCCAGGACGACCGATACGTACCTCCGCCGCACGACGGCGTGCACGCCGCATCCGCGGCCGCCGCCGCGATGGCCCAGCACATCGCAGGCTGGGACGACCCCGCGCGCGAAGCCGAACTACACGCCCACGCGGCCCATATGGCCCCGGACGGCACCGTGGCCACCCCGCCCCGGACAACGCCGACGCTGCCCGCACCGGTCCCCGTCACCATCCGCCCCGCCGCCGACCCCGGATATCAACCGTCCTTGTTCGGCACCGCCGCCTGACCGAGCCCTGCCCGCCGGGGCCGCGCCGACACGGCCGGCCCCGGCGGGCGGCACCTCACAAGAGAAGGGAGCAGACACTGATCCGCCGCATCGTCCAGTTCAGCACCGGAATCGGCTCCGGAATCGCGGCCATCCGCGTCGCGGAGCGCTACGGAACGGACAGCCTGGTACTGCTGTTCGCGGACACGACCGCCGAGGACCCCGACAACTACCGCTTCGGCCAGGACGTGGCCGCCTACCTCGGGCTCACCCTGACCGTGGTGCGCGACGGCCGCGACCCCTGGCAGGTTTTCGACGACCAGAGCTACCTGGGCAATTCACGGGTTGCGCCCTGCACCCTTCACCTCAAGATCAAGCCCTGTCGGCAGTGGCTCACCGCACACGCCCCGCCCGACGCGAGCGTCCTGTACGTCGGTCTCGACGCCGACCCCACAGCCCGCAGGCCCGACGCCGACCGCGGCACGGCGATCGTCCGCGGATGGTTGCCGTGGACCGTCCGCTTCCCCCTCCTGGAGGAGGAACATCCGCAGACCAAGGCGCAGTTGCTCGCCGAGTCCCGCGCCCGCGGCATCGAACCGCCCGCCATGTACGCGGACGGCTTCCCTCACGCCAACTGCGGAGGCGCGTGCGTGCGCGGAGGAGCCGCCGCCTGGCGCCGACTGCTTGCCGTCCACCCGGACCGCTTCGCCCACGCCGAGGAACGCGAGCAGCACCTACGAAGTCGGCTGGGCGACGTCGCCATCCTGCGCCGCACCCGCGGCCGTGTCGCCCGCCCGTTCACGCTCGCCGAACTGCGCGCCGAGGCCGAAGAGGCGAAGGCACCCCCGCAGTTCCGCCCTGACCCCTCCGGACTCTGACGACCGGCCCGCACCGCCCTGCCGCGGTGCGGGCCGTCCCGTTGTGTACGTCAGACCGTGTCCGCCGTCCGGGTGAACCCGTCTCAAATCGTGATTCAGGAGTGGTATGTTCAACATGTCGAAAGAGGAAAATCCGTCGTTCGGCGTATTGCGGATTGACGAACTCGCCAGGAGGCCACCGTGATTCCCTACGGCAGCAAGCCGGTCGGGATCGACCGCGCGGCCGAGATGCTGGGGAAGAGCCCGGGGACCCTGCGCAATCAGCGCATCTGGGAGAAGGTGCGCACCCTGAACCGGCCCGGCGCGCGGGTGACCCGCATCTTCGACGAGGCCGACCTGGCGGCGTACCGCGACGGCACGCCCCTGCCGCCGCGGCCGGCGCCGCATCCGCGCGACCTCCTCGACATCGAGGAGGCCCGCCTGGCCATCCCCGAGGAGCGCCGCCCGACGCCGAAGACCTGGCAGACCTACGTGTACGCCAGCGACAAGGACGGCATCGGCCCGCCCGCGGACGAGCGGGTCGAGGGCGTGAACCACTGGTACCGCGAGACCATCGCCGCGTGGGCCGCACGCCCCGACGGGCGACACCGCACCAAAGGGTCGCGGAACAAGGCGCCGATCGTGCGTGAGGCAGCCGTCCGCAACGCCGCGCGCGTCGCCGAACTCCTCGAGGCCGACCCGTCGGTGATGCCGGCGCAGGTCGCCGCCGATCTCGGCTTGTCCGAGCGTCAGGCAGAGCGCTATCTCACCGCGGCCGGACGCACCACCGTCCGGGACGGTGCCGCCCAGCGCCGCAGGGAACTTGCGGAATTCCGGACGCGCAACCCCGACGCGACGCGCCAGCAGATGGCCGAGGCCATGGGCCTCCCCGTCGCCCGCATCGACAAGTACCTGGCCGCCCTCAGGAGCTGACTCCGAACGCGACCGTCCCGCCGCCAGCCTGCCAGTGAAGTCGCCCCGGCAGGCCGGCGGTTCGGCGGCGTGCGCACGGCGGATCACCACTGAACCGCGGCGCGCGGGAAGCGTTCCCGTGTGGCTGCGGTGCGGGTGCCGACCGGGTGCTGTGGTCGGCGGCCCTCCGCCGCCGTCCCCTCCGGGTGTGCCTGGGACGCCCCGGGCCCGCGCAGGCCAAGCCACGGAAGCGCATTTCGGGTGACGCGCAAAAACCGCGCGACACCCGAAATGCGTACCGCGGTCGCGCAAAAACCGCGCGAGCCTGCGCGGGCCCGGGGCGTCCCAGGCAAAAGCTGCGCTGCCGGCACCGAAGGACCCCCGACCACAGCACCCTTGTGCCCCGCACCGCCCCCCGTCGTGCACACCCCGGGTCCCCGGACGGGGCCGCGGGAGACAGGCCACGCGGGTCTACCCCGGAAAGGCGCCTCTGGCGGGCCAACAGCCGAAGGGGAGGGGCGGGTGCCCGCGTGCGGCTTTCCGTGAGGCGGCGGCCGGCCGGGCCGCAGGCCAGTCCCACCCCCGGCGCCAACTGGCAACTTCACCTGATCGGAGCAGGCGTTTCCGCAGGCCAGAAGCCCTGAATGTGCTTTCTAGCTGGTATTGTTGTTCATGTCAGAAGGGGTTGGCACCCCGGGTGGCACCGAACCGAAGCACCGCACCAGTTGGAGGACCCATGTCCCGCATGCGCCGCGTCTCCCTCAAGAAGCTCTACGCTTTTTCCGCCCGGCGCAGCCGCGACGTCGGCGGCAACATCGCGCCCCTCTCGGACATGGTTACGCGCGGCACGCACGCTGACTTGGTCGCCAACGGTCAGATGGTCGCCGTTGCCCCCGCAGTATGCGCCGACGCGAAGACCCCCACCCACAACGGCAACCCGATCCCGGTGGTTCTCAGCGCCAGCGCCTACGCCGCGTGCGTCCGCCCCGGCGCCGCCCCCGAGGTTGTTGCCCTCTGCCTGTACAGCCTCATGCTTCGGTTCACCGAAGCGGTACGCCGCCAGACGGGCCCGCGCACCGGAGTCCTGACCTTCCGCTCCCCGTTCGTGCAGGACGGGCAGCCCGTGCCGTTCCGTGCCGTGGCGACCCGCAGCGGAACCGGCCACCGCATCACCATCTGCCTCGCCCCCACCCACTGACCGGCCCCGGGCGGCGGCACTCGCCGCCGCCCGGCCCACCCCACCCCAGGAGCAGCGCCACATGAATGCCACCTGCATGCCCGGAATCCGTCCCTACGCGCCGAACCCCAACCGCCTGCGCCACCTCGACGGAACCAGCGTCCGCTACCACGGCAGCATCCCCGAGCTCCACGGCGTGTACCGCGTCCGCCGCTGCCGCTGCGCCTGCTGCTGGGCCGAGTGCCACCACATCGGATGCGTCAACGAACTGGGCCCCCGCTACGAGCTGTTCGACCCCAGGAACCCGGCGCGCGGCGAGGTGTTCCACGTGCGCCACAAGTCGATCACGCGACTGCCGCACTACCTCCGCCCCATCACGTGGGGCCCGTACTGGTACTAGCCGCCCCGACCGGCGGGGCACCCACCCCGCCGGTCCCTCCCCACAACAGGAGTTCCCCATGGGTTTCAACCCGCACGAGCACCATCACAGCCAAGTCATCTGGCGGCGCGCCGCGTTCCTACGCCGCGACGACATCTACCTAGAGCCCCCGCGCGGATGGTTCCACATCCACCGCGTGTCCCGGACCGGCGCCGAAGTCACCGCATGGAACGCCGCCGGACGGTCGACCCAGCACCACCCCGACGCGCGCATTCCGGTGATCCGCCACCAGGCGTGCCACTGCGCGCGCTTCGTCTACATCGACGAACCCCCGTTCTGACAGCCGTGTGCCGGGCGGCACCCGACCGCCGCCCGGCACACCGAGCCGCCGCACACCGCTACGCAAGGAGCACGATGCGCACCACGACCAGGCCCCGCTACGTCGTCACCGAATGGTCCGAGGCATGCCAGTGCGGAGGCAACTTCCTCGGACATGTCGAGGAGCCGTGCACGGCCACGTGCCGCGGCTACCTGCCCGCCTCCGGCTACTGGAGCCACACCGCCAGCGATCCGCTCCCGGACAACGTCTGCCCTGACCACGTGGGCCTGTGCGGATGCGAGCACATGCACATCAACTAGCCGCGCGCCGTCCACCGCCGACCGACCACACCACGACGCCCCACGGAGCAGCCCCATGCACGACGACACCACCGCCGAACTCCACGAACTGTTGTCGGACGAGCGCTACGACGCCGACTATCTGATGGCCGCATGGCACCAAGCGGCGAACGAGGCCGAGGCCCACCGCCGGGCAGGGTTCTGCACCCACGGCAGCGCCGTCCGGTACCGTCCCGAGCCGGTCTACCCCGAGCAGGTCGGTTTGAGCCCCGGGCAGTCCCGATGCACGGCCGGGTGCAACACGGTGTGGGACGAGGGCGGTTGGGAGTACGCGACCACCAACCCCTACGCCGACCCGATCCCCCTCGACCCGCGATGATCTCCGAGCCCGTCCGCAAGCCGGGCCGAATCTTCACCTGATCAGAGCAAGCATTTCCGCAGGTCAAGCGCCATGAATGTGCATCATGGCTGGTATTCTTGAATATGTCATAAGGGATGGCTTCCCTTGTGGCACCCGAACCGAAGACCCTCAGGAGAACCCGTGAACGCCAAGATCCCGAACGTCAACGACCTGGTCATTCTCAAGCTCGACCCCCACAACCGGGGCACCGTGACCGAGATCAACGGAAACCGAGTCACCGTGCAGTGGGGGGACGACCCCATGAACCGCTCCGTCCACCTTGCGGACAACCTCCGCCGCCTCACCCCGAACATCCCGCAGCAGCGCGACCGCCGAGCGTGACGCGGCACGAAGCCCGCAGCCCAGCCCTTCCGGGCCGGAGCCCATCGGCTGACTGCTGACAAACACACCCTGGTGGGGCCGGGACACTTTCCGCCCCACCTGGGCAGCCCTCCCGAAGGCCCCCGGGGACGCCAGGGCCGGCCGCGCCGTGACGCGACCCGGCGGCATCGAGCCGCCGCGTCGCGGGCTTCGCCTCCGCACACTGCGGACCCAGCCGCACGCCGTCCCCGCCCGGCCGCCGCTCGCACGTCACCCCAGCACGACCCACCCCGAGGACGACATGACCACGCCCCGCGAAGTCCCCGCCCATGTTCACCCCGAGCTGCGCACCACCATCCGCTACGGCGCAAACTCCACGCCGGTCATCGTGGCAACGCCCGACGGCGACGGCGCCCGCCACATTGACAGCGTCCGCATCGCCCTTGACCAGGCGCGTGCAGCCCACCACGTCGCATGCGGCATCCCGGCGGAACCGAAGCGATGGACCGCAGTCAAGACTGCGTACGACCCCACGCCGCATCGCCTCCGGACCCAACCCGACAAGACCCTTCGGCCGGGGGCCGGGTGGCAGCAGTGGACAGAACCCGACGGCACCGTGCGCTACGGCATCGCATCAGACAGCCGCCCCCACGGCATCGACCACGCCATCGGGTACTTCGAGAGCTCCCGCGTCGTGAGTCCCGCAGACGGCGGGGAACCGTTCGGCATCTGGCGCGGCGGCACCGGCGCCCCATGGCGCCGCGCAGACGGCGTCCCCATGGAACCCACCCGGGTGAAAGACGCTTTCGCCCATCTCGATACGGCAGCCTCCTCTGCCATCACGCGCACCAACCTCGCCGCAGCAGGCGCCCCTGACACCTGACCCCGCCGACGGCCGCCCGGCACGACAGCCGGGCGGCTCGTCACCCCGCATGGGCGGAAGGTCTCACTGCGATCCAAGCCGCTGCACCCGCCCCAACGGGCCCGCAGAAGCCGGGGCCGGCCGCGCGGTGACGCGACCCGGCGGCATCGAGCCGCCGCGTCGCGGGCTTCGCCTCCGCACACTGCGGACCCAGCGTCCGCGCGCCGTGTCGGCGCCGACGGGGCATCGAGCCCCGCCGTCGCCGGCTTCGCCCTGCCTGTGCTGCGGACCGCAGCCCCCCGCCCCCAACCCCCGCCACCACAGGAGACGTCTGTGCCTGCCGACAACAGGAAGGCCGTGCGCTGTCCTGGACGAAGCTCGCGTCCTGCCTGTACGAGCAAGGCCCTTAGACGCTGCGGTACGTCGACGCCGATGGAGTGGTGTCGCCACGTGTCGGCGAAGACGGCCCGGAGCCTGGGCAGCCACAGGTCCGCTGGTACCTGCGCGGCTCTTTGATGCCGCGTCGTCGCGGCGGTCGGTGGCTGGCAGCCGGGCCTGGAAGATGCCCAACGGGCGGCAGCCACCTGGACTGCGCCCGCCCGGGGCGAGGGAACCCTCGCCTGTTTCTGTGGGCTGACTCCCCACGTACCTGACCGAGGAGGCCAAGGCGCCTGGCCGTACAGCGGGACGCGACGCACGGCCGCCCCCCGCCGCAGCCGCCGGAGAGCAGCAGAACCCGGGTGGGCGGAAGCGGCTCACACGGCCCCGGTGACGGTTACCGTGGCTCCAGGATTTCACCCGAAGGCAGGCACCCGATGAGCGCACAGCCCGAGTACGCGCCCGCCCCGCCCCCGGCTCCCGCCGCGGCCGCGCAGCTGCTCGCCCGCATCCGCGCCGACCACCGCGCCCCCCGCTGGGAACCTTCGTTCATCCGCGACTGGGCCAAAGCCCTGGAAGACTCCCGCCAGACCTTCGACCTGACCCCGCTGCACGAGGTCGTCCGCGCCTGGCAAGGACGCCTGGACACCGCGCCCGCCGTCGACGCGTTCGTCGACCACGGCCTGGACGACGCCGACGCCGTCACCCTCGAGTCCGTCATCGGCGCCCGAACGTGACTGACCAGGCGTGGCCGGCCTACCTCTCCGAGCACGCCGCCAAGTTCCTCGCCGAGCTCCAATCCAGGCCCAGGAAATGACCCGCGACGTCCTCGACATCGCCTCCCGCGCCCCATGGGGATGGCCCCAGTGGGACCCCACCGACCCCGACGGCGAGGACATGCGCATGGCCTCCGTCGGCCCGCTGGTCGTCGTCTTCTGGGTGAACCGGGTACGGCAGCGGATCAACGTCCGGGACGTGTCCTGGCTCGGCTGACCGCTCGCCCGCGCAACAGGGGTCCATTCGGTAGGTGGTCTCCAGTTTCTCGCCGAGAAACCCCAGGTCACAGCCGGTACGGGTGACGGTGCCGACGTCACCCAAACGTCACCCAAACGTCAGGCAAACGTCGGCTTGGGAGCGGCCGCGCATGCCTCGCCGGTTCGAGGCGCTTGCTGTCCGAGGTTTCCGCCCCCTGCGCAACTGCTGCGGCGGCCGGGGCCGTCGTCTGACGATGCCGCCCGGACCCGCCGCCGCGTCCGCCACGCCGCCCTGGCCGCACTGCGGCGACGGCGCCCACTTCAGGTCGTCATGACCCCTGACGGTTCGGAACGGTTGGCAAAGCTCCTGCTCTTGGCCGCCGACACGCCTGACCGCGAGGACGCCGCGGAGGGCCTGACGATGCTTGCGGACATGTTCGTCACAGCGACGCGCCCGGCATGCATGGAACCCGCCGGGGAACACCTGCGGCCGACTCGTCGATGCAGCGGGGCAACCGTGCCCCGCGCACACCTGGGTGCCTGACACAGCCACGGGCGACGACGGGGAGCCTTGGCGCTGCCGCGCGAACAGCCCTCTCGAGACCGGCTACCGGTGCACCAAGGCCGCAGTAGCGAATGGCCGCTGCTCCTTTCACGACGTGGATGACAGCGACCTGTGCGGAAGGCCCAAGAAGAGCGGAACGCCATGCGGGTGGCGCGTTGCGATGAGCGCATGTCCGCACCATCCTGCTTGAACCGGGCCCGGCTTACGCAGGCATGCGCCACCGCGTGGTGCTGCAATGCGACTCTGAACCCTGCCGGCACCACGGCATGGGGCGGCGGTGGGGGAATTCAACTGGGATGTGCCGCACATGACTTCGAGTCCGCGGCCTGCGCCATGTGCGGGCTACGGGGCGGGTGTCTCGTACGCGTGAATTCCGATGTCGGGTCGACACAGCAAGCCAACCGTTGCGTTGTCACGTCTGGGAAGTTCATCTGGGTGGGCGAGGAGGACCGGCTGTGCCGTACGACGTCGTCGAGGTGCCTTTCGGTAGCGCGTTGCACGCGCGGTGGTCGGTGTTCTTCGACGGTCTGGGTCTGCTGTGGCTCTACCTGCCGCAGCGGTTCACCGCAGCCGACGGCCGCACCTACCGGCCCGCGTTCTGGCTTCCACAGCTGAGAATCTGGTTCGACGCCGTCGGCGCGGAGGAGGAACCGCCGGTCGACTGGCAGGCGTTCGCCTGCGGGGCAGGGGGCTGCGCACGCGACTGCAGCGGCGACCGCGATGACGACGACCAGGACGTCGACGACCACCCCTGCGATGACGACTGCGAATGTGGTGGCCCCACGTGCGGCCAGGCCCTTCGGGTCGGGGACGTCTCACGCGGTGGTGCGGCCGCCGAGACGGTGCTGTTCGATGTCCCGGGGGAGTGGTCGGGCACGGCACTGCTGTCCCGGGGCCCGGTCCCTGGCGCCTGGTACGGGCGCGGCGCCGCCGACCCGTGGGACACCCACGACGAGCCGGGCATGCGGATGCACTTCGACTGCTGCTACCAGTGGACCGAATGCCCGCGCTGCGGCCGGATCGGCGCCGAGTACTTCGGCCGCGCCGAGCGGCTGGGCTGCGGGTGCCTGGCAGACGCCTACGAGCACAACAAGACCTACAACGCAGCCTCTCCAAGGCTGTTGGACGCGTACGCCCTCGCCCGCGAGTCCGGACTCTTGGACGCCTCGACCCGAAAGCCCCTGGAGGGGGACTACCGAGGGCCGGTGGTGCGCCGCGCGATCGTCGCGCGCCACGGCGACACGGCGGCGCAGCAGCGGTGCCGCCAAGCCTGCGAGCCCCTTGCCGCTCAACTGGAACGCGACGCCCACCCGTCCGCACCCCGCGGACTCCACAGCGACGAAGCCGCGACGTGGCTGTGCGCGGGATGCGACGGCTACGTCTGCGCCCGGTGCGGGGAACAGCCCGCGCCCGACGCGGGAGCCCCGTGCCGTGAGTGCGAACCCCTGCGGCTCCTCACCCGCACCTGCGCCGAACAGGCCCTCGACGACCTGGTCGCCGAGCTCGGCCGCCGCCACAAGGTCTCCGCCCGGGCCGTGAACGGCCGCCTGAAGAAGGTCATGCGCGCCCCGAGCCGCAAGGCCGCGACCCTCGACCAGGTCGCACGCGCCCTCACCGCCGCCGAGCACTGGCACAAGGTGCACTCCCCGGGGCAGTTCGACCTGCCCAACCCCACCCACGCGGAATTGCAGACGATGGAAGGCGCCCAGCTGCGGGCCGTCGTCAACGAGCTCGTCCCACCCGTCGCATCGCGTGTGGGCCTGCCCATCCCGTTCTTCCAGACCGAGCTCAACCGCGCGATCGGCGTACGCGGCAGCCGCAGCAACGCCGACGATGACCAACTCCGCACCGCCGTGCCATGCCTGCGGCTGTGGCTCGATAAGCCGTCCGCGTTCCCCTCGCCGGCGCCACCACCGGACGCCGAAGCATGACGTACCAGGCACACGCCCGGCAGATCCGGGCTCCTATCTGACCTGCCCGGTCTGCGAGCCGACGCCGTCCTGCGCCGTTCAGGTGAACCCTGCTCCGGCGTCGTGGACTTGCGTCGACCAAGCACGGTACGACTACCCGTACCAACCGGATCGTATGGTCTGGTGGAAGCAACGGATCGGGGCTCGGGGATGGCGAAGGCTTTCGTGTACAGGTGCGCCGTGTCGGCAGCAGCGGCGTTGATCACCGGGCTCGCGACCGTGCCCGCCACCGCGACGACAAGCGAACCCAAGGTGGCGGGGGAGCAGTTCAGCTTCCGGCTGCACGAGGCGGTGCGCGAGTTGCCGCTCGCCCAGGAGAGCCGCGACGGGTACGTCCGCACGAAGTTCAAGCACTGGGTGGACCAGGACAAGGACGGCTGCGACGCGCGCCGCGAGGTTCTGATCGCCGAGGCGGTCGAGCCGGTCGAGGTCGGCGCGCGGTGCGCGCTGACCGGCGGTCGCTGGTGGTCCCGGTACGACGACCGGTTCCTCGACCAGGCCGGGCAACTGGACGTCGACCACATGGTTCCGCTCGCCGAGGCGTGGGACTCCAAGTAGGCGGAGTTGCATCCGGTGCATCAATGTCGCACCGGCTTGGGCGCGGGGATGGGCAGGTCAACGGCGGGGTGGGTTTAGCTCGTTTGGGTGATGCCGGGGCGTTCGGCCTTGGGTGATGGCAGTGGACGCCACGATGTTGCATCAGATGCAACGTCTGGGGGTGGCCGTGCCGACAGCGGAGATGCCGGGTGCGTTCCGGGTTGTCGTCCCGGGGAACGTGCGGGCGCTGGACCCGGCGGAGGCGATGTTCGAGGCGATGCTGCGGGGGTGGGAGCAGCAGCAGCGCAGCCGGTTGCTCGGCAGGAAGACGATCAGCGACCGGGTGAGCCTGGTGCGGCGGTTCATGCTGTTCACGGGGACGTACCCGTGGGAGTGGACGCCGGAGGACGTGGAGGCGTACTTCGCGCACCAGTTGTCGGGTGATGCGCCGTGGGCGCACTCGACGGTCCGCGGGTACCAGGGCAATCTGCAGATGTTCTGCGCGTTCGTCACCGACGGCCGCTACGGCTGGGCGTCGGCGTGCGCGGAGCAGTTCGGGCAGGTCCCGGTGCAGGTGTGCCACGACTGGAATACCGCGGACCACGTCGCGGAGTTCGAGGGCCGGCCGGCGCGGCGGGCGTTGACGTACGACGAGTTGCAGGCGTTGTTCGACGCGGCCGATGACCGGGTGGAACAGGCGCGGAAGCGCCGCCGCAAGGGGGCGTTGGCGGCGTGGCGGGACGCGGTGATGCTCAAGCAGGTCTACGCCTACGGCACGCGGCGGCGTGAGACGTCGATGCTGGACCTGCCGGATCTGCGGCGCAATCCGCGGGCGAGGGAGTACGGCCGGTTCGGGGCGTTGGAGGTGCGGTTCGGCAAGGCGTCGCGCGGCAGCCCGCCCAAGCGCCGCACGGTCTTGACGGTGCCGGAGGTCGACTGGGTCGTCCCGGCGCTCCAGGAGTGGGTGGACGAGGTGAGGGCGGGATTTGCGCCGCGGGGGCACGCGGCGCTGTGGGTGACGGAGCGGTGCGGGCGGGTGGGGGTGCGGCGGCTGGACGAGGTTTTCGCCGCGGTCCGCGAACACGCCGGGCTGCCGGGCGAGTTGGAGCTCCACTGCCTGCGGCACACCTACATCACGCATCTGATCGAGTTCGGGTATCCGGAGCGGTTCGTCCAGGAGCAGGTCGGCCACGCGTACGCGTCGACGACGGCGCTGTACACCTGGGTGTCGGACGAGTACCGCAACCGCCTGATGGAGGCGTCCCTGCGGCGGCGCCTCGAACGCACGGACACCACGGAGCGAGGGGCGGGGCCGCGATGAGGAAGCGGATGGGGTTCGACTGGAACCTGCGCCGGCTGATGGCGGACCGGGACATGTACCAGACCAGCGACCTGGTGCCGCTGCTGGCCGAGTACGGCGTGCACCTGTCCCGCGAGCAGGTGTTCCGACTGGTGACACAGCCCCCGCAGCGGTTGTCGATGGACACCCTGGCCGCGCTGTGCGGAATCTTCGGATGCTCCCCGGCGGACCTGATCACGGTGCGCGAGGCGACCCGCCAGGTGGCG
Organism: Streptomycetaceae bacterium NBC_01309; assembly: GCA_045039925.1. Taxonomy (GTDB): domain Bacteria; phylum Actinomycetota; class Actinomycetes; order Streptomycetales; family Streptomycetaceae; genus Yinghuangia. The sequence goes on from CP108401.1 coordinate 386,826, forward strand.
AAGCCCGCGGCGACCGGTGACGTCGGCGGGTCGGCCGCGGTGCCTCCAGCGCGGCGGGTACGGATCCGGCGCCCGGACGGTGCCGCGTGACCGGCCGCGCGGACCCCCCGCCCGAGTGGGTCGAACTCGCCGACCGTATCCGCGCCTTCCTCCCTGAGCTGTCGGCCGCCCACGCGGCCGACGTCGTCGCCGGGCTGACACCGTCCGCCCGCGGACGGACCCGCGCACACTTGCTCCGTCACCCCGATGCCTTGGTCAGCGGGGCGTCCGATGCGCCGCGTTCGGTCCAGAAGCTGATCGCCGTGCTTGCGCAGGCGGGGATCACCGGCGTGCGGGCGCCGCAGTGTCTGCGTTGCGGCGAGGAGCGCCTTCTGCGGCGGGTGGTGCCGGGCGGCCGGGTCTGCCCGCCGTGCGAGGGCATCCTCGCCGGCCGCGGCAACATCGGGGTGTGCGTGGAATGCGGCGAGGTCGCGCGCCGGCCGTCGCATCAGCGGTGCGCGCCGTGCCAGCGCGCGGTGGTGGCCGCGACGCGGACGTGCTCCGTGTGCGGGAAGCGGGCGCCGTGGGATCCGTGCCTGCCGTGCCGGCCGCGGCCCCACGTCCCCTGTGGACTACGCGGAGCGAGCGCGCCGGTATGTGCGCGCTGGCCGCTCGGCCCGGTGTGCAAGCCGTGCTACCGCACCGCCCGTTCCCACCCCGGGACATGCCCGGGGTGCGGCCTGATCCGGGTCCTCGTCGCCCGTCGAGACGGTCAGCGGGTCTGTGGCCCGTGCGCGGGCCACACCGACCCGTACGGATGCCCGCGATGCGGAAACCCGCGCTCCTACAAGGTCCGCGGACTGTGTGACCGCTGCACGCTCCATGACGAACTCGACGCCGTCCTCGGCGACGACGTCAATGCGCCGGGCGGTCGGTACACGCGGATGCACGCGGCTCTGGCGGACTGCGACCAGCCCCGCACGGCATTGAACTGGATCCGCAACGCCCGATCCGCCCACCTGCTGGCGGAGCTGGTGGCCTCGGGTCGCCCGCTGACCCATGCTGCATTAGACGCGATGGCCGACGGTGCTGGACGCGGCGGCGCCGCTGCGGTGGACTATCTGCGTGGCGTGCTGGTCACCTACGGCGTGCTGCCCGAACGCGACGAACTCGGCCCGCGCATCGAACGCCACCTCGCCCGGGTCGTGGCTCGTCACCGCGAACACGCGCTGCTGCTGCGGCCCTACGTCCGTTGGTCGCTTCTCCCGCGTGCCCGTGGGCGCCCCGCCTTGGCCGGGGGATCCCGGCACCGCATCCGCTGGGCCTACACCCGCATCAACACCGCCGCCGCGTTCTTGGCGTTCACGACGGAGCGCGGGCTCACCCTGGCCGACGCGGACCAGGAGGATGTCGACGCGTGGCTGGTGGCGAATCCCGGGACTGGCTACGAGGTCCGCGACTTCGTGGTCTGGGCCGCCCGGCGCGGCCACAGCCGCCCCCTCGTCGTTCCGCATCGCGGAAAGGCTGACCCCGTCGGCCTCGACCAGGACTCGGCCTGGGAACTGCTGCACCAGTGCCTGACCGACGCCGACCTGCCGCTGGACGTCCGCGCTGCCGGCGCGATCCTGCTGCTCTTCGGGCAACACCTGTCCCGCATCGCCGCGCTACCCGCCGACGCGGTCACCGCGGTCGAAGCCATGCCGGACGCCCGGACGGAACACGCCGCGGCGATCGTGCTGGACCACGTACCGATCCTCCTGCCCGAGCCCCTCGCCCGTGTGCTGGCCGGCCTCGCGGCCCAACCTCCGCCGTCCGGATGGGCGGCGAACTCGCCGCGGCGGTGGCTCTTTCCCGGCTCGCGCGCGGGCACGCACGCCTCCGCGACCGTCCTGTCCCGGCGCCTGGCCGCGCACGGTATCCCGGTCCGACCGGCGCGCACCGCGGCTCTCGTCCACCTCGCCGAGGACCTCCCGCCCGCGGTGCTGGGACCGATGCTCGGCATGCACATCGTCACCGCCGTCCACTGGCGCCGCCGCGCCAACACCGACTGGACCTCCTACCTCCAGGCCCGAGCCATTGCGTGCGAGGACGACCGCGACCGTGCAGGCAGCGACGCCCGCCCGCGCTCGTGACCCCGGTGCGCCGGGGCCTGGTGCACGGGCACCGGGCCGTGGAAGCAGCGTCCTCCTGAAGTGGCAAGGACACCGGTTACGTGGCCAAGGTCCCGTCGGCGGCGCGGCAGGTCCTTCCTGTGTCGAGGGCCGCGGACGGCTCGGACCGTGTGCCCCGGGACCCTTCAGGTCCATGGGGAGGACCGGAACTCGGTCGGCGGCAGGGCGGTCCCACAGAGGGAGTGGAGTGACGGCCATGCGTTAGGGGGCGTGGTGTCCAGGGCGGCGCAGTTCGCGGCCGGTTTTCGGCGTGTTAGGTGGTCTTGAGGACGGCGGGCGGCCGCCGGGTCCCGTCCAGGGCGGTGGGGTTGGGCCAGAACGCGCGCAGGTAAAGGGCGAAGCGGCTGGTGGGGGCGGGGAGCCAGTTGGGTACCTGGCCGTCGGTGGGCCGGTTTGCTCTGCATGATCAAGCACCCGGACGGGGCGGCGCGCCCTACCGCGGGTGGCCGCGCATAGGTCGGCGACGCAAGGGACTTGGTCGTGGCGGTACGTACTCGGGGTTGGGGACGAGGACGGACGGCAGGGTGCCGTGGACGATCGCCTTGCGGGGCAGGTCCAGTGTGAAGGTGGATTCGGCGAAGCGCAGGCAGTCCCGGTCGTAGTCGGCGGAGATGTTCGCTTCGCCGGGGGACCGGCCGTCCGGCATGAGCAGCCCGGCCTCGATCATCTCGGGCCACCACCGGCGGGGGTCGGCTCCTGCGGCGAAGCGCTCCATGCCCGGCTCGAAGCGCGTGACGACTTCGCCGTGTTCCGCGTACGCGAAGACGCGCGTGAGGTGGAAGTCGGCGACGAGCACCGCCTCCGTCCCGTTCGAGACCGGTGCGAGCAACTGGTAGCCGACGCTGGAGCGGTGCTCGAACGCGAACGCCCAGTCGCCCGCCCTGCCGAGCCGGACGACCTCCTCGGCCATGCCGTGATACGAGCCGACGGCCCGGTCATCCACATCCCGCCAGGTCATCGGCACCGCGGAAGCAGGGTCTGCGCCGAGGCGCCGCGCCAACTCCTCCTCGGTCACGCCCCGAACGAAGACAACGCAGTAGAGGATCTTGAACTCGTCGGGGAGCCAGAGGATTCCGTCCGGCATACCAGTCCCTCCCAGTGCAGGGCATCGAGGTGGTTCCGCAACGACCGGGGGCGACGTCGGACGCGGCGCGTCGTCTGGCACCCGACAACGGTTCGCACGAGAAACTTCACGGTGGCACCGTACGGCCCGACACCGACCAGCAGCCCTGTCTGTCACCCGGTCCTGACGACACGTTGGCAGGCTCCGTCGACCGGCACGCCGTCGGTACTTGCCACGGTCGCACGTCACCCGCATGGCCTGGCGTCACCCGCCACCACGACCGGAATACCGAACCTTCCGAATAGCGCGCCCCGCCAGTCGGGGCGTCCGCGTGGACGGGCGCGGAGCGTCAGGCGTACGCGAACGACTTGGACGACGAGCGTTTGCTGATCGCGGTGTCGGCGACGTCGAACCGCAGCAAGGCCGACAAGGACCCTGCCGAGTGGATGCCGCCGTACCAGGAGTACGCGTGCACCTATACCGGGGACTGGATCGCGATGAAGATCCGGTGGGACCTGTCGGTCGACCAGGCCGAGTGGGACGCGCTGGCCGTGCAGGCCGCGGCGTGCCCGGATGTGGAGATTGCCGGTACCCGCGCCCGCTGACCGCCCGACCGCGCACGCTTTGAGGAGCAGGGCCACGGTGGAAGGCAGGCAAAGCACTTCGGACGGGACGCCGATGACGGCGCAGGCCGCGTCGCGGATTCAGTCCGCCGACGCGAGGAACAGCGGCAGCAGGACCACCACGAGCGGTTTCGCCGCACGGGCCCAATCCGCCGCGGCACGTACCTCGAAGACCTGACCGCCCGGCGTTCAGCACGGGTGCGGTGCGCCTGCGCGGTCTGGCCGCAGTGCCCCGGGATCTTGCGAAGGTGCGCCGACGGCGGCGTGCGGTTTCGTAGTCTCGCTCCATGCGGAACACGAAGGCCTTCCGGACCGCAGTCGCGGACACCCTTGCCGAACTCGCCCGGCTGGGGGTGACCGTGCGCCCCGGCACCGTCGCCGATGTCGTCGAGGAGCGGATGACCGCGGTCGCGGGCCAGCTCGGCATCCAGGTGCGTTCGGCGTGGAGGTACTTCGACGCCGCTGCGATGGCCCGGTCGCTGGCGGAGCCGCGCCTCGATCAGGGCGACGACGGCGATGGAGTGGGTGAGGCGCCGATGCCGCCCATGGGCAATCCGGAGCTGGCCCTGGTCCTGGCAGGTGTCCCGGACACGCTCGCGGAAACCGGCGGTGACCTGTACTCGGTGATCGTGAACGTCGCGGTCAACGCGTGGATGGCCGGGCACATCCACGGCGAGGACGGCTGCGACGGCTGTGCGGGCGGCCGGGGGCCGGGCGGTCATGACTGGCAGGCCCGGATGGACGCCATCACCGCGATGCAGCCCGACATCACCCGGTGGTTCGACCGGGACGTGTGGACCGCGGCGCTGAACGACGCCGGCTACACCGTCACCCGCCGGTAGCGCATCCCGAGGCCGCGCGCTCGCAGCCTGGCCACGACTGGCCCGAGTCAGACACGCGGACACTCCTATCGGCCGCGTCGTGGGCTGACAAGCTCCGGGCCCGGACAGATAGCGCCTGGCCAAACTCGCAGCGCCTTCGCTGTGCCCCCAAGCAGCGCGGGCACCGCACCGAGCAGACCTGCTCGGTCGACGGCCGTGCCCGGGGCGGGTGTTCGACATGCGTTCCCGGCTCGTGCCACGTGTGGGGGTTGCGCACGGTGGCCGTCGTGCCGGACCTACCCGTGCCGCGGCCCGCCGGTTCGCAGCCAGGCTTTGCGCCCCGGGTTGCCGACTGTCTCGCCCTCGTCCGAGCGAAGCGAACAGGCCAGGTCTTGACCGGGATTGATCGATGTGGCCTATTTCTTTCGTAAGGTCGGGGGTCTACCGTTTTCGGCCCGGGAGAAGGTCCGGCGACCTGCGCCGCCGGGTGCCTCCACCCACGCGCCGAGGCACCCCGACACGTGGTCTCCCAGCACCGGGCCCCTGCCCTCACGAGACAGGGGCCCTCATGCTCCCCGGCGCAGCGCCGGGTCGGGCGAGGTCACAGACTGAAAGGGCGGGCACGTGCACGACGAAGACGACAGCTACGACGAACGGCCCGAACTGCCCAGGACCACCGAGGAATGCCCCAAGTGTCGTCTGCCATCGGGATGACAGTGGGTTCTGCCACGTGACGTCAGTGGATCTGCCGTGGGCGTGTCAGTAGGGCGTTGTGCCTGAGGAAGTGGCGCGCGGGGTGTTGGGGGTGGGGCCGTCTGGGTCCGGGCCGACGCGCAGGCTGTAGGCGACGTCTTCGGTGAGCCAGTAGGCGCCGTCCGGGAGTCTCTCGATGTATCCGGCGTCGAGCAGGGCACGGAACTGGGCCTGGCGCTGGGGGTGGACCTGTCGGGTGCGGGCCAGGTGGAGCAGGGTTTCGGCTTCGTCGTGGGTGAGTGGGTCGCGTTGCGTGCGGACGTTGCCGTGCTCGCCGCTCAATCGGCTCTGCTGGGCGGTGGTGAGCAGGTCCAGGCGCGGTGTGAGGGTGTAGTGGGCAGGTGGGATGCGGCGGACGACGAAGGCGCCGCGGCGGTCGGGGTGTTCCTCGGCATGGTGCAAGGCGTTGTGGGTGCGGTGGTAGTCCCAGTCGAGGGCGACGGCGAGGTCTTCGGGGCTGAGTGGTTGGTCGGAGTGGGCGAGCGCGCAGACCACGGTGCGTGCGTCGGTGTCGGTTCTGGGGTCGGCTCCGGCTTCGGGTTGGGCGCGCGGGGCGGTGCGGAGGCGGTCGAAGACGTCGTCTGCGCCGACGATGATGTCGGCGGGGTGGAGGTCGAGGCGGCGGGCGAGGTCGAGCCAGAGCCGTACGGGCAGGTCGGGTAGTTCTTCCAGGTCGATTTCGTGTTCGTGGACGCCGAGGTAGTCGGCGAGTTGCTGCCGGGTCATGCCTGCGGCGTGGAGGCGGCGGGTGAGGTCGGTGGTGTCCGCGACGCGGTAGCGGCGTTGGGGGGTTCGCGGGGTCATGGGGCCGGGTTCCCGTGCGGGTGGTCGGGCGCGTCGAGGGGGGCGAAGTCGAGGGCGCGTTGGGCGAGCCAGCCGGGTGTGGGTGCGGATGCGCCGATGTCCTCGCCTCGGCGGCAGTTGGGGTGGTGCAGCCAGGTGGGGGCGAGGTGGATGCGTTGGCAGGTGCGCAGGATCGCGTCGCGGAGGCAGCGGGCGGGGTTCTTGCGGCCGGGTGCGCGGGGGTGGAGGAAGTACGGGTCGTCGGGGCCGGCGCCTTGGCTGCGGCGGTAGGCGAGGTGCGCGGCGAGCAGCGGCTGGGCGTGCGCGGGCAGGTGGACGGGCCGGTCGGTGGCGAGGTGCCGCAGGGCTTCGCGGGGGACGTACGGGGTCTCGGAGGGGAGCGGCCGGATCGGGTTGCGGTCGGGGTCGCCCCAGGGGGTGGGCAGGTGCGCGGCGTCCGGTGCGGGCAGGGGGACGTGGAAGGACGCGCCGTCGTCGGCGATCTGTCCGCACGTGATCAGTCCGAAGCCGTCGGGAGAGCAGCCCAGGTACAGGGACAGTGCGACGGCGGCGGCGGTCCAGGTCGGCGCGGCGGTGCGGATCTTGTCGGCGACGCGTGGGCTGAGGGCGTTGCGCAGACGTGCCGCGGGGTCGGGGCCGAGGTTGTCGGGCTGCCAGCGCAGCCCGAGTCCGTCCTGCCACAGGGCGGCTTGGATGGCGCGGAGCCGGATGAGCGCTTCGCCCGGGGTGGGGGCCGGGCCGAGGCGGTGGTCGCGCAGGTGTGTGGTCAGGACTGGGACGAGGTCGGCGTCGGAGCGGGCACGCGCGAGGGCGCCGAACAGCCAGCGCTGGGTTGCCTCGTACTCGCGGTCGTAGAGGGTCCGCAGCGCGGCGAAGGTGTCGGCGGCCAGGTGGCGGCGGCACACGGCGAGGAACAGCGGGAAGTCGGCGAGCGGGAGCGGCGGCCCGTGCGCCGCAGGCCGGGGGGCGTGTGCGCGGGGGCCGGGTTCCGTCTCCGTTGCGGGGCGGGGCAGGGGCAGGGCGGTGAGGAAGTCCTCGAAGGCGAGGAAGGTGGAGGCGAATCCGCAGCTGAAGAGGATGTCCGCGAGCGGCGAGGGCTTCGCGATGCGGGGGCCTTGCGGCCAGATGAGCCACAGGGTCGCGCCGGTGGGCTGGACGGCGTCGCAAAGGTGTCGGAGGCAGTAGGTGGACAGGCGGTGGGCGCGGTCGACGAGGACGTCGCGCACACCGTCGGCGTGGAGCCACGCGGTGACGGCGGCCCAGGACTCGGCGGTGCCGATGTTGTCCTGGATCAGCAGTGCGGGGCTTTTTCCGGCGGCGGTCAGGATGTCGTTGGCGAGGTCGATGCTGCGGCCGCCGGGGCTGGGGTGGACGACCAGGCGTCCGGGGCCGGCCAGTGCTCGCAGGCGCCGGACTGCGGCGACGTCGTCGTTCGGGTTGACCACCACGACCGCCCGCGAGACGTCCGCCCCCGGCTCGGCATCGGGGCCGGGTGGGTCCGAGGGGTCAGGCATAGACGCCGCCGCCGAGTAGCGCGAACGCGTTGGCGACGACGTCCTTGTCGATGCGGGTCCGCTCAGCCTCGGTGCACAGTTGGGCGGCGGTGTGGGTAAACACCGCCCAGTCGCGCAGCGTGCCGTGCCCGTAGGTGTCGTCGATCTCGCGCAGCAGCTCCTCCTCAGCGGACTGGTAGATGGCGTGGTAGCCGCGGATGAGGTCGGGGACGGCGGCTGCGGGCAGCGGCTGGAACGGCAGGCGGCGGAAGATCCGGGAGCGGAACATCGGCTCGCGGGAGAGGACTTCCCAGCAGCCGTCGCCTCCGACGTACAGCAGCGCGAAGTTGGTCTGTTCCTCGTCGTGGAGGTGGCGCAGCATCTCGATGCAGTGACCGTTCAGCCGCTGGGCCTCGTCGACGACGATGAGGCGGTGGGGGTGGGCGAGGAGGTCGATCAGGCGGCGGGTGATGCTGAAGCGGTTGCGGCTGGCGGGGGTCTCGGCGCCGGTCAGCACGGTCAGCAGTTGGTCGGAGACCAGGCGCATGGTGGGGCGGGAGGTGAAAGTGAGGGTCACCACCTGCGGGCCGTCCGCCCGGGCCGCTTGGGCTTCCAGGACGGACTGCACCGCGTAGGTCTTCCCCGTCCCGGCCGGGCCGTGGATGACCCCGGTCGCCAGGTTGGCCACCAGGTCGTCCACGATCCGGTGGGTGAGCTGGAAGTGCCCCGTGGGCAGCGTGGCCGCTCCGGTCAGGTCGGCGAAGTGCCGCGGCATCAGCTCTCCTTCGCGTCGGGGGCGTCCGGCGTGCCGGCGGGCGCGGTCGGGTCGGCGGTGGGTGGGGTCAGGCCGAGGAGGTTGGTCCGCGCCTTCGCCCGCAGCACCTGGTCCGCTGCGCGTCCGCCGGCCCGCACCGCGGCGGCCGCGGGCACGTGCCGCACCTCCGCCGGGGCGGCGCCGTCGCCGGTCATCGGCGCGAGCTCGCGGCGCGCCCGCCTCGACGCCCGGCGCCGTTCGGCGCCGAGCCGCCGGGTCTCGGCGGCGGCGTGGTCGCGGAACGCGTCGCGCTGGGCGTCGGTCAGCTGCCCGGACGGGTACGAGGTGCACAGGTGCTTTCCGTTCAGGTAGACCTCGATCTGCCGGTCGTCGTGCGGCATGTAGCGGATGTGGACGCGTTGCCCGCCGCGGCCGTTCAGCTCCGGGGCCAGGAACTGCAGGCCGGCGAAGGAGATCCCGTCCCGGCCGATCATCCGCTCTTCCCCGGCGAGCAGCAGGTGCCGCAAAACGTCCGGGTCGATCCGCCGCACCGGACCGGTGTCCTCGGTCCACGCCTGGAGCGGGGTGCGGTTGCCGATCATCCGGTGCGGCCGCACGGTGTTGTACCAGTTGGCCCAGGTCGCCACCCGGGCGGCGAACCGCTCGATCCGCATCGGGCCGGTCGGCTCCTCGCCGCGCGCGGCCGCCTCGTCGGCGGCCCGCTCGAACTTGCGCAGCGCTGCGGGCCGGTCGTCGATGGGCCCGTACAGCCTGCCCGCCGCGTCCCGGGGGCCGCCCGCGTAGCCGGGCAGGGTGGACAGCAGCGTCTGCCCGATCGTCATGTTCGCCCGCTCGACCTTGCCCTTGAGGTTCGGCGAGTAGCCCGGCAGCCGGTGCGAGTGAATGCACAGCGCGCCGGCGACCTCCTCGATCGCGTCGGCGGCGAACTCCAGCCCCCGGTCGATCCGCACCCGGGCCGGGACCGCGCCCCACGGGCCGCGCTCCGGCTCGTGCAGCAGCGCCATCCGCATCGCGGTCAGCACCGTGCCGGTGTGCGGTGTCAGCGCCAGCGCCCACCCCACCAACGCGCGGGTGCCGTCGTCGACCACCGTGGTCCACCACGGCTTGACCGGACGGCCCCTGGGCGGCAGCACCCACACCTCAAGCTGCTTGTGGTCCATTTCCCAGCAGACGCCCCGGGCTTCCTCCGGACGCTTCAGGTGCACCCCGTGCCGGCGGCGCCCGGCCTCGCCGGTCTTCCACGCGGCGCGCTCCGCCGGTGTCATCTCCGCTTCGAAGGCCCGGTACAGCGTGCGCTCCGCCACCGGCCGCGTACCCGCCCAGCCCTGCGCCAGGAATCGGGGCACCGGTGCCCCGGCGGTGGTGCCGTCGCCGGACAGCACCGCGGTGCGGGCGCGCACGATCGCGGCGACGTTGCCGCGGTAGAACGCGTACGCCTCGCGGTCGGTCGCCGACAACGCGAACGAGGGCCGCGGCTGCCGTTCGGCGGGCCGTGACAGCCACCGCCACACCGTCCGCTCGGTCACCCCCAACGCACCGGCGGCCAACCGGACGTGAGCGGCCGTCAGGTCGCCGTCGGCGCGCAGCTGCTCCAGCCGCGCCATCGCGGCCGCGCGTGCTTCCCCCGACGGCTGTCCCACCCGGCCAGTGTCAGCCGCGTGGCAGGCCGGGCCCAGACCCGCCGGACGCGTTCACCCGAACGGGTGATGCGGGAGGTTGGCCGGGGCAACCGCGGTGTCGGCGCGTCGGACCGGTGCGCCATCATGCACCGGGGCCGTCTCCCCCCGCTACGGGCTGGGGGAGACGGCCTCGGTGTGGTGCCGGCCTGCGTGTTCGGGTCTGGGCGTTCGGGCTGCGGGGCGCCGGTCAGCGGCCGGTGATCGCCTCCTGGAACGCGGTCCAGCAGCGGGCCCGGTAGCGCAGGTGGGCGGAGCCGGGGCGCTTGGAGTCGCGGACGGCGGCGCCGTCGGCCAGGTCGGCGACCTCGACGCATTGGCCTTCGCCCGCGCTGTACGACGAAGTGCGCCAGGCGGGTTCGGCGGTCGGGCCGAGCAGGTCCGCGTGCGGGCCGGGCAGGGCGGTGCTGGTGTTCACGCGCTGGTTCTCTCTTTCATCCGGTTGACGAGGGTGAGCGAGTCGCCGACCGGGAGGGCGGCGGCGACGATCCGGTCGAAGGCGTCGTCGTACAGCTCGATGTCGTCGGTGCCTTCGACGTACGTGGTGCCCTTGAGGTTCTCGAACTGCACGACCGCGGGCATCGGGGCGGGAAAGGAGACCAGGTCGAACGCGCCCGCGCCGCCCGGGTGCGGGGTCGCGTCCAGCGGCATCACCTGGATCGTCACGCCCGGCATCTCGGACGCGTCGATCAGCCGCTGGAGCTGGTCGCGCATCAGGTGCGGGCGGTCCGGGAACCGCCGGTGCAGGACGGCCTCCTCGATGACCGCCCACAGCTTCAGCGGCCGGGCGGGGCGGGACAGCACCGCCTGGCGGGCCTGGCGCACCTCGGCGAGCGCGACGACCTCCTCGGGAGTGCGGGTGATCGCGTTGGCGGCGATCGTCTCGCGCGCGTACGCGGCGGTCTGCAACAGGCCGGGCACCAGCAGCGGCGCGTACGCGCGGACCTGCAAGGCGTCGGACTCCAGCGCGATGTAGTCCGCGTAGCCGGGGGCGACGATGCCGCTGTAGGTCTGCCACCAGCCGGTCTTGGACGCGTCCTTGGCCAGGCCCTCCAGCGCGGCGACCACCACGTCGTCGGTCACCCGGTACAGCCCGAGCAGCCGCGCGATGTCCGGCGGGCGGATATGCGCCTTGGCGTTCTCGATCCGCGACAGCTTGCTCGGGTCCCACCCCATCGCGGCCGCCGCCGCGTCCAGGCTCATGCCCCGGCCGTTCTCGCTCGGGGTCTCCGTGCGCAGCCGCCGCAGCAGACCGCCGAGGCGGCGCCGACGCACGGTGGGGAGCAGGGGAACGGTCGGCATCGCGGTATCCGCCTCTCATGCGGGCATAGCGGGGCAATCGGGTGTGCGGCCCGCGCGTGCGGGCGTATCTCCCCTCCCACCGGGTGCGCTCCGGTGTCACGCGGGTGCATTGTTTCGCCGCCCGGGGGTGCAAGTCGATGGAACACGCGTTCTTCTTTTGGGAGTTCGCACCCCAAGCTTGCGGCCGTCGTTCGCACGGGTGCATGCTGCCGGAGGCAGGGCATCACGGAACGTCACACAGTGATCACACCCTTGATCGTCGGTGGTCGTGGCGGTTCCGGGCCCTCGGGTACGACGCACCGGCGCGCGCCGTCCGGGCCCGCGCCGACCGAACCCACGGAAGGGGTTCCTCATGACCGAGACCCTCCGCACCGCGGCCCGCCCCGGTGTCGGCACCGGCGTCATCGCGGTGGAGCTGCCCGAAGCGTTCGACCCCCGGTGGAACCGGCTGCCCGGCGTGACCGTGGACGGCCGCCGGTTGGCCGTCGACCCGGCGGAGTACTTCTTCCGGTTCGAGTCCGACTCGTGGCTGCTGTGCGACTGGCAGCGCGTGCGCGACGAGCTGCTCGGCGCCGCCGAGAGCACGGACACCGCGCTGGAGCAGGCCGCGCTCGACTTCGTCCGGACGCACGGCCGCTCCACCCGCGACGGCGCCGAGGTCCTGGCCACCGCCGCGCAGGTGTACGCGCACTTGTTCCGCGACGAACTCCTGCCCGTCGGCGGGCTGGAGAAGATCGGGCCCGAGCACCTGAAGATGCTCCGCCAGGCCGCCACGCTGATGGCGCTGAACAAGGTCGAGCTGACCGGCGAGATCACCGTCGTCGGCCCCGCCTGGTTCTTCGCCGCCGCCCTGGCCGTGGTGTTCGACCTGTCGGACGAGGACGCGCAGATGCTGGACGAGGCCTACCACGGGGCGTGGTTCACCGAGTCCCGCCGGGTCGAGTCGGTGCAGGCCCACGCCGCACTCGGCGGACGCCTGGTGCACGGCTGCCAGTCCTCCGGCGAGGGCTCCGGCGGCGTCGTCGCCCCGTACGGCACCAGCATCGCCGCGTTCCGCGACCACCTCGCCGGCATGCGCGACGAGTGGGTCGCCGCCGTCTACGCCTGCCGCCCCTGAACCTCCCGCACCCGCACCGCGCTGAACCGATCTGAAAGGCACTGCTGATGGACACGACGGACGCCGCCGCCCTGCTCACCGTGCTCCTGAGCGAGACCGGCCGACCCGAGCCCGACGCCCGCACCCCGGTGCGGGTATGGGCCCGGTCCGGCGTGGAGCGCCTCACCTGGCTGGGGACCACGGGCGCGGCGTCCGTCGTGTTCAAGTACGCCGAGGCCCCGTTCGACCGCGAGGACACCGCCCTTCGACTCGCCGGATCGGGCGGGGCCCCGGTCCCCGCGCTGCACGCCGCCGCCCACCTCGACCGCCCGGGCGGCGGCATCCTCGGGATGCTGATGGAAGACCTCGGCGAACCGCTGCGCGAAGCGACCATCGACGACGCCGCGCGCGTCGCGGCGGCCGTGCACCGGGTGGCCGGGACGGGGCTCGCCGCGGTCGCCGGCAACGAACTGGCGGCGATGGCCGCCCGCTCCGCCGACCGCGTCAAGCGCCTCGGCCTCGACCAGGAGGTCACCGACACCGCCGCGGCCCTGGCCGCCGCCGCGCCCGCCCGGGCCGCGGGGGCGACGCTGGCGCCCTACGGGCTGGTGCACTCCGAGTTCCACCCCACCTCGCTGCACGTGGGCGTGCACGGGGTCCGCGTCCTGGACTTCGCCCGCGCGTTCACCGGCCCCGGCCTCATCGACCTCGCCTCCTGGCAGGGCACCATGATGGACCTGCCCGACCAGGCCGCCACGGGCGAGCTCATCGACCGGTACATCGCCGCGGGCGGCGACCCGGACGCCGCCACCGACCGCGCCGGACTCCCCGCCGCCGCCTGGGCGCTCGGCTGGCACCGGGTCTGGGTCGTCGACTGGTACACCGAGCGCATGGACGCCGGATGGGCCGTCGGCAAGGAGGCGACCTGGACGGACGCGATCACCCGCCACGTCCGCGCCGCCGCCGTCTTCCTCCAGCCCTGACCGCCATGGCCGCCGCCCCCACGACCACCCCTGCGACCACCCCGGCGACCACGGGCACGCGCGACGCGCCCGCGCGACTCGAACTCACGCGCCGCCCCGGCACCGGCCCGGACGCCGTGCTCCTCGCCGACCACGGCGTCGACCTGCGCGGCGCCCTGGTCGTGGAGGCCGGGTGCGGCTCCGGCCACAACACCGCCCACCTCGCCGGACTCGGCGCCCGCGCCGTCGGCGTCGACCTCGACCACGCCCGCCTCGCCCGCGCCCGGGCGTCGTACGGCCGCGTGCCCGGCGCCGAGTTCGTCCACGCGGAAGCCGCCGCCTACCTCCGCGGCCTCCCCGCCCGCACGGCCGACGCGGTCCTGTCGGTGTTCGGCGCGTTCAGCTTCCACCCCGCGGGCCCCCTGCTCCGCGCGTGCTCCCACGCGCTGCGGCCCGGCGGCCTGCTCCTGATCACACTCCGGGCCAGCGACACCACCGACCACGTCACCCTGCTTCGCCGCACAGGCTGACCGCACGCCGTGCGCGGCCGCCACCGCCCCGCGAAGCCCCGGCAGCCGAGCAGCGAGCCCCGATCCCCACGGTCGGACGGCCTGCTCGGCTGCTGGCTGCTCGGCGTCGTCGTCATCGCCGCCGTCGCGCTCGCCTGGTACACCGACCGCGTGTGAGGCCCCCATCGGATGACGTTCCCCGGTTCCGGGACGGTCGCCGCGCGGAGCGGCGTACCGTCCCGACCATGGACCCCGACACCGTCCTCGCGGCCCGCGCCGCAGCACTGGCCGGCCAGCAGGCAACCGCCCGCCTGCTCGCCGAACTCGTGCACGAGACCGGCACCACCGACGACCTGGTGCCGCTCCAGTGGACGATGGCCACCATGGGCGGGCTGGAGGGCACCTGCCTCGAACCCGTGCCCGGGTTCGACGCGTGGATGTCCCACCTCGACGCGGTCCGCGACAACGGCGGCGAGTACGCCGACGACGACCCCGTCGTCTGGCGCGCGGTCGCCCACCGCGGCGGCATCCCGATCGTCATCAAGACCGTGGTGAACCCCTGGGCACGCCGCCCGACAGACTGACCCGCCGTCAACCGTGCGCTCGGTGACGCCCAAACCCTGTGCGGCCAGCCGCACATGCCCGGCGGACAGTTCGTCGTCGGCGCGCAGTTGCAGCAGCCGCGCCGCGGCCGCGCGCTTCCCCGACGGCTGCCCCACCCGGCCAGTGTCAGCCGCGTGACAGACCCGAACGGGTGGTTCCGGGTGCGCCGCGGTTCGAGGGCCTGGGCCGGGTCGGAGTGGGGTGTGGTCCGCCCGGCCCAGGCGGCGGCCGGGGCGGGCGACACTGGCACCCGGCCGCATGCGGGGCGTATGCCTCGCCCTTCGCTCCGGCATGCTCGCGACGCGGCCCCGTCACCCCGGCGGCCCAGGGATCCGCGGCCCAGACGGACCAGGCCGTCGACGCGAACGGACAAGCTCGCGATGGTGTGCACGAGGCCGCACTCCTCCTCGCGGCCATCCTCGTCCGGGCCGCCGATGTCCTACGGGGGAAGCTCTAGGACTGGTCGGCGACGTCGAGTGCGTGTTCTTTGAGGAAGGCGCCCGCGTGGGCTGCTGCTTCTTCTGCGGTCGGGTAGCGCGTCCCGTCGGGGACCGTGCCGGATGATGCTCCGTCGGCGCCTTTGCCCGTCCAGCCCCAAGCGCCGGAGGGCGACTGCACCAGCTAGGCGGTCCCTCCGAACAACGCAAGCGTGCTGGTGCCCGCTGTCACGGGTGCCGGGCGGCTGACGACACCGGGCCATTTCTTGCGGGCGCCCTGCCGGGTGATGCCCCAGACGGCCCCCAACTGCTCGTAGCTTGCGCCGTAGGAGCCGGCGGTCGCCGCCGCCTGCTCCGTGAGCCGCTTGACCTCGCCGTCCACCACCTTCCACGCGGCCAGGACGGACAGCGCCACCTCGACCGGGTCCGCGTCCCACATGCGGTCGGCGGGCAACCCGGTCTCCCGGGAGCGGATGGCCGAGGCCAGCGGGTTCAAGGCGTCGTACAGGGCCTTGTCGAGCTCCACCTGTTCTTCCGGGGTGATCTCAGGAACCGTCATGCGACAACCATAGTTTCCTGTAATGTCAAATGGAAACTAGAGTTTCCGAGCTGTGTGGGTGGTCACCGCATCAGAGAGACGGCTCCGGTCAGGCGGGCGGCGCTGCGGTCGCCACGCCCCGCCCGACCCCGAGGATCCGGCCCGCGGTGTCGGTGACGACGATCAACTGGACCGTCACCGAGGTGTCGGCGTTCGCGTACGTGTCCGTCAGGATCCCGACGGTGTTGGCCGTGGACCTCGCCCCGTTGTGGTCGACGTCGGTGTCGACGTTCAACGTGACGGTGACCTGGTACTCGCCGAAGCGGGGCGTCTCGGTGACCTCGGCAGCCTCGACACTCCCGCCGTGGGGGCCGGACTTCAGGTGCGCGAGGAGCTTCGCGGCGTAGTCGGGCCTGTGGTCCGGGAAGGTGTCGGGGCCCGTCGGCGAGAACGTCCGCGTAGGGGTCGGCGGTGTGTTGGCGGCTTCGGCGTCGCGGTCGCGCTTCCAGATGACGGCGAGCGTGCCCGCGGCGACGACGATGATGAGGAGCGCGATGAGGCCGTCGCGGGGCGAGCGTGCGGTCACGGCGTCCTTCCGGGTCGTTTCGGGCCGCGGTCGGGCCATCCGTCCTCGCGCCGGTCCTCCGGCTCCTGCCAGGGTGAAGCCCGCGAAGCCGCGCGAACACAGAGCGGGGTCAGTTTGGCACCTGCGGCCGGACGCCGCCGTCACTACACCGAACAGGTGACCAACGCATGCCGGCGCGCCCGGGCGGTGTGTCGGGGCGCTGGACGCATCACCGCCGACTCCGGGCGGTAGCCGTTCAGTTGTTCCCGGCGCCACTGGGAGTCGGCGTCACGGTGACCACGTCCGGTTGCGCGGGGAACGATCCACGCGGCACGACGAAGCGGGCCGTATTCGCATAGACCACGTCGCAGGTCGTGGAGGACGGCCTGCGCTCGGCTGCGCCGCGGAAGTCCAGTTCCAGTTCCACCCGCGAGCCCCGGACCTGCAGGCGCGCGCCGTAGGCGACCCGGCAGACCGACGACACCTGGACCGTCACCACCTCGTACCGCTGGAACGTATCGTCCGGACGCGCCGCATCGCGGGGCGCCTGGCTCCTGCCCGGGTACAGCCGCTCCAGCAGCGCCTGGTCATCCGACGGCGTCCGGCTGACCTGGACGAAGTACCTTTCACCGGCACGCCGCAGGTTGTTCGCCCTCCCGTTGGTGAAATAGAACGCCTCCACCGCGGTGCCGTCGCTGCCGGGTCCGTCGGCCGCGGGTGCGCCCCCGCCCCCTCCCAGCGACGTTCTCCCCCCCGTCCCATCGCGCCTCCGCCCGCGCCGGCGACTCGTCGCCTTGAACCAAGGCCACCGCCAGCACCACCAGCAGGATCGCCACCCCGAACGCCGTCCCTACCAGCCACATACGCACGGAATCCCGCATCGCACCCCCTCCTCCCCGCCGCACACGTCCCTCTCGGACGAGAGGCCACTGGGACGCACGTGCCCGCCCTGGGGTTCCCTGTGGACAGGCGAGCTGCCGTACGACGGCGAGCACCGGCGGCGGGCCCCGCTCGGGCCCGGGCCCCCGCCGCCGGGGGTCACGCTCGGGCGCGGTGGCGTCCGGGTTCGCCCTGGCGGCGGGCGGTGTCAGGGTCGGGGCGCCGCAGCAGCGCGGCCAGGGCGACAAGGAACCCGGTCGGCGCCGCCCGGCGCCCGCCCCCGGAACCCCGCCCGCCGCGGTCGGCCATGCGCAGCACGCACGACCCGCGGACCGGGTCGTCGGCGTACGCCACCACCGGCTCGGCGTCGGCCAGATCACCGCACTCGATCAGGCGACCCACCACCTTCTCGACCGCGGCGATCGGACCGAACACCACCACCACATCGGCTGCCGTGCCGTCGTCGACCGCGTCCACGTAGCTGGTCAACGACAACGGGCCGCTCCGGTTCCGCGCCGAACGGGCGCATCACGGGCCCCGACACCGTGGCGTTCGCGCGTTCCGCGGAGATTCCCGCCGACCGCGAGTAGCGTCGACGTCGGCAGGCACCACCCCGGGGCGGTGCGGCCCGGGACACCCCCACCGCCCGGGCCGCACCCCCACCCGGTGCCGCGGCGCGCGCCGTGCGCAGCCCCGGCGATCTGCCGGCGCAGGGTCGGCGTGAAGTCGGTCCGGCCGGGTATGCGCCCGACATGGCCGGCGACGACGCCTCCCGCTCCCCGGGACTGGACCTCGCGCTCAGCGGCCGCCCCGGCTCGGTCCCGGCGGCCCGCGATCAGCTACGCTCCTACCTCGAAGCCGCCGCGCTGCCGGGCGACGTCGTCTACGACGCGCTGCTGATCACCACCGAGCTGGTGAGCAACGCGGTCCGGCACGCCCCCGGGCCGTGCCGCCTGGTCGCCCGCATCACCGCAAACGGCATCGAGATCGCCGTCCGGGACACCGCCCCCGACTCCGCGCCGCGCACGAACCCGGCGCACCGGTTCCCCCAGCACCACGGCGTCGGCATCGTCACCGCCCTGACCGGCACACCCCCCGATGTGCGGCGTGCCGACGGGGGCAAGGTCGTCACCGCCGTCCTGCCGTGCCCCACCACCCGCTCCACCCCCGCGCCCTCCGCGAATTCCAGGACGTCCCCGTGCCTTCCGGCGGAATCCAGGTCACGGCCCGCACCACCGGGCCAGGCCGCTGCACGGTGACCGTGACCGGGGAACTCGACCTGGCCACCGCCCCCGAACTGCGCGCTGCCCTCACCCGCGCCGCCGCCGACCACACCCACATCACCGTCGACCTCGCCGCCCTACGGTTCTGCGACTGCACCGGACTGAACGCCCTGCTCGCCGGCGCCCGCGCCGCCCACGCCCACGGGACCACCCTGCGCCTGCGCTCCGTGCCGGTCTCCCTCGCCCGACTGCTGCGGCTCTCCCACACCACCGGCGCCTTCACCCTCGACTGACGCACCTGCAAAAGACCATCGATTCAGCCTCCTCCGCTATTCGACAGAGGAGTCTCTGTGGAAGCCGCCAGTTGACCGCAATCGTGCGGTGTGGCCGCTAGGGTGCACGCAATGTGCCGAGGGTGGCGCGGGGTGTGCCGGGAAGTCTGGTCGGCGTCCGAGGACAGCCATGTCCGCACGCCGAGCCCCGAGGACATCTCCCTGATGTGTGCCGCCGCGCGTGAACGCGCCCCGTTCCTGGGCCTGTTGCCGTGGCCGGAGCGCACCGCGGTGGCGCGGGCGCTGCGCACCGAGACGGTCGGCGGCCTGGTGCTGCTGGTGGCGGCGCTGGTGGCTTTGGTCTGGGCGAACTCCCCGTGGAGCGGCGCGTACGAGTCCGTGCGCGACTTCCACTTCGGCGTTTCCGCGCTGGGGTTGGACCTGTCGGTGGGGCACTGGACCTCGGACGGGCTGCTGACGGTGTTCTTCCTGGTCGCCGGGATCGAGCTGAAGCGTGAGCTGGTCGTCGGCGAGCTGCGCACCGCGGCCGCGGCGGCGCTGCCGGTCGCCGCGGCGGTGTGCGGGATGGCCGTCCCCGCGGGGGTGTACCTCGCGACGGCGGCGGCCGGGGGCGGGGCGCTGGGCGGGTGGGCGGTGCCGATGGCGACCGACATCGCCTTCGCGCTCGCGGTCCTCGCGGTGCTGTCCACGCACCTGCCGGCCGCGATACGGGCGTTCCTGCTCACCTTGGCCGTGGTCGACGACCTGGGCGCGATCCTGGTCATCGCGGTGTTCTTCACCGACGACCTCAACGCGCTGGCGTTGGCGGGCGCGTTCGTCGGCCTGGCCGTCTTCTACGTCCTGCAGCGGCGCCGGGTGCGCGGCTGGTGGTGGTACGCGCCGCTGGGGATCTCGGTGTGGGCGCTGATGTACAACGGTGGCGTGCACGCGACCGTCGCCGGTGTGGCGATGGGCCTGATGCTGCGCACCGTCCGCGACGACGGCACCGGGCGGTTCCCGGCCGAGGAATCCTCCCCGGCGCAGCGGACCGGGCACCTGCTGCACCCGGTCTCGGCGGGGCTCGCGGTGCCGCTGTTCGCGCTGTTCGCCGCCGGCGTCTCCGTCTCCATGGCCGATCTGGGCGAGGTGTTCACCCGCCCGGAACCGCTCGGGGTGGTCCTCGGGCTGACCGTCGGCAAGACCGTCGGGATCTTCGCCGGCACCTACCTGGCGGCGCGGTTCACCCGCGCCCGCCTCAACCCCGACCTGGCCTGGGGCGACGTGTTCGCCGTCTCCGTGCTGGGCGGCATCGGGTTCACCGTCGCGCTGCTGATCGGCGAACTCGCCTTCACCGACCCGGAAGCGGCACGGCACGTCAAGGCCGCCGTCCTTGCCGGGTCGTTGATCGCCGCGGTGGTCGCGGCGCTGCTGGTCAAACGCCGCGACCGCGTCTACCGCCGCCTGTGGGAAGCGGAGAACCGCGACGACGACGCCGACGGCATCCCTGACATCTACCAGCAACCCCGCCCCTGATCCTCCCCGGGCCGGGCCCGCCCCTAGGAGAGACGATGCGCCTGCCCCGGCCTCCGCGCCGCAAGGACCGCACGACGAACCCACTGCCAGGCGCCGTCGTCACGACCGAGACGGACGGCACCCTCACGGTCCGGTCCGGCGAGCTGCTCCGCACGCAGGCCACCGCACTGGCGGCGGCCGCCCGCCGACGACTCGCCGGCGGCGACCGCGCGATCACCATCGACCT
This sequence comes from Streptomycetaceae bacterium NBC_01309, assembly GCA_045039925.1. Taxonomy (GTDB): domain Bacteria; phylum Actinomycetota; class Actinomycetes; order Streptomycetales; family Streptomycetaceae; genus Yinghuangia. Next base: position 407,129 of record CP108401.1, read on the forward strand.
GACCGCGGTCACCCACATCAACGCGGACGGCTCCGACGAACTGCTGCACCTGGCCCGCGACATTGGCCGAAGCGGCGCGACGATGACCATCGTCGTCGACCCCGGCCAGCCCTACCACCGGCTCCGCAACGCGGGCCTGGGCGCGCTGCGCGGCGTGGAGATCGTGCCACCGACCCTGAACTAGCGCACCTGGTGCCGCAGTCCGAAGCCGTACCCCCAGGGCGGTACGCGATCAGGGCGTCGCCGACGCGGACGAGCTGTCGGAGCCGACGACCTGGTGGCCCAGGACGAAGACGATCGCGGGAGCGCCGTTGACGACCGCGTAGCGAGGGGCGGGCGCGCCGCCGGCGAAGCGGCGCTTCGCCGGCGTGGAGGTGAAGCCGGCCCGGGCGATGGCGGCGATGCGCTGCGCGGTGTCGTAGCGCAGCAGCTTCTTCGCCAGGCCCGCGAGGTTGGAGTCGGAGATGGCGATGGCGTCGTCGGTGAGCAGCGCCACCAGGCGTTCCGTGCGGCCCGAGGAGGCGGCGGCGAGGAACTCCTCGAGGATCTTGCGGGCGGACGCCGGGTCGACTTCGCCGCCGCTGCGGCGTCGCTAGGCGGTGATCCGGTGCCGGGCCCGGTGGAGGTGCTGCTGGCTGGCGGAGCCGGTGATGTCGAGGATGCCGGCGATCTCGGCGTGGTGGTAGGAGAACGCCTCGCGCAGGAGGAAGACGGCCCGCTCCAGCGGTGTCAGGCGCCGGTCGGCGGCCTGCCAGTGCAGGAACGCGTCCTGCACGGCGTCTTCGGCGTCCGTGGCGGAACCCAGCATGCGGTACGCCAGCGAGGCCAGCCGGTTGCGGCTGGCCTCGAACCGGCTGGTGTCGAAGCGGTCGACGGCGGTGCTGTCCACGGGACGACCCTAGTTCCAGGTCAGGCGCCACATGTAGTGGTCGAGCGACGCGAACGTCGTCGTGGAAGACACCCCGACAATGGGCGGCCCAACGAACCATCGGGATGAGCCTGCGCGGAACGGCCGACTGGTGGAGTCGGATATTCGGATCGCCTGAATGCCTTGGAGTCAGCCCCTTCATTGCGGTCGTGGCCCGCATGGGGTGGTCGGTGCTGTGGCGGTTTGACGCTGTGTCATGGGTTTGTAATGTGCCCGGGTCTCCTCGTGCTGGAGCGATCTTCCTAGAGTGGCATTGCGCCGTTCGGCGTATCTGCTGCTCGACTCGGGGAGACCGCTCAGTCATGGTGCGACGCCGTTGGATACCGGTCGTGGTCGCCGCCGTTCTCGCGCTGGGCGCCTGCGGCGGTGGTTCGTCAGACAAGACCGAAGGTCCGGCCGCGGGTTCCGGCGACGCCGCTCCCGGTTCCCCTGGGGCCGACGCGTCCACTACGGCGCCGGGATCCGCCGCGGCCGTGCCGACCGGCGCGGGCACCTCGGCTCCTCCTGCCGCAGCGGTGCCCGAGAAGTTGCGGTTCACCGCGACGACGCTGGACGGCGCGCCGTTCGACGGTGCGCAACTGGCGGGCAAGCCGGTGGTGTTCTGGTTCTGGGCGCCGTGGTGCCCCAAGTGCAAGAGCGAGGCTCCGGGTGTGGCGGAGGTGTCCGCCGCGTTCCAGGGCAAGGTGTCGTTCGTCGGCGTCGCCGGGCTGGACAACGAGTCCGCGATGGAGAAGTTCGTCGCGGACACCCGCACCGGAGGCATCCCGCACCTGTCGGACGAGAAGGGCGAGGTCTGGCGCAAGCTGGGCATCACCCAGCAGTCGACGTTCGTGTTCATGGCGCCGGACGGCTCGACGTCGAAGGCGTCCGGGCCGCTGGGCAAGGACGAGTTGGAGCGCAAGGTCGCCGAACTCGCCGCGAAGGGCTGAGGCATGTTCGGCGACGTACCGTACGCGCTCGCGCTGGCGGCGGGGCTGGTGGCGGCGTTCAACCCGTGCGGGTTCGCGCTGCTGCCGGCGTATCTGACGCTGCTGGTCGCGGACCCGGCGGCAGAGCGCGGCGAGGCCGGGCGCACCGCGGCGGTGCTGCGCGCGCTGCGGATGACCGCCGCGATGACCGCCGGATTCGTGGCGGTGTTCGGCGCCTTCGGGCTGATCGTGACGCCGCTGGCGTTGTCGGTGCAGGAGTGGCTGCCGTGGGCGACGATCGTCATCGGCGTGGTGTTGTTCGGACTGGGCGGATGGTTGCTGTCCGGGCGCGAGCTGTTCTTCTCCGGGCCGAAGCTGCGGACCGGGCCGCCGACGCGGTCGGTGTGGTCGATGGTGCTGTACGGGGTGTCGTACGCGGTGGCGTCCCTGTCGTGCACGATCGGGCCGTTCCTGGCGCTGACCACCAGTACGTTCGAGACGGCGAGCATCCCGGCGGGGGTCGCGGTGTTCGTGGCGTACGCGCTCGGTATGGGCCTGGTCGTCGGCGTCCTCGCGCTGGCTGTCGCGCTCGCGCAGACCGCGATGGTGACCCGTATGCGGCGCGCGCTGCGGTACGTGGGCCGGGTGAGCGGCGCGCTGCTGATCGTCGCGGGCGCGTACGTCGCCTACTACGGCTGGTACGAGCTGCGCGTCAACGACGGCGGATCCACCGACGACCCGGTCATGAACCGCGCCTACGAGATCCAGGGCGCCCTCAGTGCCCGGGTCGAGGAGATCGGCGTCGGGCCGGTCGCCGCACTGTTCGCGGTCCTGGTCGCCGCAGGCCTGGCCACGGCCGCCGTCCACCGGCTGCGCCGACGCCGCACCGCGGCGAGCCGGGCCGCGCAGGCCCTGCCGGACGCGGGGACCGGTCCGGGATGATCCCGGCGGCGGTCGCGGTTGCGGCCGATGCACCATCGCACGACGAGCACGACCCGGAAAGAGCCGACATGCGCGACGCCCGCCACGAAGCCAACGCGATCCGCAGCCTGGACGGCCGCTACCACGTGACGGTGACCCTGCACCGTGCGGCTCTGCGCGATGGCCACCGCGTGACCGAGATCGCCCATGAACTCGGCTACCGGATCACCAACGTCTTTGCCACCCGGTCGAACGTCTACCTCGACTTCACCGCCGAGGAGACCCGTGCCGCGCAGACCCGCGCCGCCGCGACCGCCGCCCGCCTGGATGTCGGCCTTCCCGTCCCCACGGCCCGCCCGAGCACCGCCGCGGGCCCGACGTCGTTCGATGCGGCACGCGCCCGCTTCGAGACCGCCGGGCGCAGCCCCCGGCGGCCGAACCTCAAACTGGCCGCCCGCATCGGTGCGGCGTCGCTGGTCGTGACCGCCGCGGGCGTCCTGGTCACCGACCACTGCCCGGCGTGCCGCCTCGCGGCAGCCGCCGGCGCCGCCGTCCTCGTCGCCGCGGTGTGGACCACCGCCGCCCTGTTCCACGCCTTCCACCTGCACCGCAGGCGCGTGCGCTGCATCGAGGCCTACGACCGCGCCGCCGACACCCCGACAGCCGTACCCGTAGCACCGCGCGGTGCGACCTGGCGGGATCGGTCGCGCCAGTAAAGGCGCCCGGGGCAACCGGGCCGCGGCGCACGGTGAGACGTGCGCCGCGGAGGAGTCGCCGCGCCGGTCTGTCCGCGGTGCGCGGCCGGGCGGGCGACGGCCCGCGGCGACGTCGCGTCAGTGCGGCAGGCGGACTTCGAAGCGGCAGCCGCCGTGGATGTTGACCACGCCCACCGATCCGCGGTGCGCCTCGACGATGCCGCGCACAATCGCCAGGCCCAGGCCCGCGCCGCCGTCGGGGCCGGGCGTTCGGGCATGCGAGCCACGCCACCCGGTGTCGAACACCCGCTCCAGGTCGTCCTCCGGGATGCCGCCGCACGCGTCGGTGACGGTCACCATCACGCCGCCGTCCGGGACCTGCTCCACCGCGACGGCGACCGTGCCGTCGGCCGGGGTGTGCCGGATCGCGTTGACCAGGAGATTGGTCAGTGCACGGGACATCTCCTTGCTGTCGACGCTGACCGGGACCGGTGCGACGGTCCGGCCCTCCAGGCGTACCGACCGGGACTGCGCGAGCACCTCGGTGCCGGCCAGCGCGTCGCCGACCAGGTCGTACAGCGACACCCGGGACAGCGAAAGCTGCAGGGCCCCTGCCTGGATCCGGGACAGTTCGAACAGGTCGTCGACCATGCCGCTGAGCCGGTCGACCTCGATGCGGATCCGCCGGTGGTAGCGCGCCGGGTCGGCCGCCACACCGTCCTCCAGCGACTCGGCCATCGCCCGCAGCCCAGCCAGCGGCGTGCGCAGATCGTGCGAGATCCAGGCGATCAGCTCGCGCCGCGACTGCTCCACCGCCCGCTCCCGCGCCCGCGCCTCCGACAGCCGGGCGCTGGTCCGCTCCAGTTCACGGCTGAGATCGGCGAGTTCCGCTATCGAGGAAGGGCGGGGAGGCTGGTACGCCCCGTCCTCGTCCGAGGACGCCGACCCCAGCCCGTGCGCGGCCCGCTGCAACGCCCGCACCTCGGCGACCACCGGCCGTCCCAGCAGCACCGCCACGCCGACCGCGAGCACGGCGGAGACCCCGCACACCGCCATCATCACCGTCAGGTCGTGCGGCGAGAGGAACATCGCCTGCGCCACCCCCACCGTCCCGGCGGCCATCCCCGCGACGGTGACCACCGAGACCGCGCCGAGCGCGACGGACAACGGACGGCGCCGCGTGAACCGCAGGGCGCCCATCCCCACGGCGGTCACCGCCAGACCGCACGACCCGGCGATCAGGCACACCAGCAGGAAGTCCTTCAGCGGCACGCGGTCTCACCACTCCCGCCCGGGCCCGCGGCCGGGGTGCCGGCGGGGATGTCGGCCGGGTCGAGCCGGTAGCCGACGCCCCACACCGTGACCAGCAGTCGCGGCGCGGCCGGATCGTCCTCGATCTTCTCGCGCAGCCGCCGCACATGCACCGTCACCGTGGAGCGGTCGCCGAACGACCATCCCCACACCTCGTCCAGCAACTCCTCGCGCGAGAACGCGCGCCCGGGGTGCCGGAGCAGGAAGCACAACAGATCGAACTCGCGTGCGGTGAGCGCCAGCTCGCGCCCGCCCCGGGTGGCCCGGTGCGCCGCGGCGTCCACCTCGATGTCCGCGTGCCGCAGCAGCCCCGCCGGGCCGTCCGCCAGGGCCGCCGGTGTCGCGCCGGCGCGGCGCCGCACGGAGCGGACCCGCAGGACCAGTTCGCGCGGACTGAACGGCTTGGTGACGTAGTCGTCCGCACCGATCTCCAGGCCCAGCACCCGGTCGCCCTCCTCGCCCAGCGCGGTGAGCATCACCACCGGCACGGGCCCGAGCCGACGCAGCCGCCGGCACACCTCCAGGCCGTCCATGCCGGGCAGCATCAGCTCGAGCACCACCAGGTCCGGCGGCGCCTGCTCGGCCATCGCGAGCGCGGTCGGCCCGTCCGGCGCGTGCGCGGTCGCGAACCCTGCGCGCCGCAGGTAGTCGACCACGACCTCGGCCACGGTGGGGTCGTCGTCGACGACCAGGACGCTGCCCGCTATGCCTGTCATGTCGGCGAGTCTAGGGACGGCCGTCATGGCGCGTGGGACGCCAGCAGGACGCGCGCGGTCGCGCGGGCGCGGTGTGCCGCGTCGCGGTCGATGCCTCGGCGACGACGTGCCGCTGGTCCCCGTCGCCGTCCTCGGCGCTGCGCGGGTCGGGGGCGGCGGAGCGTTCGGCCGCCAGGAGCCGAGGGGCTTGCCCCGGAAGTGCCTGTGTCGTGGGAGCGGGTCCGGTGCCGAGGCGGCGGCGCGTGGCCAACTTCGTGCTCCTGGTGCTCGAGGAACAGTGGCGGGTGTGCAGGTCACCCAGTGGCTGCCGTACATACCCGTGCGCGATCTCGCCGCGCCCCCGCGCTACGGCACCAGGCCGCTGCCCGCGTCGCCGAGCGAGCCGCTGTAGTCCTGGCCGGGATGGGACGCACCTGCGCGCCGGCACGATGTGGACTTCGTGGGGTGGTCCCGGGTTGCACCCGCCGCGGTTCCGGTCGGTGGTCGTCTTCCCCCCGGCGCGGACGCTTCGCAGGGCCTGCCCGCCGGAACTGCTGCGCACCCGAGTCCGGGCAAACGCCTGGCTGCTGCCGGACCTGGAGGGGTCACCCGGCCTGGGGTGAGCGGTCGTTCAGCGGTGCGCCAAGGGCCTGGTCGAGGCCGGTGACCTCCAGCAGGCCGGCGACTTGCGGCGAGGTCGCGGACACGGCGACATCGGTGCCTTGCGCGGTTCCCAGTCTCCACGCCGCGATCAGGGCGCGCAGGCCGGCCGAGTCGCAGAAGTCCACCCCCGCCATGTCCACCTCCACCCGCGCAGGCGGGGGCTGTACGGCGAGGGCCGCGGTCAATGCGTCGCGCAAGACGTCGGCGGTGTCCCAGTCGACCTCGCCGGTCACCACGATCCGCGTGACGGTGCTCGCCTGCTCGGTGCGCACGGTGATGCCGTCGTTCATGGGGTCACCGTATGCCCCGTCGGCACCTCCGAAGCCGGCTCCGGAGAAATGTGCCGACGGCCCTGACCGGTGCAACGCCTGGGCATGGGAACGCGGATCGGGTCGAGGCACAGCCGCGATGGATGTGAAGGTCTCCCGGTCGTCCGTGCGGGCCGTTACGCTCGGTTGCCCGTGATCGGAGCTGGTCGGTATGAGCGAGTCCTGGGTTTTGCGTGAGTGGCGCGACGAGAACGGCCACTACGCCAGCGCGATCCTCCCGCGAACGGATATCCGTACCGACGACGAGTTGCGCGCCGCGGTCCGCCGGTTGCGGGCCGCCCGTGCCGCCTGTGAGCTGCTGGCGGATCCGCTGTCCGAGGTGATGAGCACCAACGCCCGGGCGTTCACGATCGAGCGGGCGTCCGGCCTGCACGTGCCCGGCGGCAGCATCGGCCTGCGCGACGTCTCCGGCGGGCGGCTGCGCGCCGTCGACGCGGAAGTGGGCAGGCTCACCGACCAGCTCATCGAGCGCAGCATCGCCCGGGCCGTCGAACGCGGCTGCCCGGACGACGACTCCGCGACCGTCACGCTCTTCCCGACCGCCGGGCAGCCGGCCGCGCTGTACGAGGAGCATCGGGACGACCCCCGCGCCTGACCGACGGACGCCTTCCGCTGCGGCGATGCCGTTCCCCGCACCGTTCCCCGCACCTTTCGCCCCACCTTTCGCCCCACACAGCGCCGGTTGGAGATGTGCCGCCGTCGTGATCACCGCCGGGCGGGTGAGGTGCGCCGACCTGGGCACGTGCGCCGCGCGGCCGCTACCGCTCATCTGAGGTGGGGGAGGGGAAGGGCGGGGTGTCGTGGAGGGTGCGGTGGAGGGGGAAGGTCCGGTCCAGGCCGGTGGCGAGGAGCATGCGGGGGAGGAGCCGGCCGGTGGAGACGAGGTGCAGGACGCCGTGCCTGTCGAGGACGCGGGTGCGGGTGCGCAGGAGCAGGTGCAGGACGGTGCTGTCCGTGAAGGTGACGGGCCGCAGGTCGATGATCAGTTGTGGGTGCCAGGTCCGGGTGAGGTCGCCCAGGGCCTCACTGACGCCGGGGCCGGTGGCGATGTCGATCTCGCCGTTCAACTCGGCGACGGTGCCGCGGTTCTCGGGCCGGTGGCGTATGTGGGGGGATGCGGTGTCGTGCCACATCGGTGTTCGCCTGCCCCTTCGGGGCCCCGAGCGCACGCGTCGGGGTCGGGCTGCGTGCCGCGTCGGTCCGGTGTGCCGTGCATCGGTGGGGCCACCGGTGGGGTGGGGCGGTGCCGGCAACCCTAGATGCGGAATGCCCCCGATGCCGGGAACTTCCGAGACCTGGGGGCCTGCCGGTGGGGGCGCTCGTAGTGCGGGCGGAGGCGTGCACCGGCGGCACCGCCTGGCGCACGCCGGGGAGCGGGGACTCTCCCTACTCCGGCCGGGCGTCCGGTGGCCGCCGAACATGCGCCGGGACCGCGGCTTTCCCGTTCGGCGGGGCCGCCGTGACTCCTGGTCACGGACGGGCTCACAGCCGTCCCCGGGCCGGAGCACTCGCCGAACACCGCACCTGACGCGGTCCGTCCGAGGCGGACGCGGCGCCTCGCGCGGCGCCGACGTCACCGGCCGGCAGGAGGCCTGCGCGTTTGCGCCGGCGCAAGCTCGCGAGCGTGCAGGAGCGCGGCCTGACGGCGCAGCGACGCGACCGCGGCGGCGGCCTCGGCTTCCAGACGCGCCGCGACCGCCAGCAACTCGTCCCCGTCCTGCGCGGGATCCGCTCCGTGGCTGTGCTGTCCTTGCCGATCAGGGTGCATGCGCACCACCGTGCCGCCGACCGGCCGGGACGGGCAACTCAACCGCCACCCCCCGCCAGGGGAGGCGCAACCGGACCACGTGTTCCCGCCCGAGGCGCGCTACCCCTTGTGGCCGGGGAGACGGGGCGCGATGCTGGGCGGGACGCACGCGGACCTGAGTCCTCCCCGACCCGCGGTCCGGGTGCTGTCGCCCTCCGAGGCCCGGTCCCCGCCCCGCAGGTCACCGCACCCGCGCACACAACCGTGGCGTACCCACGAGGCCGGCCAGGAGAGACCGCGATGACCCCCTCGACTACGCACGACCGCGCCCCTGCGCGGATGCGCGCCTGGGGCCCGTCGGCTGAACATCCCTGAGACCGCGCCGTCTTCCCCATACGTCGCGCCGCGCCGCGACGCCGGGGGGCGGGGAAGACGGCGCGCTGCGCAACTCAGGACCAGGGATCGGGGACATGCCCTGTGAACGCCTGCCACGGCCGACCGCTCCTCCTGCCCTCGCCCGGTGCGCCGTGCGGCCCCTCCGGGACGCATCACCGTAGACCTCCCCAACGCCTAATGGAACAGGCCAGAACCAGGGCCCCGGGGGGCGGCAGGCCGCCGAGCCGGGGCCCGACCAGGTCGGTGGCGGCAGCCAAGATCAAGCGCGTTGGCGTCCGTTCCGCCGACCGGGGCATCCGCGACACAGTGAAAGCCCTTTTGCGGCAGTGCAGTTCCCCGGTCCGGATCACGAGCGTCCGTGTCGGCACACGGCCACGGTGTTCACTCGATCGGGTGAACGCCACTGGTTCGCAAGCCGATTGCCGCCCGGCCCCGCACGTCACCCGTCGTGGTGGGCGCCGCCGAGTCCGAGGCGGCGCCGCCCGGCGGCGGTCCACGCCTCGGCGAGGGCAGGCTGGTCGGTGCCGTCCTGGCCGTTGCGCGGGTCGGTGGCGCGTTCGGCCGCCAGCTGCCGGGGGACCTGACCGGGAACGGCCTGCGTTGTGGGGGCGGGTCCGGTGCCGAGACGGCGGCGCGTGGCCAACTTCGTGCTCCTGGTGCTCGAGGAACGGCGGCATGCGTGCAGGTCACACAGTGGCGGCCGGACGCGCACTCGGGCGAATACGCCGCGCGGGCTCTCGCGGGTGACGTCCCGCCCGGGAGCAATCACGGCACCGCGCCGGCAGGACGGTCGAGTTGACCGGGTGCCTTCCTCGACAGGACAGCAATAGGCGCGGAATCTAACGTGTTGTCATGACTTCCCTGGATTCGCGGGACCCTGCCCAGCTCGCGCCGCCCGTGTCGGGGTCGCGGATGACGGACGACTACTGCCGCACGGTGGGCCGTCTGGCGTACCTGTGGGGGTGGCCGCTGGTGAACATGCACAACCGGCTCTCCATCATGGAAAAGGTTCCCGAGCCCGGCCTGCTGGGCGGCGTCATCCCGGCCGGCCCGCCGGGGTCGATCGGGATGCTGCACGACTACATCCGGCCCGAGGAGCGCATCGTCGCGTGCCCGAACCAGGATGTCGTCTACGGCTTCGGTGTCCTGGACGCCCGACGCGGCCCGTCCGTGGTCCAGGTCCCGGACTTCGGCAGCCGGTTCTGGGTCTACCAGGTCGTCGACCAGCGCACCGACGCGTTCGCCCGACTCGGCGCGATGTACGACACGCAGCCCGGCTGCTACCTGCTCGCCCCCACCAGCTGGGACGGCGACGTCCCCGACGGCATCGCCGGGGTGTTCCGCTTCGACACCCGCACCGCGGTGTGCATCCCGCGGGTGTTCATGAACGACACCGACGAAGACCGCGCCGCCGTCCAACCGCTGGTCAACCAGATCATGGCCTACCCGCTCGCCGAGTACACCGGCGAGATGCGCACCACCGACTGGTCCCAGGCCCCGTCCTTCCCGGCCGGCGACGCCACCTCCGGCGAGCACGAGACCCAGTGGGTCGACCCCGACACCTTCTTCGACCTGCTGCCCGCCGTCCTGGACGAGGTCCCCGAACGCCCCGGCGAACAAGCCCTGTACGGCATGTTCCGGGCCGTGCTCGACGAAGCCGCCGCCCACCCCGACAAGGCGGACGTCCTGCGCGCCACGGCCAAGGAAGCGAACGCCACCTTGATCCAGGAGCTGTTCGAGTTCCGCAACATCGGCATCCCGCTGGACCACCACTGGAGCACCCAGCGCAACGGCGCGGCGTTCGGCGGCGACTACCTCTCCCGCGCCGCGATGGGCAAGGCGAACATCTTCGTCAACACCCCCACGGAGACCGCGTACTTCTACCAGGACCTCGACGCCGACGGCGAACCGCTCACCGGCGAACACACGTACAAGCTCACGTTCCCGCCCGGCGCGCTGCCGCCGGTCAAGGGCTTCTGGTCGGTGACGCTCTACAACGAGCACCACTTCTTCCACCCCAACGAACTCGACCGCTACTCCCTCGGCACCAAGAACACCACCCTGCGCCTGGGCGACGACGGCTCGTTGACCCTCTACGCCGGCGCCCGCCGCCCCGCCGACGAACACCTCCCCAACTGGCTCCCAGCGCCCGACGGCCACTTCGCGCTCTACCTGCGCGCCTACTGGCCCGACTCCGCCGCCCTCGACGGCACCTGGCAACCCCCCGCGGTCACCAAGACCACGTAGTACCGGACGGCGTCACGTACACCCGTGATTGCAACAGCGCTACGGCACCAGGCCGCCGCTCGCGTCCCGCGGCACTGCGCTGTAGTCCTGGCCGGGGATCGGCCGCACCTGTGCGCCGGGCACGACGTGGACCTCGTCGACCGGCCCCGGCTCCCACCCGCCGCGGTTCCAGTCGGTCATCGCCTTCCACCCGGGCACGGCGGCTTGCAGAGCCCACGCGCCGGAACTGCTGCGCACCCACCGCAGCGCCCGGACCCTCACGGTTCCGGCGCCGTCGGGGAGGTCGACCCACGCCCACGGCCCGCCGTCCTCGGGCGGCGGCGGCCCGTCGACCCGCGCGGCGGCGCGCGAGGCCGGCTCCGGGGGAGCGGCAGCCGCCGCGGCCCTGTCGGCCATCTCCCCGGCGGTCCCGTGGCCGGTCTGGCCCTCGGTAGTGGGTGCAGCGAGAGACCGAGCGGCGCGTTCCCCGAACGACCCCCAGGTGCCAGCCGACAGATCCTTGCGCCCCATGCCCCGATCGTAGAACCGACAAGGCAGCCTTGTCGCACATGTGTTCGACGGCGAGTCGCCCCGTGCGATGCAGTGCGACTGCCGCGTCCCTGTGTCCGCTGGGACACTTGCTGTCCTAGGAAGCTTGGAGACACGGTTGATCATCTTTGACACCAATGCGGTGGACCTGCTCCGCCCTGACAGCCTGCGAGCGGACCTCATCCGCAAGTTGCGTGAGTCCGGACACCATCGGGTGGCTGTGCCCTGGATGGTTTTGGAGGAGCTGGTTGCGCACCAAGCAAAGCCCTACATCCTCAAGCACCAGTCGGTCACGCGAGGGCTGGATGCGTTGCGTGGTGTCGCTCCGTGGGAGGTGGACATCAGCCTGGAGAGGCTCGATCTGGAGCGAATCCAGGGCCACTGGCGAAGTCAGTACCTCAAGATCTTCGAGGTGATCGAAACCACTGGCGACGCCGCCAAACAGGCGCTCATCCGTGAGGCGTTGGCGCTTCCCCCCGCGAAGCAGGGTGAGAAGCGCGCCGAAGGCGGCCGCGATGCGGCCATCTGGTTTTCCATCCTCGACTTCCTTGTGGCGAACCCAGATGAACAAATTTGCTTCGTCACGAACAACCACAAGGACTTCGGTGACGGCACCTTCTATCCATTCCCGATGGACGAGGACGTCAGCGGCATGGAGGGCCGCCTCACCAGGCTGAAGGACTTCAACGAGGTAGTCGCGAAGTACACCAACGAGGTATCCGGCGAAGCAGCCGAAGCTGCTGCCGAAGAGCTGCTGAGGTCGGCTGCCGTTCGTGGACGAGTCGCGCAGACGGCCGTGGAGGCTCTGGATTCCCCCCTCGGCTACGTCGGCTTGGAGATGCCCGACACCGAGACCGGCTGGCGTTCGTGGCTTGCCGCCCCCGAGGTCGCCCTGCTGTCCGTGAACGATGTCACGGGCCACGAGATCGAAGGGGATGTCTGGTACACGGCCAATGTGCAATGGCTGTTGTACGGCAGCGCCCTGGGAAATGACGATGGGACTGCGCTCGGCGTGGCGTGCGTATGGCCCATGAAAGTTCTCTTCTCGACCAAAGAGACGGACGAATCGCCGACCGTCCTGTCCGATGGCGACCCGACTTTGCCCGATACCGCAGATGATCAGTGCATGAAGCTCTTGCGGCGCTTCAAGCAGAACGCGACGCAGGCGGCACGGCGAGCAACGAGGGGCGTCGCACGCGGCACCCAGAACGTCTCCACCTGGGCCTCCTCCATCGCTCACCCCACCGCGGCGGCGCAGATCCTGGCCTCGATGCCGAAAGTAGACACCTCCATCCTGGAGGCGCAGCGAAGAATTGCCGAACAAATCGCCGCATCAATGCCCAAGCTAGATTTTTCGGGCAATGCAGCGGCGCAGGCACTGACATCAATCCCCAAGCTCGACGCCTCGTTCTTGGTCGCACAGCGTGGCATCGCCGAACAGATTGCCGCGTCGATGCCCAAGCTCGACACCTCGTTTCTGGCCGCGCAGCGTGGCATCGCCGACCAGCTCGCCGGCGTCCAAGGGTTGTCGACGACCTACCTTGCTGCGATGCGAGCGGCACAGGCCGTTTCAGCAGGCCAGTCGCCGAGCGATGACGCCGAACAGCCTGTCTCAGGCGACGAGGACGAGGACACCGAGTGACTCAGTAGGGCGGACGGCCGAAGGATTCCGCCGAACGTCCCGGGTGCGCGACGATGGCCGCAGCGGCCCGTCCTGCCGGGGCGGCCGAGGCAGGCCCGTACGGCTCGGGGAGGCTGACCTGATGAACCCACCGACCGGATTACGTCAGGGGCACAAGGGCCCGCCCGCGCCGATCACCCCGGCGCCGCCGAACCCGAACCCGCCGCCGGACCCGACTCCGAGCCCGGACGGCGGAACACCGCCAGGGCCGGGGCGCCGACGCCGCCCCGGCGGCTGACGCATGGCCGCGCACACCCCGCCGCCCACGCCGTCCGCAGCCTCGCTGGCGGCGCTGCTGACCGAGGCGGACGTGATGCCGCCCGGCTGGGCCGAAGTCTTCGCGGCCGTGCCGCGCGCCGCGTTCGTCCCGGACCTGGTGTGGGCGCACGACCCTGCCACCGGCACCTACACCGCCCTGGACCGCACCCAGGCCCCCGAGCGATGGGCGGCCGCGGTGTACGGCAACACGGCGTTGGTGACGCAGTGGGACGACGGCGACCACACCGGCCCGGAGCCCGGCCGCCTCGCGACGTCGTCGGCGTCGATGCCGTCGGTGGTCGCGGACATGATCTACGACCTCAAGGTCAGCGACGGCGACCGCGTCCTGGACGTCGGCACCGGCACCGGCTACACCGCCGCGCTCCTGGCCGCCCGCCTCGGCGTCGACCAGGTCGTCACCGTCGAAGTCGACCCCGTCCTCGCGGACCAGGCCCGCGTCAACCTCGCCCGCGCCGACGCCCCGGTGAAGGTGGTGACCGGCGACGGCACCGAAGGGTGGCCCGACGCCGCGCCGTACGACCTGGTCCACGTCACCGCCGGCACCCGATCCATCGCCCCGGCCTGGCTCGCGCAGACCCGCCCGGGCGGCCGCATCGTCGCGCCTTGGGGCACCGACTACAGTCCCCACGACGCCCTGGTGGCCCTCACCGTCCACGACCCGCACCATGCGTCTGGCCGGTTCACCGTCGCCGCGTCATTCATGAAGATCCGCGCCCAGCGCCCGAACCGGCCCGGCCACGCCGCCTACACCCCGCCCGGCTGGACCGACCACGCCCGCGCCTCGGTGTCCACGGTGACGCTGGGGGAGGTCAGCGGTGGGGAGTACGACGCCCGCGAGTTCGCCGTCGGCCTGGCCGTGCCCGGCTGCACCAAGGCCATCGCCCGGGACACCGACGCGACCACGGTCTGGCTCTACAGCCTCGCCACGACCGCGGACGACGCTTTGTCGGTCGCGGCAGCCACGTTCCCGCACGACGCTGATCAGGCCCCCGCGGTCTGGCAGGCCGGCCCGCGCTCCCTGTGGGACGAAGTCGAAGCCGCGCACGCCTGGTGGGACGGCCTCGGCAAGCCCGAGGTCTACGACTTCGGCCTGACCGTCACGATCGCCGACGACGGCACCGTCCATCAGACCCCGTGGCACGAGGATCCCGACCATCCCGTGCCCGCCGCCTGAACAGCCCTCTCCACGCGACGTGCGAGGTCCCCGGTCTCGGGTGGTGACCAGGGACCTACGGGGAGAGCCGCCCGGGGAGCGCGCAGGGAAGGCAGCGCACAAGGGCGCCGGCCTTCCGGGACGGATTTACGTCATCCGCCCATGTCAGCATGGAGCGCGCACGACAGCCCAGGAGAAGGACAGCACTATGTGGAAGAGGGCCCGGCACGCTGCTCCCGAGCGGGCTTGGGCGGACGAGGCAGTGCGCGGGCTCGGACAGTTCTCCAGCCAGGATGAGCTGCTGGCCGCTGTCTCCCGCGCGGTCGGGCAGGACTTGGTCGTGGTCCCCACCGACGAAGCGGTCCTCAACGGGGCCCTGGAGCCGTGGCCGGGCGGACGCCTGGCCATCCGCGTCCCCACGGCCGCCAGCGGCATGCACGCCCGGCACCTGGTCTGCCGCGGCGCCGCCCGCGCGCTCTACAACAGCCACCCCACCGCCCCGCACGACCGCATGGACTACACCCAGCCCATCGAGCGGGAGATCGAATGGGCCGCCACACACATGTCCCAGACCTTGGACTGCGCCGCCGCGCCCCGCTGCTTCTGAGCACTTGCGGAACCCTGTCGCTCGAATGGGTGATATGCGACTGGTGATGTCGGTATGAGGTGTTTGACTTCCAGGCTTCTGGCCGTCGAACGAAGGAAGCACCGCAGTGCCGATCAAGGTCGTCAGCCCGCTCATGGAGCAGTTCTTCCACGAAAACCCTTTCCGTGCATGGGAGATGGTCAACCCTCCGGGAGGGCTGCCGGAGGCGATGCGGCCCATCGTGGACTCGTGGATCGGCGAGGGACCCAACACCGCGATCACACCGGAGCAGGCGGAACCGGTGTTCTCCGGTCTGATCAACGACATCCTGAACCGGACGGACCTCCACCCCAGTTCCGCAGCTCGACTGGTGGCCCAAGACCTCCCCGCCTACGTCGACTTCGCGACCCCGGACGGCTACGTGCCGACGCCGATCGACTGAGCCACGAAGCCGGACATGTCTGTGGGGGCGCGGTATCCACCGCGCCCCACAGACATGTCCGCCCCGTCTACCGCCAGTCGAGCCCGAGTCGAGCTGGTGCCTCCGCCGACTCCATCCCCGGACGCGACCGCCACGACGTCGCCCAGATCGCGTTGAACTGCGGCTCTGTCAGGGGGCGGGTACAAGGTCGGGCGTCCGGTAGTCGCCGCGCTGCATCTCCTCGTCGGGGCCGTAGAGGCGCAGGATGACGTAGAACGGCTTCTCCGGGACGGGGAGGAATCCGGGGTCGTCCTGTTTGCCGTCGGTGTCTGCGGCGAGGGTGATGGTGTAGGTGCCGTCGGCGTCGGGTTGAAGGGTGCGGTCGCTGCGGCTGTGCCGGTTCAGGGTGTTGTGGGCCATCAGGTGGGTGTCGGCGGCGTAGACGGTCAGCGACCAGAACTCGCTCACGTCCGGGCGGGGGATGCGGAACGTGTACGTCTGGCCGTGGCTTCCGTCCAGGGGCTTGCCTGCCGCGTCGGCGACCTTCATCGTGTACACGGCCTCGACCGGGGGAAGGCCCCACTGCCCCACGGCGGTGCCCACGGCGAACGCGTCGCGCGCGCCGTCGCCGAGCGTCTCGCGGGTCCCCAGAGCACGGCGGGAGTCGGTGACTGAGTTTGTCGGTGAGAAGTGGGTTCTGGCACAGATCTTGGGGAGCCGTCGCAGAGGGTCACTGAAGCAGGATCATCTTGCGGAGTAGTTCGAATCCGGCTCTGCCGTAGAGCTGCCTTTTGATCTTCTTGATGCGGTTCACGGCGCCTTCGACGCTGCCGGAGCTCCACTCCAGGGTCAGCCCGGCCGTCACGGCGTCGAAGTCCCGGAGCAGGTGCAGTGCGAAGCCGGTGAGACCAGGGAGCTGGCTGGCGTCGACGGCAGCGATCCAGGTGGGAAGCCTGGCTCCAGAACGGCGGCCGAGTATCTCGCCGAAGTCGCGGACGTGTTCGGCGGCCGCGTCCAGTTCGGGACAACGTGCCAAAACCTCTTTCAGATCAGCGCGTTCGTCCTCGCTCAGAGTCTCGGGGTGCCGGGTGAGCCAGCCGGTGACCTGCCGCACCGTCGGTGGCCGGGGCGGGGTGCTGGACGGGGTGCTGGGCAGGGTGGCAACGTGCGCGCGCACCATGGCGTAGGTGACGGGGGCGTTCCGTGCGAGCAGTTCGCCGTGCAGCTGCCTGACGCTCGTGCACCCCGCGGCGAACCGTTGTTCCAGGTAGGGCTTGTGCGGGTCCAGTCTGCTGGGCCGGGGACGGTTCCCTCGGAAGGTGTCCTGCCAGCGTTCGGCGGTCGCGTACCGAAGCACGGTGTTCAGGCCCCAGCCCAGGTGCCGGGCGATCGCTCGCCGGGAGTGGCCCTGGGCGAGCAGTTCGTGGACCAGGGCGTGCGCGGCTCGTTTGCCTTCGGCCCGTCGACCGACGGGGTCCGGGCTTGCCGGCTTCGGCGGCGTGCCGTCCTGCGGCGGGGCGCGCAGGCAGTCGCGGTGGGCAGCGACGCAGGTCTCCACAGCCCGGCCGAGGCCCTGCCACAGGTGAAACCGGTCGGCGACCTGCAGAGCGCCGGGCGCGCCGAGCCGGGCCCCTTCGGCGTATGCGCCGGCCCGGTCCCGGCAGATGACCTCCACGCCTGGGTGGTCGATCAGCCATGCGGCCAGCGGCCCGGCTTCGCGTGTCCGCAGCACGTCGACCACGCGGTGGGATTCTCCGCAGGTCAGGACGGTCGAGTAGATCTGGCCCCGGCGGGTCGCGAAGTCATCCACGCCGAGCACGCGCGGCGTGCCGAACCGCGGATCGGGCAACGCCATGACCCGGCGCAACAGCGTCATCCTGCCCGCACCGAAGCCCAGGTGGGCGGCCAGCCGGGCGCCGGCCCGGCCGGCCAACGCGAGCCCGACACGCTCCAGGACGCGGCTGAGCCGGACGGTGAAGCGCGCGTAAGGTGCGGCCAACGAACTGAACGGCTCGGTGAAGGTCCGGCGGGGACAGCCAGCAACCCCGCAGAGAAATCGCCGGACCGTCAACCTGATGAAGACGCTCCGCACACCACACGGGAGATCTTTCAGTCTGCGCTGGTAGCGGTCATGCACCCGGTCCGAGAACCCGCCGCAGTCCGGGCACTCGGCCCCGCCCGCCCGGCCTCTTGCCGCCACTTCCACCGCGCCGGGCACCGCGTCCACCGCTTCGACGGTCATGTCGTCGCCGCTATCGAACACCAGCGATTCCCAAAACGATTCGTAGGTCTGCATGAGCAGAACCGTCATCGCCCTCAACCAGTTTCGGCAGAGTCCAACCGAGACTTGATGGAGCGTCAGTTCCGTCGGATCAACGGCGAGGCGTACGCCGTCTCACGCGATTTCGTCCCGCGCACTCGAACAGCGCTGTGACCCTCTGCGACGGCTCCCCAAGATCTGTGCCAGAACCCACTCGTGAAGGCAGTTGTACGCGAGTTGCGAAGGCAGAAGGGAGTGACGGACGGGGGCACGAAATGTTCACGAGCTTTGAAGGCGCTGGCGGGCTGAGCCCCTCGGTCGGGGTACGTCCGGCCGAACGGTCGGGCATCTGATCGGGGGAGGATGCCAATGCCGCAGCGGGGCACTGCTGTCCGCGTCTATCAACTGCCGCGGGTTCACCGGATCCTGCTGGTCTTCTGCCTCGGTTTCCTTGCCGTGATGGCTGGCTGGACCTCGCCGAGGGGCTCCGGGCGGGGGCAGTTTCCCGGTGTTCGGAACGATCGCACGTTCTCTGTTTGCTTGCGATACCCCTTTCACCGTCCCTGGCGACGGAATACGCCGAAGTCCTGCCGGAGCGCCAATGCTTCGGCAGGACTTCGGGCCGGTGTCAGGGGCCGGGTGGTCGACACGTCAGCGCATCCGCGTGCTGTGCCGCCGTCGCCTGGTCGTCCTGGTGTCAGGTGACCCGATTATCGTTGATGAAGGTCTTGTAGGCGCCGGTGCCCGCCGCGGCGCCGATGAAGTTGAGCCCGATCTGCACGTTCTCCTGGAGGTCGTACGCGCCGCCATTGCTGGCGCTGCGCGTGACGCAGGAACCGTAGCCCCCGATTTGCATGGAGTACCCCGGGCCATAGGGTTCGGAGACGTGCACCCAGGCCGAGTAGCCGTTGGCGGCCGAGTCGCAGACGGAGATGACGTCCCCGTATTCCTTGACGTAGACCGTGACGCCGGGGGCGGTGTACTTGTGGTCCCACGTGGTGGGGACCGGGTCCGTGCCGGCCGAGGCGGACGGTGCGGCAACGGCGCTCAACGTCGCCAGGGCCGCGGCCCCGAACAGACCGCCGACGACGCGACGAGCACGTCGGGAACGCTTGGTGGTGGGGGTTGCGCTGCTGCGAGGCATGCAAGTCCTCTCGGAGAGTCGGCCAATTGAGGCGACCGTAGGACCCGCAGCTATTTCGAGCATCACGACTGCGCTATGTGGCTACTGCTGATCGCGTGTGGAAGGGAGGAATAGGACGACTCCCGACGCTGTCCGCCGTGGAGCACGACGGAGTCGTTCACCAGCAGCGCAGTCGCGCGCAGGACCCTTTCGCGGCCGGCGGCATCGGAGCCTCCCCGACACGAAGAGCACTTCGATGCTCACACCGCAACCACCCGACCGCCTTCAAAACCCGTGAACACCAACCCCTCGCGAATCCTGACGGCACCCGAACCGGTGTACCGACGCCTTCACTTCGCATGAACAAAGCCAACGAGGTGTGCCGCGAACTCGACCACGAGCACCACGGCCGGAGCTGACCACACGGCCGCACCGCGCACACCGGCCACGGGCGCGGTGCGCGCACCGCCGCACTGAGAGCTGACACCCCACGGCCCCCTCCGAACCTGTACGGCAGCGGTGCGCCGAGCGTCGCCGGTGCGCACAGTCCGCACCGGACAACCGCGGACCGCTGTGCTGCCTCGCACAGCAACCGCACCGCACGCGCGGTCCAGCCACGCTGTCCGGTTCATGGCGATAACCCCCTCGACCGTCCGGGTTTGTCACCCCCCTTGTCCGCCGTGTCGTCCAGGTGGTTCGCCAAGCGCACCGGGAGCGCACCGCAACGCGCGCACCTCAACGCGCACGCCGCACTGGGCCCCTCTCCGGCGGGGCGATGCGCGGTGCGGTGCGCCCCGTTCGCGTCTGCGGTTCGCGGTGCGGTGCGCGCACCGCATGTCGCATCCCGGTGCGGTGCGCGCACCTGGGCACCGCACCCCGGATTCGGGACGAATCAGGAGGACAAGGGGCCTAATCGGGCATGTGCGGGACCTCTTGGCCGCGTTGGCATAGGGGGTCTAGGCCATGTGCGTTTCTCCTGGTCAGGGCTGTGGCCCAGACCGCGGACAAGGGGGTGTTGTTCACGCTGTGCGGTTCGTGGGTCGGCACGGGGCCGGCCTCGGATCGTGGTGGAGGCGCAGCGTGGACGAGAAGCACGGCGGAACAACGGAGCGGGACGACACCGGCGGGCAGGCCGGGCCGGGCGGGGGAGGGGAGAGCGGCCTGCGGAGCGGTCCGGAACGCCCTCTTCGGACGCCGCGGGGCGATGGTCCTGGGCGGGTGGACAAGGGGGCCGGGGCCTCGTCCGCTGCCTCGTCCATGGCCTCGTCCGCGGCCGTGCGGCGGGCGGAGCATGAAGTCCCAGGTCAGCCCGTCCGGGGCGGGGGTGGGCGGGGATTCGACTTCCCTTCTCTGCCTCGCCCTGTCTCTGGTGGGGCGTGGCAGTCGTCGGGGATTCACCGCGGGGAGGTCCTGGTCGCGCTGGCGGTGTTCCAGCGGGCGACCGGCGAACAGTTGTGGAGGATGCTCCGTCCACACCACGCCCATGACCGGATCACCAGGAACGCGCTGAACGACCTGCGGCGGCGGGGGATGGTGCGGGCGGAGTCGAAGCTGCCGTCCGGGCATCAGCTGTGGGTGCTGACCGCACGCGGCCATGCGGAGGCGAAGGCGATGCTGCCGGCGGGGGTGAGGATGTCGGCGCTGCGCCCGGCCCCACCCGCCGGTGGGACGCGGCACCGGCCGCGGGGTGCGGGCGGGTTCGACGCGCACGCCGCCGCGGTGACCTCCACCGCGGCGCACCTGATCGGCGCCGGGGTTCGCCACGGTGCTGGCGTGCGAGACGGAGGTCGCGCACAAGCTGTCCTACTTCACCCAGTACACCGACCTGGTCGTGCGCGGCCCCGACGAGGCGGGGGTGCCGGTGCTCCTGGTCGAGGTCGACCGCGGCAGCGAGCCGGTCGCCGAGTTGGTGGCGAAGGTGCGCCGCTACGCGGAGTGGTTCGAGCTCCTGGCGCCGAAGGCGGACGCGAAGGAAGCCGACCGGGCCCGCCGCTCCGGCGGCGCGGACGTGAACGGGTTCCGGCTGTGGTCGCGGGTGTACCCGGCGACGGGCCGCGAGGGATACCCGCCGCTCGCGTTCGTGTTCACCGGCACCACCCCCGCGCAGCGCGCCAGCCGGATCCAACGACTGAAGGACGACGCCTGGCCGTTCATTGCCGGGCGCTACTACGACCGGTCGAGCGAGGACATCACCGCAGTCGACTACCACCAGGCCGTGCCCGTGGTCGTGACCGAACTGGAGCAGCTGGACGCCCACGGCGCCGGCGCCCCGGTGTGGCAGCGCCTGGGGCGCCACGGCTGGCAGACCCTCACCGACGCTCTCGACAACCCGAAGGGCGACCGGCTCCACGAGGCCGAGCGCGCCGAGCGACACCGCCGCGCCGAAGAACGCCGCGCGGCCCACCGCGAATCGCGCCGCCCGAAGTGCGCCTGGTGCAAGGCCAAGTTCACCGACGAGCGGTGGGAGCAGGTTGAGGACGTGCGCTCGCGCGGGGCACGGCACAGCGAACTGTGCGGGCCGTGCGCGGACGCCGCACGCATTCGCGATGACGGCGATAAGCGGATGCGCGGACGCGACGCCGAGCTCGCCGCGGCCGTCCAGGCCCGACTGGCTGAGCAGCCCGGTCCCGGGCGCAGGCGGTGATGAGCCGCGCCTGAGCCGGGGCGGTGCCGATAGGCCGACGCCCCACGCACGAGGGCCCTGGTCCCAGATTGATGGAGACCAGGGCCCTCGCTACGGGGAGAGCCGCGCGCGGAGCGGAGCGCGCGTGTGGAGGTACCGGCGTCTGCAGCGTCGCCGCCGGCCTCTCTCCCCGTTCCCGGGGAAGGGGTCCTGTAGCTGCGGGCGGTCCCGGGCGCGGTGGGGGGTTTCCGCGCCACGGGGCCGCCAGTGCCGGAGGCCGCGCGCCGGGTGGGGGTGGGCACGCGGACGAAGACCTCAACGGCGCCCGGTGCGCCGTGCGGCCCCTCCGGGACGCATTACCGTAGACCTCCCCAACGCCGAATGGAACAGGCCAGAACAGCAATTTCGGCCATGATCACGCGTGTTGCCGTCCGCACGGCCGGTCGTGGCGGGTGCCGCAGGGCGAAACATGCCCGGTGCCAAGGCAGTTGCTTCGGCGACTGTTCGCAAAAGCAGCCGGGGGGCGACCGGGCCGGTGTTCTCCGCACTTCGCCCGGCGTCACCCGTTCGGGTGAACGGCTTCTGTTGGGCGGGTGGTTGCTGCGGCGGGGCTGTGTGCGGGGCTCGCTCGGGGGCGGGGAGCCCCGCACGTCCTCGGGGGATCGAGCCGGGGTCAGGCGTTGGTCCGGGCGCGGTGGCGTCCCGGCCGGCTTTCTGGACCGTCTTGTGGGCGGCGGGCGTTGTCGTGGCCCGGGCGTCGCAGCCACACGGCCAGAGACCCGAGGATCCCGACCGGTGCCTTGCGCCGTCCGCTTCCGCGGCCGCGACCAGGGGTCCGCCCGCCGCCCAGGTCGGTCATGCGCAGCACGCACGACCCGTGGACCGGATGGTCGGCGTCGGGCAGCACCGGCGCCGGGTCGGCCAGCACACCGCACGCGGTCAGGCGACCCACCACCTGTTCCAGTGCGGCGACCGGACCGAACACCAGCACCACCTCATCCGCCGTGCCGACGTCGACCAGATCCACGCCATGAGCAACGAGCGCCCACCGACCGGGGTAGCACCACGAACGGGCGTACCGGCGGTGTCGGCGAGCGGCGCGTCCTGGGGCGGATGGCGTCGTTGAGTTCGGTATGACTTTGCCCTCGCCGCGTGACCGGCGTACGTGGCGCGCCCGTCGGCGCCGCCTGGCCGCCAGCGACCCGGAGACGCCGATCTTCAACGCGCTGGCCGTGGAGCGGGCGGCCGGCGACCGCAGCTTTCTCGGCGCGGTCCCGGGCGCGGCGCGGCTGGTGATCACGGACGGGGCGGCCCTGTTCGGTCGGAGCCTGCCGACCCCCGGGGCTGACGCTCAGCCCGTTTCGGGAAGTTGCTGCGCAAATCACCTTCGTCGAACCGGGCTTGGCCGTACGGTGGCGCGATGGCGGTCATCTTCTTCGATGCGAACGTCCTGTATGCGGACATCGACAGAGAACAGTTCGACGTGATCCGCGCGATCGCGCGCACGGAGCACCGCGTGTGCCTCCCCGCGGTGGTGCGTGATGAGTTGGTGGCGAGGAAGATTCTTCCGCACCGGGCAGCCCATGCCGCGCTTGCGGCCAGTGCCAGAAAGTTCGCCAACAGTGCCCCGTGGACCGAGGCACCACCAGCTCTGCCCGCCTACGATGAAGCGGCCGCGCGGGAGCACTGGAAGCGCGTCTATGCCGACGTGTTCGAGGTTGTACCCACACCTCCGGGGGTTGCAGACCTGGCGCTCGAACGCGAGGCGTACTGCGACAAGCCCGCCAAGATCAAAGTCCTCGACGACCCAAAGAGCAAGAAGGGCGGGGCGAGGGACGTTGCGATCTGGCTGACCGTCACCGACTTCCTCCACCGAAACCCGCGCACCCATGTGATCTTCGTCAGCAACAACCCGAAGGACTTCGGCGACGGCTCGTCGTTCCCGCCGCTGTTGGAACACGACCTGGGCTCCGAGCGCTACCGCTTCACCTTGCTGACGTCGCTGGAGGCCGCTATCGCCGCGGTGACCAAGCCCGTCCACATCCCGGAAGCGGACAAGGAAGCCGTCCTCAGGACCCTCCTGGCAACCGAGAACACTGCGGCGACGGTCGCGGCGGCTGCCGTCCAAGACCGGCGGTTCCGCAATGGCTGGTCCGCCGTCGACCTCGACAATCCCGGGGGCACTCGCTACCCCCAGATCCATGCGCACGCTTGGGTCGGTACACCCGTGGCGGAGCTCATCGACCTTTCCAACGGGACCGTGCACCAGATCGGCAAGGACACCTGGTACCTCGCGACCGCGAGGTGGGCATTGGTCGGCCTCGCCTCACACGGCCCGTTTATCGGAGCGAGAGTGCCGACGGTGACGATGACCGGCGCGGTGTGGCGCACACGCATGCTCTTCAGCGCCGCCGTCGATGACCTCCCCAGCGTCATCAAGAGCGACGCCATCGAGGACCCGGGACGCGGAGACGGCCCCTGCAACGACACCCTCAAGCACGCCGCCGGGCTGTGGCGCGATCGCTATTCGAGCGCCGAAGTCCTCCTGAGAGATCAGGTGGAGCGCCAGCTTCGCTGGCGGCAACTACAAGGGTTTATCGACACCCTGAACGGAAACGCCGCGGCTGGCAACGGAGATGTTCCACCGTTCACCACTCCAACGGCGATGGGAGCCATCGACGCGGTGGCCCAGTGGCTGGCCGCCGAAGCCCGTTCCGGCGCGGGTGGGCCACTCGACGAAGACGATGAGTAGCCACCACTGCCGCCCTGGATGCGCGCCTCCTGATCACGGAACGGACGGCACAGGGGTGACCGGGGGGTACCTCGTGCGGTGCCGCCGCGCGAGGTCGGCGGACTGCGACCGAGATCCGACTAGTAGGCGAGCCGCCCGGCTTTGCGCCCGCCGACCGTTCACGGTCTGGCCCCACACGTAACTGTCCAACTAGCGTGTGGAGTTGGACTCCATCGGTGAGCCACGATCCGGAAAGGCAGGGCGACGATGGCAGGCAAGCACTCCGGTCCGCCGGACACCGCGGAACGCGACGGCCACCGCGAACAGCCGCCGCAGAACCCGCAGCCCCCGGCGAACCCACCCCAGAACCCCCAACGGTGAGAGTGGACGACACGGTGTCCGCGATCGACGACCTGACCGCCCGCGGCGTCATCACCCCCGACTGGGTGGAGGCGTTCCGGGCGGTCCCGCGCGCCGACTACGTCCCCGACCGCATCTGGGACCTGGACAACACCCTCGTCGACCGCACCACCGACCCGGACGCCTGGCAGCGCCTGGTCGACGCCGACGTACCCCTGGTCACCCACCGGGCCGACGACGGCACCCCGGTCTCGTCGTCGTCGATGCCGTACATGGTCGCCACGATGCTCCGCCACCTCGCCCCCGAACCCGGCGACCGCGCCCTGGAGATCGGCACCGGCACCGGCTGGAACGCCGCCCTGCTGTCCCACCGCCTCGGCGACCAGAACATCACCACCGTCGACATAGACCCCGACATCTGCGCCGACGCCGACGCCGCACTCAAAGCCGCTGGGTACCGGCCCCGCGTCGTGTGCGCGGACGGCACCGACGGCATGCCCGACGGCACCACCGTGCAACGCCTGATCGCCACCTGCACCGTGCAGACCATCCCGTACGCCTGGGTCCAGCAGACCCGCGGCGTCATCGTCACGCCGTTCGGCCACGGCATGTCCGCCGGCGGCCTGCTGCGCCTGGAGTCCGACGGCCACACCGCGACCGGCCGGATCGTCGACACCTCCGCGTTCATGTGGCTGCGCGCCCAACAGCCCACCGCCTGGACCACCGGCACCACCGGCGACGACACCACCACCGCCCTGGACCCCCGCCTCCTGGTCGCGGACGTCCACGAGCGTTTCGCGGTCGGTCTGCGGGTCCCCGGCTGCCGCTACTCGCTGGCTTGGGGGAGCGGCGACGAAGCGGACGAGTGCACCCTATGGCTGTCCGACGGCGCCTCCTGGGCCTCCGCCGACTCCATCCCCGGCCGCACCCGGCACGACGTCACCCAGGCCGGCCCCCGCCGTCTGTGGGACGAAGCCGAGACGGCGTACCGCTGGTGGGAAGACCAGGACCGTCCGGAGATCACCCGGTTCGGCGTGACCATCGACGAACACGGCCAGCACCACTGGCTCGACCGGCCGTGACACCTCTGCAACGGCGCGCGCGCGTCAGATGACCGGTACCGAGCGTTCGCTTGCCCAAGCGATAAGTCTGTCGCCGAGTTCGCCCCCGACCCATGAGGCCTGTCGTAGGGCACCCTCGGCGGTGATGCACCGTACTTCCGGCAGGCCGAATGTATGGAAGAGCCGGTCGGACAGCGCGGACGCCGCTTGAACCAACGGGACGGATTCGTCCGCGAGATCGTCCAGCAGCGCGCTGATTTCTGCGCGGGCGCCAGCAGAGACCATCGGGCTCTCGGGCGCGCGCCTTTGGTGCACGCCCAGGAGGTAAACCGGGTCACGGACAGGGACGCCGGGCCTGGGCATGGGCGGTGCCGTTCTAGTCCGGGGGTGTGAGTACATCGCATTCACCAGTGTTGCTTCGACGACGGCTGTGCCCATGGCGCCGCATCGATCGCGCGCGTGCGTGGCCAGGAACGCCAGAGCCGAGATCAGCCGGTGCACCACCAGTTCCACCGACACAGCCCACAGTTGCGTGTCGTCGTCTGCGGAATGCAGGCGTGCCGGGATCGGCAGAGCCCAGATGCCGGCGCCGTCGTCATACAGGTAGGCCTTGTCCCGGCGATGGCCGGTCGGCCAGTCCAGCCGCAGCATGCGGGGCCCGACCCGGACCTCGGCGAAAGGCTGCTCGGCAAGCCCGAGGAGTGGCTGATGGTCCTGGATGGTTTGTGCGTGCGCGTTGAAGGACTGCTGGTTGATCGGCATGTCACCCGGCGTATCGGGGACCAGGGCGACGAGCAGGTGCGGGGCATCCCGCTGCAACGCGTCGGCGAGGAAGTGATCGTGGACATCCGCCATCCGCTGACGGCGGTCGACGGCGTCCTGGAAACGCTGGTGATACGCGGTCGCCACGTGGGTCTCGGTCAGCCAGTCGGTCTTGCTGCCCGCTCGGCGGGGATAGCGCAAGGCGATCTCGGTGGGCCGAGTGGTTGCTGCGGTAACGGCGTGTGGGGCTTGGGGGCTGCGCGGAACGGTGATCAGCAGAACGCCGTGCCCGGGGTTGCTGGGGTTTTCCTTGCGGAAGGCCTCCCACCGGACCGGCGGGGCGGTGGTGGCGGCGATGCGCTGCTGCAGGTCGCGCACTTGGTGGTCTGCGAGGTCGACGTCGAACGCTTTGGAGGGGACGCCGCGGGCGTCGGCGATGCCGAGGACGATGACCCCGCCGATGTGGTTCGCGAACGCGGCGACGTCCTTGGCCAACTCTTCCCGGCTCTTCGGGTCGCTGGTGTAGTGATCCCGTTTGAAGTCGAGGTCTTCGGCTTCCGCCGCGTCGGGGTTGCCGAGCAGGCTCACGACGTCGGCGTACGAGATGGCATCGAGCGTGCCACCGAACAGATCCTCAAGGCGACGGGAACGGAAGACCATCAACGCAATCTAGCGACCGCCTTCTCGCTGCGGGCGAGAGCGACGAAAGCTGCGTCATCAACCTCAGCTGCGGCGTGTCGGTCGAGTCGGTTGCCGGTGTCCCGAGCGCGGAGTGGTCTACTCCACGTCCGGCGTGTCAGGAAGGCGACCTCGGACGGCTTCGTGGAACCGCATGAGGCCTTCTCGGGTGCTGGTGTGCTCGATCTCGTTAAGGCGTGGGCGTGCGCGCCGACGGCTCACCTCGTCGAACTGGGCGTGCCAGGCCCGATCCCTGGTGACGACGACCGGCGGATGGCCCTCATCGTCGAACTGGTCCGCGGTGATGTCGAGAATGACTCCGTCGCGCTCGAGCCAGGCGTGAAATTTTGGCGGCCGATGTCCAACCACCAACTCCCAACTGCCGAATCCACAGTCCTCCAGGTAAGAGGCGAGCATTCCGGAGGCGTCGTCGCACTGCCCATGGGGGAAGTCGACCATGAAGGTTCCCTCGGCTTCGCCTGCGTCGCGGGCAGCCTCAATGGCAGCCCGCATGCGGCATGC
Source organism: Streptomycetaceae bacterium NBC_01309 (assembly GCA_045039925.1). Lineage (GTDB taxonomy): Bacteria > Actinomycetota > Actinomycetes > Streptomycetales > Streptomycetaceae > Yinghuangia. The sequence continues at coordinate 434,737 of CP108401.1, forward strand.
GACAGCGTGTAGTTCTTCAAGGTTGCCGTCCATGAAACCCCAGTGTCCGCTGGCCTTGCGACCCGTGCGACTCGTGCGACCGGACACCGAGCTGGCCCGTCACGGACGCACGAACGGGGCGCAAGCCCAAGCTGTTGCGCCCCGTGCCTCCCGTGACCTCGCTCATCGCCAGTCGAGGCCAGCCTCGGCGAGCTTGTCGAGCTGGTCGGCGGTGAGCTTGGCGCGGCGGCTCTTCGTGTTGGAGAGCCATACGCCGAGCTTCACCTCGACCGGCTCCCCGCCCTTGGACGCCGGTTCCAAGGCCTCCACATGGCCCCTGGGAACGGTCACCGAGCCTGTCCGGGCCTGGTACTGGCGCAGGGCCGCGACACCCCGCTCGAAGGCCGCAGAAGGGCCTTGAGCGGCTTTCTGAGTGCCTTTCGGGGCCTTCCCCGCCCTGGGGGCCGGGGCAGGCTTCACGCCCAGCTCAGCGAGCCGTTCGCGCTGTCGGGCGGATAGGCCGCGCCACACCACCGGCTGCCGTTGCCGTTCCAGCCACCGGCCGATGTCGTGTCCGTGGATCGTCACCCCGGGCACCAGCTCGTCCAACTTGGCGCCCGCGGCGAGGGATTCGCGGACCCCGGCGTAGTGGCGTTGCCAGTCCAGCGGCCACGCGGGGTTCCAGTCCGGGTCGATCGCGGCCAGCGTCGCCTCGCGTTCGGGGTGGCCGGCCAGGGCCCCGGGACGGCGCTGGTTGGACAGCCACTGCCCCACCGGCCGGTCCAAAGCCGTCGCCGACCTTGGGGCGGCGAGGGTGCCGTGGTCGGCGAAGTACGCCCGGGCAGCGGCGAGGTTCTCCTCGAACGCGGCGTCGCCGTGATCCCAGACCATGCCGAGCGCGTTCAGCCGTTGGATACGCAGGCCGCTCAAGGTGCTGGCGGCGTAGGCCTTGCGTTGGGCGCTGATCCAGTGTCCGAGCAGGAACCCGCGGCCGGGCCGCCAGATCGCCGAACTACCCGTCTGGACAAGGGCCTTGCTGTTCTCCGGCAGCTCCTCCAGCTCGGGGTCTGTCCCGCCAGGCAGGGGCTCGGCGTCGGTCGCGGCCTGCCAGGTGCCGGCGGCGCCGCCTTCGACGTGGTCGAAGGGGACGCGCAGGTGCCCCTCCCGCAGCCGGAACTTCCGTGACGCTGCGTAGCCGCGGGCCCAGTCCTGGCGTTCGGTGTCGAAGATGTTGAAGCTGACCCACTCGGCGACCATCGCCGGGTCCCTGGGGGCGGAGAACCGCAGCAGCATCCGGCTTTCCGTCTCGCCTTCAACCGGTTCGGGGCCGATTCCCACCGCGGGTTCGAGACGGCGCTTCTGGCTTTCCTGCGGGATCGCCAACAGCTCTACGGCGTCCTCGTCGTGGGCGCGCAGGGCTTGGAGGACTTTCACCAGCGGACGGTAGGAACGGGAGGTGAACATGTCTTCGGGGACCTCGTCGGGCCCGAGGAATACCGGAACCACGAGAGACGCCAGTTTCCCCTGCCCGGGCTTTTGCCGCAGCGCCCGCCCGATGGCCTGCACGATGTCGTGAGGCGCGCCCTTGGGGTCCAGGAGGGCCACGGAGTCGACGGCGCGGATGTCGACGCCCTCACCCAGCACCTTGCAGTTCGACAGCACCGCGAGGCCGGCCCTGCGGCCGAACTCGGCGAGCACCTTGGCCCGGTGGTCGGAGGCGTGCTCGCCCTGGAGCCAGGTGGCCCAGATCCGGGACGGGTACGTCTCCGGATCGGCGTCGTTCAGCCGCCGCGCAACCGCCGGCAACCCCTTCGCGAAGGCCTCGGCCTCAATGGTCCGGTGGTGGAAGGTGATCATCGTCTGGAGACCGTGCTCGGCGGCGGTGCGCAGCATGGCGGCCTGGAGCGCGCCGAGCCGCTCGCCGCGCACCTGCTCCTCCAGGCGCTCCTCGCCGCGCAGCCGATCCGGCGAGACGACCGGGTCCGCGAGCTCCACCACGATGATCTGGTACCGCGCCAGCAGCCCGCGGGCGATGGCGTCGGCCAGGGTGAGCCTGTAGACGACCGGCCCGAAGATGCCCTCGTCATCCATGGAGGCCGCCAGTTCCTCGCGCAGCGGCTCGCGTACGCCCTCGCGGACGTCCCGCAGCGGGCGCTCCTCCCAGATCCGCGGCGTCGCCGTCATGTAGAGCCGCCGCGCCGCCGGAATGACGCTCTGGTCGTGAACGGCAGCCCACGCCTTACCAAGCGATCCACTGGTGCGGTGCGCCTCGTCCACGACGATCAGGTCCATGGGCGCCAGCTGCTGCCCGAACATGCCCTCGAAGGCCTCTGCCAGGACGCCGAGGGAGGCGTACGTCGCGTAGATCGTGACGGGCCCTTCGCCGTGCCACAGCGCCAGTTGCACGGGGATGGTGGTGCACCGCACGTCCATCGCGTCCAGCTCCGGGTCGTCCTGGAGGGAGCACACCGCCACCGACGGCCCGGTGCGGCCGGCCTGCTGCCAGACGCGGACGGTCTGGGTGAGCAGGTCGAGGGTGGGGACGAGGACCAGGACGCGGCCGTGGGGGACCAGCCGTCGGGCGGCGGTCGCGGCGGTGAGGGTCTTGCCCGTGCCGCATGCCGAGTGGACCTGGGCGCGTAGTCCCGCGTCGGGGACGCGTTTTCCGGGCGGGATGTCGAGTCCCCGGATGATCGCGTCGACGGCTTCTCTCTGGTGGCCCCGCAGCGTTAACGCCATTCCGTATTTCTCCCGATAGATATCGGTTTTGTGGCAGTGGTGTGACGCCAGGTCTGCGGCAGTGGTCCTTGGCAAGCTCGAATTTACCCTTGCTGCTGCCGGCGTCGTCCGGCCCCGTATCAGGGTGGATGCTGTTGAAGTCGACCCACTCGCTTTCAGCGATGCCCAAGAGTTTCCTCGGGCCGTCCGTTGACCGTTTCCGCGCGTCCGTGCCGGCTTCCGCGCCAGCGTCGCCCTGGAACGTCACGTCGGGCAGATGTCGGCTTGGCGGCGTCCGCAGAGCCTCGGCGCATCGGCCGCGGCTGGTCCGGGTACTGCCGGCAGCGTCGATGGC